>NZ_JAVDYB010000001.1:0-345625 GCF_031458235.1 Catenuloplanes atrovinosus | reverse complement strand
TAATCACGGATCTTGTCGCCGACGATTGGAGCGATACCGGTGACCCTCCCCCAGCTTCTCCGCATCCGCTGGGCCGTTCGCGCAACCCTGCTGCTGGGTGTCGCCGCCTCGGTGGTCGCCAACGTTCTGCATGCCGTCGACAACCCGATCAGCCAAGCCATCGCCGCCTGGCCTCCCTTCGCTCTGCTGCTCACGGTCGAGTTGATCTCGCGCGTGCCGGTGCACCGGCGGTCGCTCGCGTTCATCCGGATGGTCGCGACCGCCGCGATCGCCGGCATCGCCGCCTGGATCTCCTACTGGCACATGGCCGGCGTGGCCGCCAAGTACGGCGAGACCGGCGCCAGCGCCTACCTGCTCCCGATCTCCGTGGACGGCCTGATCGTGGTCGCCTCCATCTGCCTGATCGAGCTGGGCGGCCGCATCGCCGACGCCCAGACCGCCAAGCGCGCCGCCGCCGAGGCCGCCGCCGCGGCAGCGACCGGCGTCCCGGCCGCGGGCCACGTCGCCGACGAGCAGCACTCGCTGCCGGTCGGGCCCGCGCTCCAGCCCGCCGCCCGCTCCCGTCCCGGCACGGACACCCCCCACGCCACCGGACCGGACGCCACGCACCCCGGCGCGATCACACCACCCGCCGGCGCGGCCACCTCGCGGCCCGACGTGACCACAGCATCCGCCGGCGCGACCGCCTCGCGTGCCGATGCGACCGCCTCGCGGCCCGGCGCGGACGACGAATGGCCGGACGACCCCGACCGTCTCACCGACCACGACGTCCCCGGCATCGCGGCCCTGGTCCCGCGTCCGCTCACTCCGTCGTCCACCGACGCGTACCCCCAGCTCACGACCGCCGCCGACGGTCGCGGCCCGGCCCGCGGCGACGGGTACGCCACCGACGAGTACCGCCTGGTGGACGCGGCCGACCGCCGGCGCGCCGCCGCGATGGCCGGCGACCGGCGCGACCGCGACCCGCTGACCACCACCGGCTCCCAGCCGATGCTCGCCTCCGACGTCGCCGCCGCCGTCGAGGCCGCGCTCAGCGGTCGCCCGGTCGCCCGCGGCGTGCGCGGCGGCGCCAGCCCGCGCAGTCGCGCCGGCATCTCCGCGGCCAGCGGCTCGCTCGCCGGCCGCGCGACGGTCCCGGACGACGGCGCCCCGGCCGACGTCCCCGCCACCACCGGAGCGGCCGGCACCGCACAGACCGACCCGGCGACGCAGCGCATCTCCCCGGCACGCAGCACCGCCCGCACCTCCGCCGCCACCTCCACCACCAGGCAGACCACCACGGGCCGCATCACCGCCCGCACAGCCCCCGCCACCAGCGCCACCGACACCACCGGCCGCGCCACCGGCAGCAACGCCGCCGGTGGCACCGGCCGGGCCGGCGGCAACGGCGAAGACCTCGGCGCCTCGCGACACGGCACACGGCCGGCCGCCACGTCGACGACTATGGCATCGACCGGCCAGACCAGCGCCCGGCCACGCCGCTCCGCCGCCGAGACCGCGGCCCTCGCCGCCGACATCGAGGCCCGCAACCCCGGCATCACCGAGGCCGCCGTCGCCGACCAACTCGGCATCACCACGCGCCGCCTCCGCGAGGTCCGCCGCGCCGCCGACACCCTGCCCGCCTGAGCCCGGACCCCGGCCGGGTGCCCCGCAGCACGGTGGGGCGCCCGGACATTCACGGCGTGAGCGCTCCGCACGACGGCGAGCACCGCCGCGGATGCCGCCGCCACCCATGCCGCCGAAGCGCCGTCGCCACCTCGTCCGCCACCTCACACGGATGCTCCAGCACGTCCGCATCGTCATAGCGCAACGTCCTCCCACGTAACGTCTCCTCCACCGCGGGTGCCACCCCGCACGCCTCACGCAGCGACTCGATGAGCCGCTGCCGCTCCGCGGCCCTCGCACCGCCGCGCGGGTCCTCCGGCCCGAGCCGCACGCTCGTCCCGAACGACGGGTAGTAGACGACGCCCCGAGCCGCCCGGTCCGCACCCACCGCCGGTGACCCGCACGGCCACCGCTCGCCCTCCGGCAACCCGTGCGCCCGCTCCACGTCGCGCAGATAGCGCAGCTCCAGCAGCGAGCCACACCCGAGCTCGATGTCGCGCAGCGCCGCCATCAACTGCGGCCGCCACCGCACGCGCAGCCGGGCCTGCAGCGCCACCGCCAGCAGGTCCGGCGAGGTCACGTCGTGGCCGCACGCGACCGCGACCCAGCCGAGCGCCTCCTCCAACTCCGCCGCGGCCTCCCACAGGTCGAGCACGACCTCCTCGGGCCTGGTCTGCGGCGGCGACCGCTTGGGGTCACGAATCCACGCCGCCCGGCGGGACCGGTGGATCACCACGCCCGGCATCGGCTGCGGATGCCGGCCGGCCGGGACCGTGACGTGGATCGGCCCGGTGGCGCCCGCGGTCAGCCCGAGGACCTCGGCGGCCGTGTGGTGGCTGAGCATGGCGCCGGCGCCGGACGCCAGCACCGCGGCCCACAGCTCCGACAACCGGCCGAGCGGGCCGGGAAAGGTCGCGTAGACCCCGTTGGCGAGTCGCTGCCACTGGCCGGTGGCCACCCGCAGCTCGATGGTGGACCGGCTGTAACCACCGGCGATCGCCTGCCACCGCGCGACCACGCCGCGCTGCCGCTTCCGCCAAGCATCGAACACGCCTCATACGCTGCCGCCCGCCGACGGCGTGTCACCAGCCCTGTGGATAACCGCGGAACAGCGTGACCGAACGGGCGGGACTACACCGCGCCCGGCAGCGTCACCGTCACCTCGAGGCCGCCGCCGGGCTGCGCGATCGCCCCGACCGTCCCGCCGTGCGCCTCGCACACCGCCCGCACGATCGACAGTCCCAGCCCGGAGCCGCGCGCCCCGGTCCGCTCCCGGCCGCCGCGGCGGAACGGCTCGAACAGGCCCGGTACGTCCGCCTGGTCCACCTCGAACCCGGTGTTGCCCACCACCAGCCGCACCACCCCCGCGGCCGGCACCTCCGTGCGCACCCACAGCCGCCCGTGCAGGTGGTTGTAGCGCACCGCGTTCTCGATCAGGTTGCCCGCCAGCCGCTCCAGCAGCCCCGGGTCACCGACCACCACGGCCGGCCGCAGCTCGGTGGCGACGTCCAGCTTGAGCCGGGCCACCTCGTTCTTCTGCGCGGACAGCGCCGCGTGCACGCCGTCGGTGAGGTCGAACGGCACCTTCCGCGCCAGCCGCCGCCCGGTCTGCGCCTCGCTGCGGGCCAGGATGAGCAGCGCGTCGACCAGCCCGTTCGCCCGCTCGGACGCGTCCCGGACCACCATCGCCATCCGCCGGTACTCCTGGATGTCCGCCTCGTCGTCGCTGAGCGTCACGTCGATCTCGGTACGCATGACCGCGAGCGGCGTCCGCAGCTCGTGCGACGCGTTCGCCACGAACCGCTTCTGCGCCTCGAACGACTCGTTCAGCCGGTCCAGCATCGCGTCGAACGTGGCGGCCAGCTCGGCCACCTCGTCGTTCGCGCCGGAGTAGCGGATGCGCTGGTCGAGCGTCTCCTCGCCGAGCCGCTGCGCCATCGAGGTGACCTGGTGCAGCGGGCGCAGCGCCCGGCCGGCCACCACGTACGCCCCGGCGGTCCCGGCCACGCCGATCGCGATCAGCGCGAGCAGGCCCTTCGCCATCAGCTCGGTGCGGGCGCGGTCGACCATCCGGGCCTGCCACTCCTCCACGGAGAGGCGGCTGCCGTCGCTAATCGCCACCTCGGTGCCGGGCAGCAGCGTGTCCGCCGGGTGCAGCACGTCGTCGATCAGCATCCAGGCCAGCACCAGCATGATCGCGCCGGCGCCGATCAGCAGAATCCCGTTCAGCACGGTCAGCCGCAGCCGCAGCGTCGGGCGCATCAGCGCGCTCATGACGCGGCGCCCGCGATGCGGTAGCCGGCGCCGACCACGGTCTCGATCAGCGGCGGGTCGCCGAGCTTGCGGCGCAACGTGTTCATGGTGACCCGTACCGTCGTGGTGAACGGATCGGTGTTCTCGTCCCAGACCCGTTCCAGCAGCTCCTCCGTGGAGACCACCGCACCGCGCGCCTTGAGCAGCTCCTCCAGCACGCCGAACTCCTTGTTCGTCAGCTGGAGCAGCGCGCCGGCCCGGGTGACCACCCGGCGGGCCTGGTCGAGCACGAGGTCGCCGGCGCTGAGCACGGGCGGCGCGGGCGGCGTGGCGCGGCGGCCGAGCGCCTGCACGCGCGCCACCAGTTCGTCGAAGGCGAACGGCTTGGGCAGGTAGTCGTCGGCGCCGAGTTGCAGGCCCTCGACCCGGTCGGCGACGGTGACGCTGGCGGTGAGCATCAGCACGCGGGTGAGGGCGCCGGACGCGGCCAGGTCCGCGCAGATCTGGTCGCCGTGCACGCCGGGCAGGTCCCGATCCAGCACGACCACGTCGTACCGGGTGACGAACGCCATCTCATGCCCGGCGGAACCGTCGTAGGCCACGTCCACGGCCATGCCCTTGCGGCGCAGGCCGCGCACGATGGCGTCGGCCAGGTTCCGCTCATCCTCGACGACCAGAACCCGCATGATCCCGCCAATCCCGTCCGAGACGTACCGACCGAAGCCAATCAGGCCCGGTGTTAAACCGCCGTGAGGAAACGTATCGGACGGTCACGGCGCGATGGGCAGGTCCCACATCACGGTGCCGCCGTCCAGCATCCGGCAGATCATCACGTCCCGTTCCACGGAGCAGTCCGAGCCGATGCCGTGCACGAGCCCGAGCACGCGCAGCGACAGCGCGTCCACGTCGACCTCGGCGACGAGCCCGGTGCCGGCCTCCCGGTCGAAGTGCGCGACCACGATCCGCGACGGGCCGTGGACGGTGTCGCCGTAGATCCGCTGCCAGCTCCCGAAGTCCTTGACCGTCCGGCCGGTGCGGGCGTCCACCACGACCAGTGAGTCCGTGACGATCAGCGCGGACGTCTCGCCCTGCTGGATCTCCCCCTCGGCGAGCAGCAGCGACCCGGCCTCGGAGTACCAGCCGTACCGCCGGTTCTCCCAGAGGACCTCGCCGGTGGCCGGGTCGAGTCCGAACGTGCGGTCCTGATCCTGGTTGGCGGCGCAGATGACCGCGCTGCCGCAGCCGGCGAGGCCCAGCCCGTCCGCGAACTCCCGCTGCCACAGCGGCCGCAGGTCCGGCAGCGTGTACGCGGTGACGTCGGCGCCGTCGGGGCCGGAGTCGATCGACAGCGCCACCCGGCCGGCCACGCCCATCCCGCCGGACAGTCCCGGTGCCTCGACCGCGGCCAGCATCCGGTTGGCGCGCACGTCCCACAGCTCGGCCCGCCCCCGCGGAAGCACCACCATGAGCTGCTCGCCGTGCTGGTCGACGTGGATGGTGTAGGACCCGGCCGGGAACTCCCGCCGCCACAGCCGCTCGCCGGTGCCGGTCCGCAGCGCCTCCCAGGTGAGCGGTTCCTCGGCGGCGCTGCCCTCGGAGCTGGTCACGACGAACTCGGCGTTCATCACGACCGGCCAGAACGCGTCGGTGCTCCACCGCGGTTCGGCCGTCTCCGCGTCCACCGCGACCATCATCGGGTACTGGTCGCCGGTGCTCACGTGCAGCAGCAGCGTGTCACCGGCCTCGCTGAGCCCGTTCAGCGCGCCCTTGATCGCCAGCGGCCGCTGCCACAGCCGTTCGCCGCCGGGCGCGCTGTACGCCGTGATCGTCCGCGGCTCCGCCGACGGCACCTGGGCGTGCGGTCCCACCACGTACAGCCGGTCGCCGGCCGGGTAGTAGGAGTCGGTCGGCCCGAACGACAGCCGCACCTCCGGCAGTGCGTCGCTCTCCGGCCGGGCCGACGCGCCGAGCAGTCCGCCGGCCAGCACCAGGCAGACGGCCGCCGCGGTCCACCGGCGTGCCCGGGCGGTCAAGCGCGGGCGCGGGCGGGAGACCGGCGGCTCGGGCCCCGGATCGGAGACCACGCCGAGATCGATGGAGACCATCAGCAGAGTCTCCATCCCTCAGGCCGGCGATATCCAGTGCATCAGCGCCCGTGCCGCCTCCAGCACCAGCTCCCGGTCGTGGGTGAGCGCGTACTCGAAGCGCTGCTCCGCCTCGGTCATCCCGCCGGCGCCGAGGTCACGGGCGGTGAGCGCGGCCGCGAAGTACGGCCCGACCACGATCACGTTCCACTCGCCGCGCAGCGGGTCGTCCTCGCTGAGCCGCGCGCCGCGCACGCCGGACGCGGGCCGCTCGTCCAGCCCGACGCCGAGCACCGCCACGAACGCGGCCGTGGTGGCCGCGTCCGCGAACCGCTGCGCCACCGCCGGCGTGAAGAACCGGGCCTCCTGGAAGCAGGCGAGCAGCACCGGCGGCTCGACCTCGTCGCGCGCCTTGGACTCCAGGAACCGGCTGATCGGTGCCAGCCGCGCCTTGGTGGTCCGCAGCACCGGCCGGGCACCGGAGACGATCTCGAAGGGCGACCTCGGGGGTACGGACACCGGCGGCACCCCGTCCGCCGGCAGCAGCGGCACGCGCGTACCGCAGGTCTCGGACGGCACCGGCAGCGGCGCCGGCGCCCCGAAGAGCAGTCCCTGCCCGAGCGTGGCGCCCATGGTCCGGGCCAGCTCCAGGTGCTCCTCGGTCTCGATGCCCTCGGCGAGGATCACCGCGCCGGTCCGCTCCGCGTACGCTATGGCCGCGTTGACCACGTGCGCGACCTCGGCGCGGTGCGGGTCGTGCAGCAGCCCCATGTCCAGCTTGACCACGTCCGGCCGGACCAGCGGCATCAGCGCCAGCGACGCCGGGTCGCTGCCGACGTCGTCGAAGGCCACGCCCCAGCCGATCGCCCGGCAGGCCGCGGCCGTGCTGAGCAGCGCGGACGGGTCGCCGGCGATGGCCCGCTCGGTGATCTCGGTGACCACCCGGAGCTTGCTCTGCGCCGCGACCGTGGCCGGGAAGAGGTCGTCCGGGCAGGGCGTGCGCAGCGCCATCGGCTCGATGTTGACGAACAGCGTCATGGAGTCGTCGAGCCCGGCGGCGAGCGCGGCCTCGTACGCCCGGACCCGGCAGATCCAGTCCAGTTCGGCGGCGCGCCCGACCTCGCGCGCGGCCTCGAACAGCGCGATCGGCGCCTGCCACGGGGTGCCGGCCGGTCCCCGGCTGAGCGCCTCGTAGCCGACCGGCTCGCGGCGCTCCAGGTCCACCAGCGGCTGGAACAGCGTGGTGACGGCGCGCGCGTCGATGACCTCGTCGACGGTCCGCGCGGCCCGCGGTGAGCCGGTGACGGTCACGGCCGTACCCCCCGGAGCTGCCAGATCCTCATCTCCTGGCGTCCGGTGCGACAGGCGATCGTCGTGGACGCGGACTGGCAGTCGAGTATCGCGGGCGCGAGGCTGCCCAGTTCGTACGGGGTGCCCGCGCGGTTCAGCGTCGCCAGCCAGGCCCGTCCGTCGGCCTCCCGGGTGAGCAGCGCGGGCGCGGCGGAGCGGGCGGCGGGGTCGAGGTTGGGCGACACCAGCGTCCACCCGGTCAGCGGCGTGCTGGTGCCGTCCGGCGACGTGACGACGCTCGGCCCGGCACCGGCGGCGTGCGGGTCGATCAGCGTGTGCCCGCCCAGGCGCAGCAGGCTCGCCATCGGGATCTCGTACGCCACCGCGCCGGTCTCCGGGTCGAGCACGCTGGTCGTGGCCATGTCCGTGACGCAGGGCACGTCGTGGCACCCGAAGCCGAGCGCGGTGTTGCCGGGAAGCTGGATGCGCCACACCCGCTCCAGCGTGTCCGGCCGGAACGCGTACGTGTGCCCGCCGCCGCGCCGGCCCTGCTGCACGATGATCAACTGGTCCGAGACCAGCAGGTCGTCGATGGCGAACCCGCCCTCGATCGGCACGGACCGCCGCGCCTCACCGGTCCGCGCGTCCAGCACGGTCACGCCGGCCGGGTCGGCGACCACGATCTCGGCGGTGCCGGGCAGCGGCTCGCGGCGCGCGCTGCCCGCGTACGACCCTGACCACAGGTCGTGGCCGTCGGCCAGGTCGACCGCGCGCAGCAAGGTGGAGGTCGGCGTGATCGCGACGGGGTTGCCCTCGGGATCGCGCGCGACGGTCCCGTCGGGGAGCGTGCCGCGGTCGAACACCGGGGTGGTGACCAGTCCGGTGCGCCCGTCGGCGAGCGGCACGATCTGCTCCGGGCGCGTCCACCGCTGGGTGCCGGTGAGCGCGTCGACGCCGAGCGTCTCCGGCTGCCCGGAGCGGTTGACGCCGGTGACCAGCAGCACGTCGCCGGCCTCGTGGAACGCGACGTCGCCGGTGAACCGGGAGTTCGCCTGCCAGAGCCGCTGGCCGTTCAGCGTGAACGCGGAGACGACCGGGGTGGTGCCGCCGTGCAGCGTGTACACCCGGCGGTCGGTGAGCGTGAAGTCGGCGCCGGCCGGAAGCGCCACGGTGGCGGTCAGGTGGAGCCGCCGGAGGACCGGCACGGAGCCCACCAGCCCGATCAATAGACCTAGAGTAATTGCGACAGCGACCCAGCGTGACCCTCGAATCCAGTCCCGCGGTGCCGGCGCCTCGCGCACCGGCTCCTCCCGCAGGTCCAGCTCGATCACGCCGGCGCACCCCCGCGCAGCGCACGCTCAGTCAAGCGCCCACACCCCCAAGATCCCGCCCCCCTGCCGGCAGGCGAGCACGCCGCCACCGGCCCGGCAGCCGCCCGAGGCCGCGGGAATCGCGCCCAGGACCCGCACCGACCGTCGATCGGAGGCCACCGTGGCGACGAGCGTATCCCCGCGAGCCGCGTCAGGGTGAGCCAACACGACGTCATCCGTCACACTAGTCACCTGTTGCCACGCGCTCAGGTCGAGCAGCGGCCCGCCGGTCATCGGCTCGACCAGCGCGAGCCGCGCGTCCACGCCGGTCGGCCGGCCGTAGGCCACGGTCACGTCTCCCCAGCTCAGCGCGCGGCGCCAGGACGGACTGACCCAGGCGCTGGAGCCGTCGCGCGGGTCGAGCGCGCGCACGCCGATCGTGGTGCCGAGGCAGACCAGTTCGCCGCACTCGTCCACGCTCTGCAGGCCGCCGACCGTGCGGGACCATCGGTGCGCGAGCGTGCGCACGTCGTACCCGCTGATCCTGCTGGTGTTGTCGCCCGGATGCCGCAGCACGACGGTGGAGCCGACCAGCCGCGGGTTGTCCGGCGCGTACGCGGCGGCCGGGAACTCGCCGGTCGCGCGCACGGACGCGTCGCCGGCGTCCCGGACCTCGGTCGCGCCGTCGTCGTGCACCAGCAGGAACTGCCCGCCGGGCAGCGGCACCGCGACCGCGCTGGACGGCAGCCGGACCGACCAGCGGCGCATGCCAAACGCGTCGATCCCGTCGATCGCGCCGGTCAGCCGGCGGCCGGAGGCGGAGACGCTGGGCACGTCGGAGACCGCGAGCAGCACGTCCGACCCGGGCAGCGGGATGATCCGGCCCTGGTGCCGCCATCGCACCGCGCCGGTCGCCACGGTCACGGCCGTGCTCTCCAACTGCCGGCCGACGCCGTTCAGCCCGCCGATGACCAACAGGTCACCGGCCCGGGTGAGCGAGTGCCCCTCCGAGGCCGGCACGGACACCGTCCACACCGGGTCCAGCCTCGGCACCCGGTACGCCGTGACCGTCGACTCCTCGGCCACCACCAGCAGATCGCCGACCAGCGCGAAGTCGTCCCCGGCCGCGATCGGCAGCTGTCCGGCCCGCCACCCCGACGCGCTCAACGGCGCGGACCCGGCCAGCGTGAACACCAGCAGCACCGCGAGCACGGCCGCCAGCAACCCGCGCGACGGGCGCCAGGCCGCACCCGTCCCGCCCCACTCGTCATCAGCGGGAACGCCCAGGTCAATGGTCACCGCAGCGGGCACGAGCCGAATGTACCGCCCCGGGGTGACAACGCATCGAGCTGCGCCGATTCCACCGGTACGAAGGAGAACTTAAGGGACAACTAATCGCCGGCCAATGGAGTCCGCCGCGCGCCCGTGGTTTCTTGATCATGGCACGGCCACCCGCCCACGCCGTGCCGGCACCCCGCACGAAAGCAGGAGCAATGCCCACAGAACAACCCGCGCGGAAGCCACGGCGCCGCCTGTACGCGGGCCTCGCCACGGCCGGCGTCGCCGGGATCGCGGCCGCCGCGGTCGCACTCACCGTGCCGTCCGCGAACGCGTCCACGCTCTTCAGCGAGAACTTCGAGTCCGGCGCGCCGAGCGGCTGGTCCAAGTCGGGTGGCGACTGGTCGGTCGCCGACGACGGTTCCAAGGTCTACCGGCAGGCGAAGGCGTCCAGCGAGGCCGCCCGCGTCCTCGCCGGCGACGCCGCCTGGACCGACTACGCGGTCTCGGCCAGGGTCAAGGCGACCGAGGTCGGCCCCGGCGGCTTCGCCGGCGTGGCGGCCCGCGCGTCCGGCCCGACCACGCTCTACCGCCTGGTGCTGACCGCGTCCGGCACCGCCGAACTGCACGGCGTCAAGGGCAGCGCGGTGACCGTGCTGGGCTCGGTGCCGGTCGCCGCGCCCACCGGCACGTTCCACACGCTGCGGATCCAGGCGAGCGGCACGACCGTCACGGGCTGGGCGGACGGCAGCCCGGTCGGCTCCGGCACCGGCTCGGTCTCGGCCAGGGGCCGGCTGGGCCTGGTCACGTCGATGGCGTCCGCCTCCTTCGACGACGTGCTCGCCACCACGGCCTCCTCCGGCGCCGTCCCGGCCCCGGGCACGACCACCGCACCGATCACCGCCGCGCCCGCACCCACCACGGCGAGCCCGGCGCCGAGCAAGACCGCGAGCCCCGCGCCCAGCGCCAGCAGGACCGCGAGCGCGGCGCCCACCCAGAGCTCCGGCACGTCCCCGAACGCGCCGTGGCCGACCGCGAGCGGCACCAAGCCGGTCGCCGCGTCCGTGACGGTCTCCGGCACGCTGGACGGCGGCATGGCCCGCTACTACGGCACCGGTGACCTCGGTGGCAGCGGGCAGGACGAGGGCCAGGACCCGATCTTCGACCTGGCCGACGGCGCCACCCTGAAGAACGTGATCATCGGTTCCCCGGCCGCGGACGGCGTGCACTGCGCCGGCACCTGCACGCTGATCAACGTGTGGTGGGAGGACGTCGGCGAGGACGCCGCCACCTTCCGCGGCGGCGCCACCGCGGTCTTCCTGGTCGACGGCGGCGGCGCCCGCAAGGCCGGTGACAAGGTCTTCCAGCACAACGGCGGCGGCACCCTGACCATCAAGAACTTCCAGGTCACCGACTTCGGGAAGCTGTACCGGTCGTGCGGCAACTGCTCCACCCAGTACAAGCGCACCGTCGTGATCGAGAACGTGAGGGCGACCGCGCCCGGTGACCTGCTGGCCGGGGTGAACGCCAACTACGGCGACGCCGCCACCTTCCGCAACGTCACCATCGCCGGCGACACCTCGATGGACGTCTGCACCCGCTTCACCGGCAACTCCACCGGCGGGGAACCCACCCAGACCGGCTCCGGCGCCGACGGCACCACCTGCAAATACACCCCCTCGGACGTGACCTTCACGTAAAAGCGAAAGGGCCCCCGCACGGGGGCCCTTTCCAGGTCCAGACCGATCAGTGGGTACGAGCCGGAACCACCCGCGACGCCCACGCCGCCACGTCCCGCGCGACGTCCTGCGCCGTGATGCCCAGGTCTGCCAGAATCTGTCCGCGCGTGCCGTACGGGTGCCAGTCGTTCGGCACGCCGACGTCACGCAGCGGCACGTCCACCTCTGCGTCACGCAGCGCCTTGGCCACCGCGTCGCCGACGCCACCGTTGCGGACGCCGTCCTCGATCGTCACCACCAGACGGTGCTCGCGGGCCAGCGCGACCAGCTCGATCGGCACCGGCCGGACCCAGCGCGGGTCGACCACGGTGACGCTGTAGCCCTGCTCGAACGCGCGCGCCGCGACCTCGACACCCAGGTGCCCGAACGCGCCCACCGCGACGATCAGCACGTCCTTGCGGTCGTCGGAGGCGGTGCCGTGCTCGGCCAGGATGTCCACCCCGCCGGAGACGCCGTCCGAGCCGCCGACCCGGCGAAGCGCCGGGAGGTCGGCCGGGACGGACCCGGTCGGGAAGCGCAGGATGGTCGGCCCGTCGTCCACCGCGACCGCCTCACGCAGCTCCTCACGGAGCGTCGCGGCATCGCGCGGGGCCGCGATGCGCAGGCCCGGGACCACCCCGAAGACGGACATGTCCCAGACGCCGTAGTGGCTCGGCCCGTCCGGGCCGGTGACGCCGGCCCGGTCCAGCACGAACGTGACCGGCAGGCGGTGCATGGCCACGTCCAGCAGCACCTGGTCGAACGCGCGGTTCAGGAACGTGGCGTAGACCGCCACCACCGGGTGCAGCCCGGCCAGCGCGAGGCCGGCCGCGGACGTCGCCGCATGCTGCTCCGCGATGCCCACGTCGTACACCCGCTCGGGGTACTTCCGGGCCAGCTTCGCGATGCCGGTCGGCTCGGCCATGGCCGCGGTGATGCCGACGACGTCCGGCCGCTCGTCCGCGACCGAGACCAACTCGTCCGCGAACACGCCGGTCCACTTGACGGAGGAGGACGCGAGCAGCTTGCCGCTCTCCGCGTCGAACGCGCCGGGACTGTGCAGGCAGTCCGCCTCGTCCTCCTCGGCCGGGCGGTAGCCGAAGCCCTTCTTGGTGACCGCGTGCACGATCACCGGGCCGTTGAAGCCCTTGGCACGGCGCAGCGCGGACTCGACCGCGGACTGGTCGTGCCCGTCGATCGGGCCCACGTACTTCAGCCCGAGGTCCTCGAACATCGACTGCGGCGCGACCGCGTCCTTGATCCCGCGCTTGACCGCGTGCAGCACCTCGTAGACCGGCTTGCCGACCACGGGCGTCGCGCCGAGCGAGTCCTTGACCAGGTCGAGGACCTTCTCGTAGCCGGGGTTGAGCCGCAGCATGGCGAGGTGGTCGGAGAGTCCGCCGATGGTCGGCGCGTACGACCGGCCGTTGTCGTTGACGATGATGACCAGGCGGTTGTCGGTGGCGGCGATGTTGTTCAGCGCCTCCCAGCACATGCCGCCGGTGAGCGCGCCGTCGCCGACCATGGCCACCACGTGCCGGTCCTCGCCACGCAGCGCGTACGCCTTGGCCATGCCGTCCGCGTAGGACAGCGCGGTGGAGGCGTGCGAGTTCTCGATGAGGTCGTGCTCGCTCTCCGCCTGCGACGGGTAGCCGGAGAGCCCGCCGCGCTGGCGCAGCAGGTCGAAGCCGCCCTGGCGCCCGGTCAGGATCTTGTGCACGTACGCCTGGTGGCCGGTGTCGAAGAGGAACCGGTCGCGCGGTGAGTCGAAGACGCGGTGCATGGCCAGCGTGAGCTCGACCACGCCGAGGTTCGGTCCCAGATGCCCGCCGGTGCGGGACACCTTCGCCACCAGGAAATCGCGGATCTCCGCGGCCAGCACCGACAGCTCCTCCGCCGTCAGGCGCTTGAGATCCTGAGGGCCGTTGATGTTGCTGAGCAACCGACCATCCGAGACCTGATCCTCTTCAACGCTCATGGGGTGCCAGTCTAGTGCGACCCGGCCCGCGTCCCGCGATCCGAGACCATCGCGTGATCAATAGGAGCCCCCGGCCGCATCACCCAACCGGGCGACTGAAAACCCATAAATCGCCCAGAGCGGTACGATGATCCGGAGCTTTTATCCAGAAGGTCGGTTTCATGAACGCCCAGTCGCCAGTACAACCTTCACCGAACCTCCCCCTTCCGCACCGCCGGCCGTTCGCGCCGCGCACGCCGTTCGAGGCCACCATGCCGCGTTCCACGGACCACCCGGAGCCCGGCTGGGACCCGCACCCGGCCCCGCGTGATCTGCGCACCGCCCCGGCGGCCGCGCACATCCTCGGCATGATCGCGATCGGCCTGCTGGCCGTGCTGCTCGCGCCGATCGCGATCCCGGTCATCCTCTGGATCCGCTTCCGCGACCGCCGCCGCTGAGCCCGGCCCGGCGGCTCAGCGCCCGGCGGGCGGCAGCAGCAGGCCGACACACTCCACGTGGTGCGTCATCGGGAACAGGTCGAACGCGCGCAGCGCCGCCAGCCGCCACCCCGCCGCGCGGAACGTGGCCACGTCCCGCGCGAACGCGGCCGGGTCGCAGGCCACGTACGCCACCGCCCGCGCGCCGGTCCGCGCGATCGCCTTGACCACCGCCGCGCCCGCGCCGGACCGCGGCGGGTCCAGCACGATCAGGTCCACCGGCCTCGGCAGCCGCCCCTGGCGCAGCGCGGCCTCCACCTTCGCCTCGATCACGGCCACGCCCGGCAGGCCGGCCAGGTTGCGCCGGGCCGCGGCCACGCCCTGCGGCGCGGACTCGACCACGGTCACCGGGCCGGTCGGCCCGACCACGGCGGCCAACGCGGACGCGAACAGCCCGGCGCCGCCGTAGAGGTCCCAGACCGCCTCGCCGGGCTGCGGCGCCAGCAGCTCCAGCACGGCCGCGGCCAGCGTGTCCGCGGCGGCCGGGTGCACCTGCCAGAACGCGTCGCCGGGCAGCACCCACTCGCGCCCGACCGCCTTCTCCCGGATCTCACCGGCGGCGGAGGCGCCGTCCAGCACGTCCGGCTCGTCCGGCACGGCCGCGGCGCGACGCGGCGTCACCAGCACGTCGCCGCCGCCGGACGCGACCACGTGCACCTCGTCCGCCTCCGGCCAGTCCCGCGCGGTGACCGGCAGTTCCTGGATCGCCGGGTGCGCGATCAGGCAGCGGTCCACCGGCACCACCTCGTGCGAGCGGTGCTTGAGCAGGCCGGCGCGGTCCCGGCCGTCGACCGCGTACCGCACGCGCGTGCGCCAGCCCAGGCCGTCGCCGGGCAGCGGCTCCACCCGTACCGACAGATCGCGAATTTGATCTTGATCCAGCCGGCCGAGGCGGGCGAGCTGTTCCGTCACCACGGAGGCCTTCCAGGACAGCTGCGCGGCCGGCGCCACGTGTTGCAGGTCGCAGCCGCCGCAGCCGTTCGGGTGCGCGTAGACGCAGGGCGCGATCACCCGGTCCGCGGACGACGTGAGGATCTCCACCGCGTCGGCCCGCGCGAAGCCCCGGTGCACCTCGGTGACCAGCGCGATCACCCGCTCGCCGGGCAGCGCGTGCCGCACGAACAGCACCGGCCCGCCGTCGCCGCCCACCCGGGCCACGCAGTGCCCGCCGTGCGCCACGGCGCCGACCAGCACCTCGACCCGCTCCCCCTCGCCGGGCATCTCCACCTGCGTCACTCGCTCTGCTCCGATCCGGACGGCTGCGTGCCCTGCGACGAGGAGACGCGCGGGCCGCGCGCCGGGCCGCGGGCCAGCGACTGGTCGAGCCGGTTGAGGTCCCGGTCGCGGCTGGAGCGCAGCTGCCACGGCACGCTGGTGACCATGACGCCGGGCTCGAACAGCAGCCGGGTCTTCAGCCGCAGCGCGCTCTGGTTGTGCAGCAGGTTCTCCCACCACTTGCCGACCACGTACTCCGGGATGAACACCGTCACCACGTCGCGCGGCGAGTTGCGGCGCACGCCCTTGACGTAGTCGATGATCGGCCGGGTGATCTCCCGGTACGGCGAGTCGACCACGGTCAGCGGCACCGGGATCTCCCGCGCCTCCCACTCCTCCTGCACGTGCCGGGTGTCCGCCGCGTCCACGCCGACGGTCACCGCGGTCAGCGTGTCCGGCCGGGTCGCCTGCGCGTACGCCAGCGCGCGCAGCGTCGGCATGTGCACCTTGCTGACCAGCACCACCGCGTGGTTGCGGGACGGCAGCACGTACCGCTCGTCGGTCGGCGCCAGCTCCTCCGACACCCGGTCGTAGTGCTTCCGGATTCCCAGCATGAGCACGAAGATGCAGGCCATCGCCGCGATCGCGATCCACGCGCCGAGCAGGAACTTGGTGATCAACACGATGATCAGCACCACGCCGGTGAGCAGCATGCCGAACGTGTTGATCGCCTTGGACCGGTGCATGCGCCGGCGCTCGGCCGGGTCGCGCTCGGTGCGCAGCAGCCGGGTCCAGTGCCGGATCATGCCGGCCTGGGAGAGCGTGAACGACACGAACACGCCCACGATGTAGAGCTGGATCAGCCGCGTGACCTCGGCCTGGAACGCCACGATCAGCACCACCGCCGCGACCGCCAGGAACAGGATGCCGTTGGAGAACGCCAGCCGGTCGCCGCGCGTGTGCAGCTGCCGGGGCAGGTAGCGGTCCTGCGCCAGGATCGAGCCAAGCACCGGGAAGCCGTTGTACGCCGTGTTCGCGGCCAGGAACAGGATCAGCGCGGTGGCGCCGGCGACCACGTACAGCATGATCGACCCCGATCCGAAGATCGCCTCGCCGAGCTGGGTGGTGACCGTCTTCTGCACGTAGTTCGGCGGGCCGCTGACGATCTGCAGCGCCGGGTCCTCCACGTACTGCAGGTGGGTCGCGCGGGCCAGCCAGATGATGCCGCACAGCATCACGATCGCCATGCCGCCGAGCAGCAGCAGCGTGGTCGCCGCGTTCCTGCTCTTCGGCTCCTTGAACGCGGGCACGCCGTTGGAGATCGCCTCCACGCCGGTCAGCGCCGCGCAGCCGGACGAGAACGTGCGCAGCAGCAGGAACGCGAACGCGAAGTCGCTCAGGTGCTCCTCCTCCGCGTGGATCTCCAGCGCCGCGCTGGGCGCCTCCAGCGGCTCGCCGAGCACCACGATCCGGACCAGCCCGGTGAGGATCATGCCGACGATGATGATCATGAAGCCGTAGGTGGGGATCGCGAACGCGGTGCCCGACTCCCGGATGCCGCGCAGGTTCAGCGCGGTCAGCAGCGCCACCGCGACCAGCGCGATCGGCACCTTGTGCTCGTCCACGAACGGCACCACCGAGCCCAGGTTCGCCACGCCGGACGAGACCGACACCGCCACCGTCAGCACGTAGTCGACCAGCAGCGCGCTGGCCACCGCCACGCCGTACCGCGGCCCGAGGTTGACGGTCGCCACCTCGTAGTCGCCGCCGCCGGACGGGTACGCGTGCACGTTCTGCCGGTAGCTCGCCACCACGGTCAGCATCACGACCACGACGGCCAGCGCCACCCACGGGGAGAACATGTACGCGGTCGCGCCCGCGATGGAGAGTGTCAACAGGATCTCGTCCGGCGCGTACGCCACGCTGGACAGTGCGTCGGAGGCGAACACCGGCAGCGCGATCCGCTTCGGCAGCAGCGTGTGCTGCAGCCGGTCGGACCGGAACGGGCGCCCGAGCAGCAGGCGCTTCACGAGTGAGGTGGGACGTGCCACAACGGGTAAGAGTACGGCCAACGCGGGCCCCGATGATCGCGCATGGCACGCTCTGGGTGATCGCGTCTTCGGCGGACAGGGGGCCTCGGTGCACATCGTGATCATGGGTTGCGGGCGGGTGGGGTCCACCCTCGCCCACAGCCTGGAGGACCGCGGCCACTCCGTGGCCGTCATCGACCAGAACGCGGACGCGTTCCGGCGGCTCGGCCCCGAGTTCGGCGGCGCCATCATCACCGGCGCCGGCTTCGACCGCGAGGTGCTCCGCGAGGCCGGCATCGAGCGCGCGGACGGCTTCGCGGCGGTCTCCAGCGGCGACAACTCCAACATCATCTCGGCCCGGCTGGCGCGCGAGACGTTCGGCGTGCCGCGCGTGGTCGCCCGCATCTACGACCAGAAGCGCGCCGAGGTCTACGAGCGGCTCGGCATCCCCACCGTCGCCACCGTCCGCTGGACCGCCGACCGGGTCCTCCGCCAGGTGCTCGCCACCGGCGACCTGGAGGTCTTCCGCGACCCGACCAGCACCGTCTCGATCATCGAGGTGCCGGTGCACAAGGGCTGGATCGGCCGCAAGCTCACCGCGCTGGAGTCCGCGGCCGGCGCGCGCACCGCGTACCTGATGCGCTTCGGCCTCGGCCACCTGCCCACCGCGTCCACCATGATCCAGGACGGTGACCAGGTCTTCATGCTGGTCACCGACGAGATCGCCGCCGGGGTGCGCCAGCGCACCGCCGCCGCACCCGAAGGAACACACTGACATGCGCGTCGCCATCGCCGGAGCCGGCAACGTCGGCCGCTCCATCGCCCAGGAGCTGGTCGGCAACGGCCACGAGGTCATGCTCCTCGAGCGCGAGCCCCGCATGCTCCGCCCCGAACGCGTACCGCAGGCCGAATGGGTCCTCGCCGACGCCTGCGAGGTCGCCAGCCTGGAGGAGGCCGAGATCGCCCAGTGCGACGTGGTCGTGGCCGCCACCGGCGACGACAAGGTCAACCTGGTGGTCTCGCTGCTCGCCAAGACCGAGTTCGCCGTCGGCCGGGTGGTCGCCCGGATAAACCGCGCCGAGAACGAATGGCTCTTCACCGACCAGTGGGGCGTCGACGTCGCGGTCAGCACGCCGCGCCTGATGGCCGCCCTGGTCGAGGAGGCCGTGACGGTCGGCGACCTGGTCCGCCTGATGACCTTCCGCCAGGGCGAGGCCAACCTCGTCGAGATCACCCTCCCCCCGGACGCCCCCTACGTCGGCCAGCCCGTCCACGCCGTCCCCCTCCCCCGCGACTCCGCCCTCACCGCCATCCTCCGCGGCAAACGCGTCCTCGTCCCCCGCCCCGACGACCCCCTCGAAGCCGGCGACGAACTCATCTTCGTCTGCACCGCCGAGGTGGAAGACTCCGTCCGCGCCGTCATCCTCGGCCCCTCCGCCATCCACGACGTCTAACCCACGTCGTCCCGGGCCACTCACTACCGGCTGCCGCCCCACACGCGGCAGCCGGCACAGCACTCCACCCGGCGCCCACGAAACCGGACATCGACACCGGCACCGGCACTGGCGCCGGCAGCGGCAGCGGCACCGGCACCGGCAGCGGCGCCGGCAGCGGCAGCGGCAGCGGCAGCGGCAGCGGCAGCGAGTCTCCGCGATCGGGCTCCGATTACCGGCTGCCGGGCACGGGCGGTGTCAGCAGCCAGGACAAGATGCTGTCCGATTACGCCGAGTCTCCGCCCATCTCGCCGGGACCTCGCGATGTTTATTTCCCGCTTCCGGCGTGCCCGCTTTCCGCATGCTCCCGCGGGCACCGCTCGGCCGTGGCCGGCCTCCCTGCCGGTCCCGCACCCGGTCCAGCACACCGAAGGTCCCGCCGCCGCCCGCAGCGCCAACCGGCGCCGGACCTCCTGCTTGCGCGACTCACCGCCATCCGTATGGCGCCGGACCTCCTGCTCGCGCGACTCACCGCCATCCGTATGGCGCCGGACCTACTGCTCGCGCGACTCACCGACGCCCGTATGGCGCCGGACCTCCTGCTCGCGCGACTCACCGCCATCCGTATGGCGCCGTGCCGTCATTCGCGTGAATCAGTGGCTCGACCCGGCGAAGCCCGGCCTGGAGCAGGCGCGCGGCCCGTCGTAGCGTCGCGTGAACAGCCGCGCATCCAGGACGATCGCCCGGGCGCTCCGCGCCCGAAATTTCGGCATATTGGGGACGCGATTCAGCGCCCGCCCACACATCGCCGCAATAACCAAGGGACTGCGCGCCCACGAGCGACGAGCTTTCCTATAAACGGGCTCAATCGCTCACTTTGTGAGGCCCAGGCACGTTATTCGGCCGGAATTACGTGCCTGAGCCTCACATCGCCACAATGGACGATCAACTCTCGCCCTCAATACGGCGACCTTCCGGCCGCAGACCGAATACCCACGGTGCCGTAACCCCGCGATCTAGCAGTCCCGTGGTCCGGCGATCTAGAAGCCGCGCGAACTAGCGGGCCCGCGGCCCCGGATCTGGCAGCCCTGCGGTCCCGCAGCCCCACGGCCCCGCGGCCTAGAACCCCCACGGTCCCGCGGCCTAGAACCCCCACGGTCCCGCGGCGTAAGAACCCCCACGGTCCCGCGGCCTAGAACCCCCACGGTCCCGCGGCGTAAGAACCCCCACGGTCCCGTGGCCTAGAAGCCCCACGGTCCCGGGGGGACCCGCGATCTAGCGCTGCGGCTCCCGGCCGCTACGAGCGCGAGGCCGCGAGATCGACCGGCGCACCCGCCAAGCAGCCGGCCGACCGCGGAATCAGACGAGCCGCGATTCCCGGGCACGCGAGGAACCCACAGCGGCGACGGCACCCGAGACAACCGCGCGCCGGCGCACCCCACGCCGGAACGTGTCAGGTGGCGTCCGGGGCCGGCATGGGGGAGGCCTTCAGTGTGCGGCGAACCGCCCACACCGTCAGTGCCAGCATGCCGACATATGTCGGCCAGCTGATCACGATGCGTGCGATTCCCAGGAGATCGGGCTGCTTGGCGATCCACAGAGCGCCCTGGATGCCCGCACGAAGAATCAGGGATGCCGCCCACGCCAGCGTCAGCCACTGGAACGTGCGGAACAGCGCCGGATGGTGCCGCCAGTCGTGTTTGCCGCCGGCCGCGATGATTGCCCAGATATAGCCGATCAACGGCTTCCGCACCGCCACCGAAATGATCATCACGGCGGCCTGGGCGAACGTCAGCAGGATGCCCGGCAGGTAGAAATCCCGGGCCTCGCCGGAGCGGGCGGCCAGGTACGCACCGAGCGCGATGCCGAACAGGCCGTTGATCGCGTGCCGTACCGGCTGCTTGCGGATCAGGCGGTAGATGGCGATCGCCACCGCCGTGCCGACCGCGCCGAAGATCGCCGGGTAGAGGTCCCACACCAGGTTTAGCACGACGAACGCGCAGACCGGGATGCTGGTCTCGATCAGCCCGCGAACGCCGCCGAGTTGCTCCGCCATCTGCTCCGACATGGTCGGAATGCGCTCCTCCTCCTGCTCCGGAGAAGGAGCAGGAGCAGGCGACGGAGAAGAGGCCGCCATGGCATCCCGGACGGAACCGGGCGAGTACGGATCGGTTGCTCTGTCGGGACCGGTCATGCTCACCTGGGCGCTTCCAGCTCGTAATGAGGGTTGTAAATGACTTTACGGTCATCTCGGACGGCGACTCGCCCCCGGGCCGTCAGCTGCCGGCCCGGCTCGATCCCGGCTATGTGCCGGCGACCGAGCCAGACGAGCGTGATGACGTCGCTGCCGTCGTAGAGGTCCGCCTCCAGCGTCGGCAGGTTGGTCCGGGGCGTGTAGACCACCGTGCGCAGCCGGCCGGACACGGAGACCCGCTGGCCGCGGCTGCACGTGCCGACCGGGATCGCGCCGCACTCGGCGCTCTCCCGCTGCAACTCCTCCGCGTGCAGTTCGGCCTCGGAGGCGGTCAGCCGCTGAATGAACCGCCGCAGCGGCGACCGGCGTTCGTCGATCGTCATGGTGCGGGCCTCACTCCTTCTCGACGCTGGCCTCCACCGGGGCCCCGGCGGCCGGTCAGGACAAACCCGCGACCAGAGTACGCCCCGTAAACGATCAGGAACGCGGTCGCGGCGACGGTCGCCGACGCGGCTCATCGGCGGGCGGCGCCGGTGGTGCCGGTGGCGTCGCGGCCCCGTCGGGTCCCTGCGCGGCCACCTCCTTTGGCAGGCGCAGCGGCAGCGGCTCCTTCACCGGCTTCGCCTCCTGGCCGCGGTCCACCACCAGCCCGCGCAGGCACTCGCCGAGCAGTGGCGCGCTGGCCGGCGTGGTCGCGACCGGTCCCTGGAACACGGCCTGCACCATCCACCGCGGTCCGTCGATGCCGGCGATCCGCAGGTCCACCGGACCGTTCGGAGTGGGTACCCGGGCCAGCAGCTCGACGCCGTACGGCCCCTCCGCCTCCTGCAGTTGTCCGCCCTGGGCCGCGAGCGAGCCGCCGACCTCCTCGCGCACCTCGTCCCAGATGCCCTCGCTGCGCGGCGCCGCGACCGCGATCAGCTGGAGCGTGCTGGGTCCTTCGCCGAGCACGACCTGCTGCACCACGCCCTCGGGCCCGGCCTGGACGCGCACCTCGACGCCGGGCACCGCCGGAATCTTCATGCTGCCCAGGTCGAGGCGCTGAACGTCGTCGGGCGCGTCCGCCGCGTCGTACGGCCCGGTGGTCGCGCCCGACTCCGAGCCGGTCGGGATCGGGGTGTCCTCGGCGCGCGCGTGACGCCCGCCCCGATTGAAGATCGCCATGATTACCTTTCCGGATTAACCGAAATGTCGTAGATGTCGAAGGTTAGAGAGCCGCGTGCCCGCCGGTCGACCCGTGCCCGCCGTCGCCCCGCACCGACTCCGGCAGCGCGTCGACCGCCTCGAAGACCGCCCGGGACACGCGCTGCACGACCAACTGCGCGATCCGGTCGCCCCGCGCGATCTTCGCGGTCGACGCCGGATCGTGGTTGATGAGGTTCACCAGGATCTCCCCCCGGTAGCCGGCGTCGACCGTACCGGGCGCGTTCAGCAGCGTCACACCCAGCCGCGCGGCCAGGCCGGACCGCGGGTGCACCAGCCCCACGTACCCCTCCGGCAGGGCCAGCGCCACGCCGGTCTTCACCAGCGCGCGGTGGCCCGGCGCCAGCTCCACGTCCTCCGCCGCGTAGAGGTCGGCGCCCGCGTCCCCCGGGTGCGCGTAGGAGGGCATCGGCAGGTCCGGGTCGAGTCGCAGCAGCGGCACGGGCACGGTTTCGGTCACGGCTTCGGGTCCTCATCGTCGACGGCGTTTTCGCGGACCCACATATCCTGCCGTGCCGCGCCGCGCGAAGCACTCGTACCCTGGCTGGCGTGGCACCCCCCGGCACCCGATCGTCGCAGCCCGCCCTCTATCGCGAGCGCCTGACCGTCACCTGGTGGCTCTGGATCGTCGCGCTCGCGGCCGCGGCCGCGCTGGCCATGGAGGTGTGGCTGGGCGCGCCCGGCCTGCGCGCGTGGCTGCCGTTCGCCGTGCTGCTGCCGCTGACCGCGCTCGGCCTCTGGGCGCTCGGCCGCATCCGGGTCGGGGTCGGCCCGGGCCCGGAGGGCGAGACGTCGCTGCTGGTCGACGACGCGCACCTGCCGGTCCGGTTCGTCTCCGACGTGGTCCCGCTGGACGCGGAGGGCCGCCGGGAGATCCTCGGCGTGGCGGCGGACCCGCTGGCGTTCGTGGTGCAGCGCCCGTGGATCTCCGGCGCGGTCCAGGTGCTGCTGGACGACCCGGCCGACCCCACGCCGTACT
Organism: Catenuloplanes atrovinosus; assembly: GCF_031458235.1. Classification (NCBI taxonomy): domain Bacteria; kingdom Bacillati; phylum Actinomycetota; class Actinomycetes; order Micromonosporales; family Micromonosporaceae; genus Catenuloplanes; species Catenuloplanes atrovinosus. The sequence goes on along the minus strand of NZ_JAVDYB010000001.1, from coordinate 322,579 downwards.
GGGTGGTCAGCACGCGTCATCCGGTCGCGCTGGCACAGGCCGTGCTGGACGCCAAGGAACAAGGCGGGTCCTAGGACTTCCCGATGCTCCGCGGCCCCGGGCCGAGCTTGCCGCGGCCGGTCCGCAGATCCTCGCGGAGCCGGTCGCCGAGCCCGCGGGTGGCCCGGCGGTTGAGGTAGCTGGCGACGGCCGCGCCGGTGAGCAGCGGCCCCAGCGTGGTCAGGTTCCGCCCGAAGCGCTTGAGCAGCATGTCGCGCAGCTCGCGGCGCGCGGCCGTGCCGAGCACCGCCCCCACACCCGCGCCGGGCAGCAGCGGGTTCACGCCGCGCTGGCTGGACCACGACTGAAGCATGGAGATGGCCCGCTCGGTGGCGCTCCCGGCCACCGGCTGCCCGTAGATCTCGTGCAGTTCGCCGATCAGCTTCAGCTCCACCGCGACCACCGCCACGGTCTCCGTGGCCAGCAGCACGGGCGTGGAGAGCAGCGTGGGCGGCACGGCCCACTCGATCGCGGCGACGCCGCCACCGGCCGCGCCGATGCTCGCGGTGGCCCGGGACGCGTTGCGCACCAGACGGTCGGCCAGTTCCTCGTCGGTCATGCCCGGGTGATGCTTGCGCAGCGTCTCCAGATCACGGATCGGTACGTACGGCGCGATCTGGCTGACCGTGTCGACCATCCACTGGATCGCCACCTTGGGGCGGATCATGCGCCCGGCGCCGCTGGTCCGCACCTGCTGGACGAGGCGCCCGAGCAGCCGCCGGCGCACCGGCGTCGGCAGCTCCTCCTCGGCTAGGCCCGCGATGGCCTGGCTCAGCCGCTCCGGGTCGCCGGTCCCGGCGGGCGGCACGCCCGGCTCGGTCGCCGGCACGACGTCGTCGGACTTGGTGCGCTGCTGGTCGCTGCCGTCCGTCATCTCGCCTCCTGCCTCGATCCGCTGACCGGTACTACCCACCCGGAGGGTGCGGCACGCCGGCCATGGCGGGTGGATCGAGTGAAGCAGATCCACGCCACCGGACCCGGTGGCCGGTGGCATAACCGCGCCGCGGACCGCCCACCTTCGGCCCGCAACGCGGCGGTGTGTGCCCTATTCGGTTGTGCTCGTCCCGTACGGTCCGATTCCCGTCTGACTGGATCAGGCGCACTCGTGGCAGATCAGCTCGCCGTTGCGCTCGTGCGCGAGCTGGCTGCGGTGATGCACCAGGAAGCACCGCGAGCAGCGGAACTCGTCCTGCTGCATCGGCAGCACCTTGACCGTCAGTTCCTCGTCGGCCAGGTCGGCCCCGGGCAGCTCGAAATTCTCGGCTACCTCGGCCTCATCCACGTCGACGGCGCCGGACTGCGAGTCGACGCGACGTGCCTTGAGTTCCTCAAGGCTGTCCTCGCCGAGGTCGACCTCGTCGCGACGCGGGGCGTCGTAGTCGGTGGCCATCGGTTGTCACTCTCCCGTATCGATGTGTCGTCCGGCGTCTGTAACGCCGCACGGCGATGTTCGGTTCCCTGGCGGCCAACGTTGGCACGAATTGCCACTGTGACGTCACCCTCAGCGACGATGCTGATGGTGACACCACGACGACAGCTCACCAAGAAACTCCCCCCAGCGAGCGCGGTACCTTACCGCTCTCGTGCGTTGCTTGTACGCCCCGGCCCGCCAAGATGTTCCCAATGTGATTCAGGCGACACCAAGGTAGGGGGTCCCCCGCGTCGATCATCGTCGGCACGCCGGGAACCGTCGTCACTTTCCCGGCCCGGGCCCCTAGGCGTTAACCTCAGCGGGACACCGGAAAACCACCCACCTGCGGGGAGCTCTCACCAACATGAGCTATGCGCGCATGCGGGCGCTCATCGTCCTGAGCGTGCTGACCGTCGCCGCCGTCGTGTTCGTCGCGGTGGCACTCGTGCGGGACACGCAGACCGAGGCCACCGCGAGCGAGGAGTGCCCGGCCGGTTATGTGCGGGCCAACGTCGCACTGCCCGAGCCGAAGGACGTGAAGCTGAAGGTCTTCAACGCTACCGGCGAGAACGGTCTCGGCGCCCGCGTCTCCACCGACTTCACCAACCGCAAGTTCCAGGTGGAGAAGCCGGAGAACAGCGAGCAGACCAGCGACGACGTGGCCACCCTGCGGTACGGCCCGAAGACGGTCGGCGCCGCCCACCTGCTCCGGGCGTACTTCCTGGACAACGCGCGGACCGAGTACGACGAGACGCGCGAGAGCGACGTGGTGGACGTGGTGATCGGCACCGGCTTCGAGCAGCTCGCCACCACCACCGAGGTCAACCAGTCGCTGGTCGAGCTGGGCCAGGCCGACGTGCCGCCCGGCGCCTGCGCGGCGTGAGCGCCGGCCGCCGCCCTCCGGCGAGGGCGGCGGCCGGATGCCGTCAGGCCCCGCCGGAGGCGTCCAGCGCGACCAGCCGGTCGTGCAGCGGGCCGAACAGCGCGGGCGGCGCCGCGATCACCATCGGCAGCCCGGGCTCGGCGCCCGCCAGCCCGGCCACGGTCAACCCCGCCTCGCGCGCCACCAGGCCGCCGGCCGCGTGGTCCCACGGGTTGAGGCCCTTCTCGTAGTACGCGTCGATCAGCCCTTCGGCCGCGAAGCACAGGTCCAGCGACGCCGCGCCCCACCGCCGGATGTCGCGCACGTGCGGCAGCAGCCCGGACAGCACGGCGGCCTGGTGCACGCGCCGCGCCGCGTCGTATCCGAACCCGGTGCCGATCAGTGCCTGGCCCAGCACGGTCTGCCGGGAGCCCCGGACCGGTCGCCCGTCGTGGAACGCGCCGCCGCCCAGCGTCGCGGTCCACTCGTCGCCGGTGGCCGCGTTGCGCACCACGCCGGCCACCACCACGCCGTTCACCTCGGCGGCGAGCGACACGGCGTACTGCGGCAGGCCGTACAGGTAGTTCACGGTGCCGTCGATGGGGTCGACGATCCAGCGGACCGCGGCGTCGCCGGCGGCCTCGGTGGAGCCGTACTCCTCACCGAGCAGCGCGTCGCCGGGCCGCAGCGCGCGCAGTTCCTCGGCGACCTGGCGCTCCACGGCGCGGTCGGCGGCGGTCACCACGTCGGTGTCGGTGCTCTTGGTGCCGATGTCGGCGCTGACCGCCTCGGCGCGCATCCGGCTCGCGGTGTCCGCGGCGCGGCGGGCGATGTCGACGGCGATTTTCAGCAGGTCCACGGGATCCGGAGATGTGTGTTGCACGCGTCCATACTGCCGTCCCATGGGAATCACGGCCCCCTTCAGCGGGGTAGCATCACAGGCAAACCCCCGGTCACCACCTACTTCGCGCCTCCCACGCCGTCCCGGCGGCGCGGGGCGCAAGCTGTTTGCCTCAGACAGCGTTACAATTCACGCTGCCCACGTGACACGGACGGTCGCCACGCCGATCGGCCCGCGGCTCGGGGGCCACCACATCACCGGCCCGCAACGTCTGCTCGCGCTGCCCGCCGGATCGGCCGTGCTCGTTCTTCGCCTCCGGAAGGTCATTCGTGTCAGAAGCTCGCCACACCGGCGCCGACGTACGCTCGCTCACCGACGCCCTGATCGCCAGTGCCGAGCGCGCCGGTGGACAGTTGACGTCGGCCGAGCTCGCGCGCAGCGTCGAGGCTGCCGAGGTGACCCCGGCCCAAGCTAAGAAGATCTTGCGGGCGCTGGCGGACGCCGGCGTCACGGTCGTGGTGGACGGTTCGGCCAGCACCCGCCGTCCGCGGGTCGCCGCCGCCCGCTCGGCCACGCCCGCCTCCAAGGCCACCACTGCCAAGGCGACCAAGGCCGTCGCCAAGAAGGCCGCGCCCGCCGCCACGCCGAAGCAGGCGGCCCCCGCGGCCCCCGCCGACCCGAACGGCACGGCTCCGGCCAAGCGCGCCGCCGCCGCCAAGGCCGCCCCGGCGAAGAAGGCCGCGCCGAAGACCGGCCCGGCCGCCGCGAAGGCGGCGCCGGCCAAGGCCGCTAAGGCGCCCGCCAAGGGCCCGGACGGCGAGCCGCTCGAGGAGGACATCGATCCCGAGGAGCTGGCGGCCGAGATCGAGGACGTGGTCGTCGACGAGCCGGTCGAGGCGGTGGCGGCCGCGACCGCCGACGCGCAGGCCGACAGCAACGACTTCGAGTGGGACGACGAGGAGTCCGAGGCGCTCAAGCAGGCGCGCCGCGACGCGGAGCTGACCGCCTCCGCCGACTCCGTCCGGGCGTACCTGAAGCAGATCGGCAAGGTCCCCCTGCTGAACGCGGAGCAGGAGGTCGAGCTCGCCAAGCGGATCGAGGCCGGGCTCTACGCGGCCGAGCGGCTGCGCGCCGCGGAGGAGGGCGAGGAGAAGCTGGCGTTCCAGCTCTCCCGCGACCTCAAGTGGATCTCCCGCGACGGTGAGCGGGCGAAGAACCACCTGCTGGAGGCGAACCTCCGGCTCGTGGTCTCGCTGGCCAAGCGCTACACCGGCCGCGGCATGGCGTTCCTGGACCTCATCCAGGAGGGCAACCTCGGCCTCATCCGCGCCGTCGAGAAGTTCGACTACACCAAGGGCTACAAGTTCTCCACCTACGCCACCTGGTGGATCCGCCAGGCCATCACCCGCGCCATGGCCGACCAGGCCCGCACCATCCGCATCCCGGTGCACATGGTCGAGGTCATCAACAAGCTCGGCCGCATCCAGCGCGAGCTGCTCCAGGACCTGGGCCGCGAGCCCACGCCGGAGGAGCTGGCCAAGGAGATGGACATCACCCCGGAGAAGGTGCTGGAGATCCAGCAGTACGCCCGGGAGCCCATCTCGCTGGACCAGACGATCGGCGACGAGGGCGACAGCCAGCTCGGTGACTTCATCGAGGACTCGGAGGCCGTCGTGGCGGTCGACGCGGTGTCGTTCTCGCTCCTCCAGGACCAGCTCCAGCAGGTCCTCCAGACGCTCTCCGAGCGCGAGGCGGGCGTGGTCCGGCTGCGCTTCGGCCTGACCGACGGCCAGCCGCGCACGCTCGACGAGATCGGCCAGGTCTACGGCGTGACCCGCGAGCGGATCCGCCAGATCGAGTCGAAGACGATGTCGAAGCTGCGCCATCCGTCGCGCTCCCAGGTGCTCCGCGACTACCTGGACTGATCCGGCACCAGGTGCCACGCGTCGGCCGTACCCGCTTGAAGGGTGCGGCCGACGTCCGTTTTGGCGCGTTTGTGGGGGACACCCGAACGGGCGATTCCTGCTGGCCGAACCGGCGAACGTACCGAAAAGGACGGAGAAGCCGATTGGGCGGATTTCAGCCGGTACATCGTTAAAATCACCCGGTCCGGCTGCTCACCCAACGATCAATTATCCGGGTGCTGACTTCTGAGTCAACTTTATGTGCCCGTTTGATCACCACCCGTACATCCTTCGGTGGTGATCAAAGAGTTGTGGGGATGTGATCGTTGACGTGGCACCCTTGGAGCACGGCACACTGTCCATACCAGGTGTGACCTCGGTCCCCCGAGGGCACCATGGGAAGGCCGCACCCACTGCGGGTGTTGGACAATGGGTGAAGCACTACCGAAGAACCTGTTCATCGGTGACGACCCGAGGAGGAAGGCGATGACCCCGACCCTCACGCCGCCGCCAGAAACGGCGGCTCCCCCAGCCGCCGATGAACGCTGCGACCGTTGCAGCGCGGCAGGCAAGTTGCGGGTGACCATTGCCGGCGGCAGTGAGCTGGTGTTCTGCGGACACCACGCGAACAAGTACGCCGACGATCTCGTCAAGATCGCAGTGCAGTACGCGACCGACCCAGAGTTCACCTGGCGCGGCGCGGACATGATGCGCCGCTGATCCTGCCGAAGTCACAACTGGTCCTGCCGGCCCCGGCGGACCACGGCACAACCGAACGAGTCGACCCGATGACGGGGACGCCCAGGTGTGGGGCGTCCCCGTTTCCATCTCGTCGCCCAACCCTCAAGATCTGGATTTTCCCGCTCCCGGCGTGGTCACTGTCCGCACGCTCCCGCGGGCACCGGTCAGCCGTTGGCCGGCCTCCCTGTCAGATCCGTGGCCGGGACCGCCAACCCCTTCCCCGTCCTACATCGCGCCCGCCGCACCTCCCGGCCCCTGGCCCGGACCGCGGCGACGCCGGTAGCCGCTCCCTCGGAACCGGACTCGCAGCGGCCCCGGGATCTCCGTAGCGGCGAAACGAGGTCCGCCTGGCAGAGGCCGCGGCAGCTCCACGAGACCCGTCCGCACCCAGACGGTTCCGCCGCGCCCCGGGCGCCACGAAGATCGCGCGTTCGTCGGTAACCGGCGACAGGACCGGCTCCGGCCGACATCCAGCCGCGGCCGGCGGCCTGAATGCCGCGCGGACCACCGGCTATCCACCGACCGGCGCCGGCGGCACCCGCTCCCGCCTGGGCTCAACCCTGCTCGCGGCCCGAATGCGGCGGAGACCCCGGCTATCGGTAACCAGCCACGGCGGCACCCACTCCACCGATGCCCCGAGTGCCCCGGAGATCGCGGATTGCCGAGTGTCCCGGCGCGGACCGAGAGGCTACGAAGGCCCCCGGTCATCGGCTGACCAGCGACGGAGGCAGCCCAGCCGCGCCTACGGCCTCGGCGCCGCGGAGATCGCGGGTTGTCGAGTGTCCGGCGACAGGACGGCTCCGATCCAGGACCCCACCACGCGACGGCCGAACGCGGCGAAGACCGCCGGTTGTCGGCTGATCAGCGACGGCGGCACCCGCCTCACCGGCATCAGCCGCGCCGGTGGCCTGAGTGCCACGGAGATGGCGGGTTGTCGGTGACCAGCGGCGGCACCGGCTCCGACCGGCGGACCGGAGCGGAGCGCCAGCGGAGTCGGAGGGGAGCCGGAGGTTGGCCCGCGGGAGCATGTGGGCCGCACCACGCCGGGAGCGGGAAGATCGGGATTCGCCGGTTGTCGTCCTGAGGTAGCGCGGGAGCGGGCGGGAAGCGGGCACGCCGGGGCGGCGCGGGTGGTCGCGGCCGCGTCATGCCGGGAGCGGAGGGACTCAGGAACCGGCGGTGGGGACGGCGGCGCCGAGGGCGGCGGAGACGTCGCGGGCGGCGGCGATGACGTCGGGGGCGTGGCCCTCGAGCGCGGCCATGGTGCTGTCCATGGCGAGCGTGGAGATGGAGATGCCGCCCAGGACGCGGCCGGTGTGGTCGAAGACGGGGGCGCCGACGCAGCGGATGCCGGGCTCGTTCTCCTCGTCGTCGATGGCGTAGCCGAGGGTGCGGACCCGGGCCAGGTGGGTCAGCAGGTCCTCCTCGCTGGTCAGCGTGCCGGGCGTGCGCCGGGCGAGACCGGTGCGGCGGCAGATCGCCAGCACCTCCTCGTCGGGGAGCTGGGCCAGGACCGCCTTGCCGATGGCGGTGGTGTGCAGCGCGACGCCCATGCCGATGCGGGAGGGCATCTGGTACGGCCGGCGGCCCTCCTGCTTGTCGACGTAGACCGCCTCGTCCGCGCTGCGGATGGCGAAGTGCGTGGTGTAGCCGGTGGACTCGCTGAGCGCGCGCAGCGTGCCGGACGCCTGCCGGGCGGGGTCGAAGCGGTACATCACCCGGCCCGCCAGCGTGAGGATGCGCGGGCCGGGTTCGTAGCTGCCGAGGCCGTCGGGCCGGGCGAAGCCCCACATGACCAGCGCCTGCAGGATGCGGTGCACGGTCGACTTGGAGACGCCGGTCGCCACGGCGATGTCGGTGACGCGGTGGTGCTCGGCGAGCGCCTCCAGCACCGCCAGCGTCTTGTCGATGGAACTGCCTTCCCTGGCCATAAGATCCAGCCTATCGGGGGTCCTTATCGCGCGAGCCAGCCTCCGTCCACGGCCAGGACGTGCCCGTTGACGTAGTCGGCCGCGGGCGAGGCGAGGAAGACGACCGCGCCGGCCACGTCCTCCGGGCGGCCCCAGCGACCGGCCGGGATGCGCGACCTGATCTCCGCCTCGCGGACCGGGTCGGCGCGCAGCGCGGCGGTGTTGTCGGTCTCCATGTAGCCCGGCGCGACCGCGTTGACCTGCACGCCGCGGGCGGCCCACTCGCAGGCCAGCGCCTTGGTCAGGCCGGCCACGCCGTGCTTGGCGGCGGCGTAGCCGGGCACGTGCACGCCGCCCTGGAAGGACAGCATCGACGCCACCGAGATGATCTTGCCGCTGCCCCGGGCGAGCATGCGCGCGCCGATCGCGCGGCTGAGCAGGAAGACCGCGTCCAGGTTCACGTCGAGCACCGCGCGCCAATCGGTGAACGGATGCTCCGCGGCCGGCGCGCGGCGGATGATGCCGGCGTTGTTGACCAGGATGTCCAGCTCGGGCAGCGCGGTCACCGCGTCCGGGATGGCGGCGGTCTCGGCCAGGTCGAGGACCCACCGGGTGGCCTGGCGGCCGGCCTTGCGCACCTCCGCCTCGGTCTCGCCGAGGTCGTCGGTGCGGCCGTGCAGCACCAGGTCCGCACCGGCCTGGGCGAGCGCCACCGCGATGGCCCGGCCCATGCCGGTACGGGCGCCGGTGACCAGCGCGGTCCGGCCGTGCAGCGAGAACGGCGTGGTCACCTCAGGTCGCCGATCGCGACCGGCTCGACGTCCTCGTACGCCTGGTTCTCCCCGCCCATCGCCCAGACGAACGCGTAGCTGCGGGTGCCGAAGCCGCAGTGCACCGACCAGGACGGCGAGATCACCGCCTGCTCCGGCGCCACGATCAGGTTGCGGGTCGCGTCCGGACGGCCCATCAGGTGCACGACCCGGTCGGTCTCGGGCAGGTCGAAGTAGAAGTAGACCTCGGTGCGGCGCTCGTGGGTGTGGCAGGGCATCGTGTTCCACATGCTGCCGGGCGCGAGCACGGTCACGCCGAGCACCAGCTGGCAGCTCTGGATGCCCTTGACGTGGATGTACTTGTAGATTGTGCGGTCGTTGGAGCCGTCCTGCGAGCCCAGCCGCACCGGCTCGGCGTCGTCCAGCGTGGCCTTGACCGTGGGGTGACCGGCGTGCGCGGGCGTGGAGACGAGGTAGAACCGCCCGTCGAAGCGCACGTCGCGGGCACCGCGCCCGACGTAGAGCACCTCCTTGGCGGCCAGCTCGTAGCGCTCGCCGTCGACCGTGACCACGCCGGCGTCGGCGAGCGCGACCACGCCCAGCTCGCGGCGCTCCAGGAAGAACTCCGCGCGCAGCTCCGCGGGGCACGGCAGCTCGGTCACGCCGTCCGAGCCGCCCACCACGATGCGGTCCTCGTGCGAGTACGTCAGCCGCACCTCGCCGGGTGCGAACAGATCCTCCACCAGGAACCGCCGGCGCAACTGCTCGGTGTCCATGCCCGTCAGCTGGTCCGGGGCCGTGGCGTGCCGTGACTCCATGAGCCCTCCTCGTACCGTTTGTCCCGTTACACAGGACAGCTTATCGACGTATGGAACGGGGCCGAAGCGTCGTCCGGCCCCGCCCTCACTTCGGGTCAGGCGGCCGGGACCGGCGTCCGCGGTTCGTCGGCCGGGTCGTTGTCGAGCGAGTCGATCAGGTCGTCCCGCTCCGTGCTGCGCTCCGGGCGGAGCAGGCCGATCAGCACGTAGAGCACCAGCGAGGTGACCAGCGGGACGCCGACCACCATGGTCTGACTGGTCTCCTCCAGCACCCACCGGACCACGACCCAGACGCCCAGGCCGGCGGCCCAGGAGACGATCGCGGCCAGCGGTCCGCTGCGCCGGAACCAGGGCAGCAGGCCGAGCATCAGCGGGATGGAGATCGGGCCCATGGTCGCGGCCACCACGTCGACCACGATCTTGAGCACCACGCCCTGGCCCTGCGTGGTGATCGCGATGACCATGCTGATCACCACGAACGTGAACGTGGTGACCCGGGCGAACGTCAGCTCGGCGCGCTCGCTGAGCGTGCGGACCGCGCGCACCAGCACCGGCGCGATGTCGCGGGTGACCACCGAGGAGATCACGTTGGCGTCCGAGGAGACCATCGCCATGGTGTGCGAGAAGAAGCCGGCCAGCACCAGCCCGATGATGCCGGGCGGCAGCAGCGTCTTGGCCAGTTCGACGTACGCCTGCTCCGCGTTGGCCAGGCCGGGCACGATCAGCGGCGCCGCGAACATCGGCAGGAACAGGATCAGCGGCCAGACCAGCCACAGCCCGCTGGACAGCAGCGCGGACCGGCGGGCCGCGGTGCCGGACGGCGCGGCCATGTAGCGCTGCGCCAGGTTCCACATGCCGCCGTTGTACTCGAACGTCTTGATGAACAGCAGTGCGATGAAGAAGGTCAGCGTGTACGGCCCGTTGAACGGGTCGCCGTGACCCTCGGGCAGGTCGTCCCACATGGTCCAGAGCGCGGAGACGCCGCCCAGGTGGGCCAGGAACGCGACGAACATGGCGATGCCGGCCACGCCCTGGATGACGAACTGGCCGAAGTCGGTGAGCACGTCCGCCCAGAGCCCGCCCGCGGTGATGTAGACGAGCGTGACCGCGCCGGTGAGCAGGATGCCCCAGACGATCGGCACGCCCGCGAAGCCGCGCAGCAGCACGGCGATGGCCACCCACTTGGCCGCGATGTCGACGACCTTGAGCAGTGCGCCGCTGTACGCCAGGGCCTGCTGCGTGGGCACGTTGTAGCGGCGGGCCAGGTACTCCAGCGGGGAGGCCACACCGTGCTTGGAGCGCAGCCGGTTCCACCGGGCGGCGAAGACGAACGCGCCGATGCCGACGCCGAGGCCGATGGTGAGCGCCCACCAGACGTACATCGCGAGGCCGTAGTTGTACGCCACCGCGGCGAAGGCGACGAACATGACCGCGCTATAGCCCGACATATGGTGAGAAATCCCTGATAGCCACCAGGGCACCATGCCGCGCGCGGTGAAGAAGTCGGCAACGCTGTGGATGCGCTGCTTGGCCCACAGGCCGATGCCGACCATCACCACGAAGTATCCACCGATAACGATCCAATCGAGCGGGGTCACATGCCCTCCCTCCGGTGCCGTAACGCGGGCGTTACAGATGTTCTGCTACACGGAACGGGCTGTCAATACATGGAACGCAGCGATTACGGTCGATCATAAGAATCGACGAAGGCCTTGACGGCGTTCCGCGTCATGGGACATGGTTCTCGTTGACGAAACAGGGAGGGCTCATGCCGAACATCACCGTGGAGCTTCTGTCCGGCCGCACGCTGGATCAGCGGCGCGAGTTCGCCGAGGCCGTGACCGCGGCCGCGGTCGACATCCTCAAGGCGCGGCGCGCCTCGGTCCGCATCCGCTTCGACGAGATCGAGCGGGAGGACGTGGCGAACGGCGGCACGCTGGAGTCCGACCGCACGTCATGAGTGAGCGGCCGGCGTGGGTCGTCGGTCAGAACGACTGAATGGTGGCGATGCGCTCTTCGAGCTGCTCGATGGTCGCCTGAGCGCTCGGCGGGCCGCCGCAGAGCCGGCGCAGCTCCGCATGGATCTTGCCGTGCGGCAGCCCGGTGCGGTGGTGGTGCGCGGCGACGAGCGTGTTCAGCTTGCGGCGCAGCGTCACCCGCCGCTCGCCGGCGGTGAGCGGCGCGGCCTGCGCCGGCACCTTCGGTTCATCGTCCCGCTGCGCGGCCTTGCGCCGCTTCTGCGCGGCGAGCTGCTCGGCCTGCCGCTTGTTCAGCAGCGTGGTGACCTGCTCCGGGCTGAGCAGGCCGGGCAGTCCGAGGTACTCCTCCTCCTCGGGCGTGCCGGCCTGGGCGCCGGTGCCGAACGAGGCGCCGTCGTAGATGACCTGGTCCAGCTCGGCCGAGGCGGACAGTGCCTGGAAGCGCTTCTCCAGCTCGCCGGACGCGTCCTCCTTCTTGTTCGCCCGCTCCAGCAGCTCGTCGTCGAGGCCGTCCTTCTCCTTCGGCGCGCCGAGGACGTGGTCGCGCTGGACCTCCATCTCGCTGGCCAGGCCGAGCAGGTGCGGCACGCTGGGCAGGAAGACGCTCGCGGTCTCGCCCTGCTTCCGGGCGCGCACGAACCGGCCGATCGCCTGCGCGAAGTAGAGCGGCGTGGACGCACTGGTGGCGTAGACGCCGACGGACAACCGCGGGATGTCGACGCCCTCGGACACCATTCGCACCGCGACCAGCCAGCGCTGGTCACCGGCGGAGAACGTGGCGATCCGCTTCGAGGCGTCCACGTCGTCGGAGAGGACGACGGTGGCGCGCTCGCCGGTGATCTTCTCCAGCAGCTTCGCGTACGACCGGGCGGTCTGCTGGTCGCTGGCGATGACCAGGCCGCCCGCGTCCGTGATGCCGTGCTTTCGGATCACCGACAGCCGGTTGTCCGCGGCGCGCAGCACCTGCGGCATCCAGTCGCCGGCCGGGTCCAGCGCGGTGCGCCAGGCCTGCGCGACCAGGTCCTGCGTCATCGGCTCGCCGAGGCGCGCGGCCAGTTCGTCGCCCGCGTTGGTCCGCCACCGCGTCTCGCCGGAGTAGGCGAGGAAGATGACCGGCCGGACCACGCCGTCGCGCAGCGCGTCCGCGTACCCGTAGGAGGCGTCGGAGCGGGACTGCTGCAGGCCGGCGTCGTTGCGCTCGTAGAGCACGAACGGGATCGGGTTCTCGTCGGAGCGGAACGGCGTGCCGGTGAGCGCCAGGCGGCGGACCGCGGGCTCGAACGCGGCCTTCACGCCGTCACCCCAGGTGCGCGAGTCGCCGGCGTGGTGGATCTCGTCCAGGATGACCAGCGTCCGCCGGGTCATGGTGCGCCGGCGGTGCACGTGCGGAGCCATGCCGACCTGCGCGTAGGTCACGACCGCGCCGTGGAAGTCGGAGGCGGAGTGCAGGTCGGCGTTGCGGAACGCGGCGTCCAGGTGGATGCCGACCCGGGCCGCGGCCTGCGCCCACTGGGTCTTCAGGTGCTCGGTCGGCGCCACCACGGTGACCGCCTCGACCGTGCCGTCGACCAGCAGCTCGGCCGCGATGCGCAGCGCGAACGTGGTCTTGCCGGCACCCGGCGTGGCGACCGCCAGGAAATCCTCGGAGCCCTGCCGGAGGTACTTGACCAGCGCCTTGCGCTGCCAGGCTCGCAGCGGGGGGAAGGTCTCCAGCACCGGCGCCGTCGGACTCACCCGCTCGCTCCCCCTCCGTGACGATGTGCTTACACAGAAATGCCTCCGCGTCAAGACGTACGGCGCGGAGGCCCGATCCAGCATAGCCGCGCGCCAGGATCGCGGTTGGCCGGAAGGAGACAGATCACCGGCCCGGTCAGGTGAGCGCCGGCGGCACCGGTGCCGACCAGGAGCGAAGCAGCGCGATCACGCGGATCACGAAGATCAGCACCGCGGGTACGGCCAGCGCGAGCCCGTCGTGCACGCCGGTCCCGACCAGCACGGCCACCAGCACGGCCCCGGCCAGCGAGGCGACCGCGTAGATCTCCCGCCGGAGCACCACCGGGATCTCGCCGAGCAGCAGGTCGCGCCCGACGCCGCCGCCGATGCCGGTGATCATGCCGGCCAGGCAGGCGCCGACCGCGGGGAGCCCGGCCTCCAGCGCCTTGAGCGTGCCGGTGACGGTGATCAGCCCGAGCCCGGCCGCGTCCAGCAGCAGCACGGACCAGCGCAGCCGGGAGAACTGCGGGTGCAGCCAGAAGGTTGCGCCGGAGGCGACCGCGGCGGTGATCGCGTACCGCCAGTCCGCGAAGGCCAGCGGCGGTACGGCGCCGATGATCAGGTCACGCACGATGCCGCCGCCGAGCGCGGCGACGAAGCCGACGAAGATGAGGCCGAAGAGATCGAGGCGCTTGACGATCGCCGCCGAGGCCCCGGACGCGGCGAAGACGGCCACGCCGGCCAGGTCGGCGATCAGAAGGGCGCTGGGGGTGCTCACCGCCGCAGGTTAGATGACCGCTGCGGGGCGGCACCGGGGAACCGCGCCGGTCACGAATGAGCCCTCCCGGCCTGGGCCTGCCGGGAACCGCTCATCGCCCCCCGGCGAATCGGCGCGGTCGGGTGAACGTCAGTCCTGCAGCGAGTCGTAGATCTCTTTGCACGCGGGGCACACCGGGGAACCCGGCTTGGGCGCCTTGGTGACCGGAAACTTCTCTCCACACAGCGCGATGACGAAGGTGCCCATCACAGCACTCTCCGCGATCTTCTCTTTCCGGACGTAGTGGAACATCTCGGGTCCGGTATCGGATTCCTTGATCTCCGGACGCTCAAGGATCTGGGTCGTCATAGCCTCACACCTCCAAAGGTCCCAGTTTGACAGCTCACTCGGCACCGGTCCACCGGACTCCGCGCAACCGCAGGTCCGTACCGTGGTGATCGTGAAAAACTCATCACTCCGCTACGGCGCCGAGGTGGCGGACGCGCTCCGCGACGGCCGCCCGGTGGTGGCACTGGAGAGCACGATCATCTCGCACGGGCTGCCGCATCCGGACAACATTCGCGTGGCGCGCGAGATCGAGGACGCGGTGCGGGCCACCGGGGCCGTACCCGCGACCATCGGCATGATCGCCGGTGAGCTGGTCGTGGGCCTGGACGACGCGCGGGTCGCCCACCTGGCGAGCGCGGAGGGCGTGGCGAAACTCTCGGTCCGCGACCTCGCCGTGGCGGCGGCGCGGCGCGCGGACGGCGCCACCACGGTGGCGGCGACCAGCGCGGTGGCGGCCGCGGCCGGGATCGGCGTGTTCGCCACCGGCGGCCTCGGCGGCGTGCACCGCGAGGCGAACATCACGTTCGACGAGTCCGCGGACCTCACCACGCTGGCCCGCACACCGATCGTGGTGGTCTGCGCCGGCGTGAAGTCGATCCTGGACGTGAGCGCCACGCTGGAGCGGATGGAGACGCTCGGGGTGACCGTGGTCGGCTACCGCACGCGCCGGTTCCCCGGCTTCTTCATCACCGACAGCGGGTACGAGCTGGACTGGTCCGTCGACTCGCCGGAGCAGATCGCCGAGATGATCGCCGCGCAGGCCGCGCTCGGCGCGACCGAGGGTGCCACCGTGGTGGCGAACCCGCTGCCGGTGGACGAGCAGCTGGACACCGCGCTGCACGACCGCACGCTCGCGGACGGCCTGGCGCTGCTGGAGCAGAACAAGGTCACCGGCAAGGCCGTGACGCCGTTCCTCCTCTCCTACTTCCACTCCGCGACCGAGGGCGCCAGCCTGGCGACCAACATCCGGATCATCCTGCGCAACGCCACGCTGGCCGGGCAGGTCGCGGTCGCCGCCGCCGCGCGGTCCTGACCGTGGGCCGCGTCCTCGTCGTCGGCGACGTGATCACCGACGTCGTGGCCGTGCTCGGCGGTCCGCTCGCGCCCGGCTCCGACACCCCGGCGGCGGTCCGCGTCGCCGGGGGCGGCCAGGCCGCGAACACGGCCGCCTGGCTCGCCGCCGCGGGCGTACCCGTGACGCTGGCCGGCGTGGCCGGCGACGACCCGGCCGGGGACGCGCGGCTGGCGGAGCTGACCGCCGCGGGCGTGACCACCGCGGTGCGGCGGGCCGCCGGCGCGGTCACCGGCACGATCATCGTGCTGAGCGGCGGCGGAGAGCGCTCGATGATCACCGACCGGGGCGCGAACCTGCTGCTCTCCCCGGCCGACGTGGACGCGGCGCACACGCCGGACGTGGCCCGCCTGCACCTGTCCGGCTACGCGCTGCTCGACCCGGCCACCCGCCCGGCCGCGCGGCACGCGCTCTCCCGTGGCATCCCGGCCAGCGTCGACGCGGCCTCCGCGGCCCCGCTGCGGCAGGTGGGCGCGAAGACCTTCCTGGAGTGGGTACGCGGCTGCGACCTCCTGTTGGCCAACGCGGACGAGGCCGAGGCGCTGGCCGGCCCCGGCACACCACCGGACCAGGCCCGCCGCCTCGCCGCCGCCACCGGCGGAAACGCGGTGGTGAAGCGCGGCGCGGCAGGGGCGGTGTGGGCGTCGGCGGACGGCACGGCGATCGCGCTGCCGCCGGAACTGGCCGTCGCCGTCGACCCGGCGGACCCCACGGGGGCGGGAGACGCGTTCGCGGCGGGTCTTCTCGCGGCCCTCCTTCGCGGTGCAGCGCCGCTGGACGCGCTCGCCGCGGGCCATGCGCTCGGCGCCCGCGCGGTAGCCATGATCGGCGCCCGCCCTCCGGCCGTCCGGGAGCGTCACTGACGGATCGGGGCCTCGGTCACGCGCGTCGCACCCGCCCTCCGGCCCTCACGTCGCGACGGCGGGCGGCGCGGCTGACGTGGGGGATGCGGTCGGCACCCGTGTGGTGGCCGTGATCGACGCCCACCCTTCCGGCCGGCCGGCGACGCCACCGACCGACCGCGGCCCTGCTCCCGCGCGGCGTGCCCGCTGCGGCCCGCATCGGTGGCAGGCGACGAGGTCGCCGCCGAAGCTATCAAGCACCACGGCCGGCGGCGCGGTCGTGGGCCAGGGCAGGCAGGACGCCGAGGGGACCGCCGGGAATCGTCGCTGGACCGTCTTCAGTGCCGGTCACCATGTTCTCCGCTCAGCCGCGGGGCGGTTCCGCGGGGCGGTTCCGCGGGGCGGTTCCGCGGGGCGGTTCCGCGGGGCGGTTCGGGAAGCGGCGAGCGGCGCGGACGGGACGGGACGGGACGGCGGCCGGGAGGTGACCGGCGGCGCCGGGTGGCGGGGTCTCGGGTGACCACACGGACACCGGCTCCGACCGGCGGACCGGAGCGGAGCGCCAGCGGAGTCGGAGGGAAGCCGGAGGTTTGCCCGCGGGAGCATGCGGGCCGGACCGGGCCGGAAGCGGGAATATCCGCTTCTGAGGTTCTCGGGGTCAGGGCTCGTGGTCGATGGTGGGCGGGGCCTGCTGGGCGGGGAGTGCGGGTGGGCCCGGGTCGACGCGTGCGGTGGGGCGGCGGAGGCGGTGCTTGTCCTTGGGCGGGCGGTCGTTGGCGAGGATGACCGCGAGCCAGGGCAGGATGACCATGCCGGCGGCGCAGAGCGAGAGCCAGAGCGGCAGCCACGGGGCGCGCACGCTGAGCAGGATGCCGCCGATGATCAGGCAGAGGGTGCGGATCAGCATCATCACGACGTAGCGGATCTGGCGGCTGCGCAGCTCCTCCTCGGGGCTGCGCGGCGCGTCGGTGATCAGGCTGGGCCTGTGCTCGGGGCGTCTCACCGATTCCTCATTTCCGGGGCCTTCGCGCCCCCGATGTCCCATCCTCGCACTTTCTCCACCGGACCACCGGGCGGGCGTGCGCGATGGGGCGCGGGACACGTCGGGACTGAAACTTTTCTTCGTCCCGACGCCTTCCGATGAATTCCGAACGCAATTCCTTTTGCCTGTATAAAAACCGACTCACCCGATTTACGCGTGTTTCGGCATTCCGATCATGGTGGGCAATTGAGTACAAATTTGGCACGGCCGTAAGAAAGGGCCGCAATCACATAAATTGGGAGTAGTACATGCGTATCTCGAAGTTCGTCGCCGGTGTCGCACTGGCAGGCGTCGCCACCTTCGGCGGTCTGACCATGGCCGGCCCGGCGATGGCGACCGGCTCCACCAGCCCGACGCTGGTCGACGTCACCGTCCAGGACGTGCTCACCGGCAACGAGGTGACCGTGCTGGAGAACGTGACCGTGCCGGTCGCGGCCGTCTTCTGCGGCATCAACGTGAACGTGCTGTCGAACATCCTCAACAACACGTCGGTCACCGACTGCAAGGCCGCCAGCATCCCGCTGGTCAAGAAGGCGTACATCAAGAAGCACTGATCACTCGTATCCCCCGAGTGATCATCGCATCCCCCCACCGGCGGCTCCGGCACCTCGCGTGCCGGGGCCGCCGGCCTTCGTGGCCACCGAAAGGGTGGTACGGGACCGCGAGAACCGGCAATCGTCGGTACCGCGATCATGCTGCCCGCGTCGCCGGAGCATGCGCTGATCGTGTCCCGCCTCGTCCATTGGCCGCACCTGAACGGCTTCGGCCCCGAGGAGGTCACCGCCGACTGCGGCATCGACGTCGCGGATCGAGCTGGGCCTGATGGACGGGCAGGCCGGGCTTCGCGGTGCCTACGCGGAGGCCGCGCGGGAGTGGGAGGCGAGCCCGGACGCGGCGCTGTGGGAGCGGGCCGGCGGGGACGGGCCGCCGGTCAGGGCTTGGCGGCCTTGGCCGCGGCCTTCGCCTGCTTCTTGTACTCGCGGACCTTCGCCAGGGAGTCGTCGTCGGTGATGTCGGCGACGGAGCGGTAGGCGTTCTCCTCGCCGTAGCCGCCCGCGGCCTCGCGCCAGCCCGGCGGGCGCACGTCGCACTGCTTGCCGAGCAGGGCCACCAGGATCTGCGCCTTCTGCTTGCCGAAGCCGGGCAGCGCCACGACCCGCTGGTAGAGCTCCGCGCCGGTGGGCACGTCGCGCCAGATGGCGGTGGCGTCGCCGTCGTACCGCTCGACGATCGCCCGGCACACCTCCTGCACGCGGGCGGCCATCGCCTTCGGGAAGCGGTGCAGCGCGGGCGGCTCCGCGAAGATCGCGATCAGCTCGTCCGGGTCGAACTCGGCCAGTTCGGTCGCGGTCGGCTCATGGCCGAGCCGCTGTGCCAGCACCCACGGGGACGTGAACGCCTTCTCCATGGTGATCTGCTGATCGAGCGTCAGGCCGATCACCATCGCCAGCGGATCGCGGTCCAGCAGCGCGTTGGCCTCGGCGTCGATGGGCAGCGAGAACGTCATACCGCCATCTTGCTACCCGATGGCCGGGCGCGCCGGCGAGGGGCCGGTAAAGGACGTCGCGGTGGTGGAGAATGGCGGGATGAGCAGGCCGTCGATCGCCGAGGAGCTGGATCTTTCGCCGCACCCGGAGGGGGGCTGGTATCGGCAGACCTGGCGCAGCGGGCACGAGTTCGCGCCGGAGGGATATCCGGGGGTGCGGGCGGCCGCGACCGCGATCTACTTCCTGCTGCATCCGGGTGAGGAGGCGCGCTGGCATCAGGTGCGCTCGGACGAGCTGTGGCTGTGGCACTCGGGCGGGCCGCTGACGCTGCGGATGGGCGGGGACGGGGATCGGCCGAGCGAGTTCGTGCGGTCGCTGGTGCTGGGCGCGGACCTGGCGGCGGGGCAGCGACCGCAGGGGCTGGTGCCGGCCGGGACGTGGCAGGCGGCGGCGCCGGCGGGGCACGAGCCGGCGCTGGTCACCTGCATCGTGGCGCCGGGATTCGAGTACGAGGACTGGCGCCTGGCGTAGCGCAAATCTCGCATAGGGAACAATGGGCGCCGTGACCGACATGCTCCTCTCCGACGACGGCGTCCGGCGGCTCCGCGAGGCGCTCACCCGCACCGGCTACACCGCCAAGGGCATCGCGGACCGGCTCGGCCCGGTCGCGACGGCCGGGGTCGGGCGCAACGACTTCCGGGCCGCGCTGCGCGCCACGGAGGAGCGTGACCCGCTGGCGACGCTGATCCGGCTGTTCGTCTGCGCGCAGACCGAGCCGGAGCGGGACGTCGCGGACGCGCTGTCGCCGCTGCCGCTGGCCGACGCGATCGAGGCGGGGCTGGTGGAGCGGCACGGCGACGGCTTCCGCCAAGGCGTGGACCTGGAGCCGTACGGCGACGACTGGTGGATCGTGTCGGACGTGCCGGCGCGCCCGGGCCGTCCACTCCCGGCCGATCACGTGCTGGGCGTCGGCGGCGCCTCGACCACGCTGGCGGCCGCGACCGTGCGCCGCCGGGTCGGCTCCGCGCTCGACCTCGGCACCGGCTGCGGCATCCAGGCGCTGCACCTCAACGAGCACGCCGAGCACGTCACCGCCACCGATCTGAGCGAGCGCGCGCTGCGCTTCGCCGCCACCACGGCCGCGCTGAACGGGCAGAGCTGGGAGCTGCTCCGCGGCGACCTGATCGAGCCGGTCCGCGGTCGGCGCTTCGACCTGGTGGTCAGCAACCCGCCGTTCGTGGTCGGGCCGGGCGTGGCCACGCACACCTACCGGGACTCGGGCCGGCCGGGCGACGCGGTCTGCGCGGAGCTGGCCCAGGCCGCCCCGGGCCTGCTGACCGAGGGCGGCACCATGCAGTTCCTGGCGAACTGGGTGCACGTGGCCGGCGAGGAGTGGGAGGACCGGGTCGCGGGCTGGCTGGCCGGCACCGGGCTGGACGGGTGGGTGATCCAGCGCGAGGTGGCGGACCCGATGGCGTACGTGGACCTGTGGCTGGCCGACGCGTCCGACGGTGCCGACCCGCACCGCAAGGCCGCGTGGCTGGACTGGTTCGACGAGCACCGGATCGAGGCCGTCGGGTTCGGCCTGATCAGCTTGCGGCACACCGGCGCGGCCGACCCGGTGGTCCGGGTCGAGGACCTCCGCCAGCAGGTCGAGGGCACGCTGGGCGAGCGCGTCCGGGAGTGGTTCGGCCGGCAGGACTGGCTGCGCGCGCACGACCGGGAGGGGCTGCTCGCCGCGCGGTACGCGCTGGCGGACGGGGTACAGCTTCTCCAGGAGGCGACCATGGGCGAGGAGGGCTGGCTGGTCGACCGGCAGGTGCTGCGGATGACGCACGGGCTGCGCTGGTCCGAGGAGGTGGACCCGCTGGTGCTGGCGCTGGTCAGCGGCGCGGACGGCCGGGTGCCGCTGCGCGAGCAGCTGTCCGTGCTGGCGATCGCGCACGACGCACCGGAGGACGATCTCGTCGATGCCGCGCTGCCGCTGATCGGTCACCTGGTCGAACGCGGGCTGGTCGTCCCCGCCGCGTGACGAGCGCGGGCCTTGCCACCGGCGGATACTGTCCCTGAGGCTGAGCCACCCCGGGGGACGGTCCCGGGCCCGAGCCAGACAGAGATCCTACGGAGGACGTCGTGGTCTTCAAGCGGTTCATGCAGGCCCTTGGCGTGGGCGGCCCGTCGGTGGAGACGGTGCTCGCCAACCCCAACGCCCGTCCCGGTGGTTACCTGGAGGGCCAGGTGCACGTCCAGGGCGGCGATCACGCCACCGACATCGAGTACGTATCGCTCGGCCTGGTCACCCGCGTGGAGGTGGAGAGCGGCGACAGCGAGTACGACACCACGCAGGAGTTCCACCGGGTGCGGCTGACCGGCGCGTTCCGCCTGGAGCCGGGGCAGCGCCACGACATCCCGTTCCGCTTCGACGTGCCGTGGGAGACCCCGATCACGCACGTCTACAACCAGTACCTGCACGGCATGACCATGGGCCTGCGCACCGAGCTGGAGGTGGCGCGCGCGGTGGACAAGGGCGACCTGGACCAGGTGGCGATCTTCCCGCTGCCGGCCCAGGAGCGCATCCTGGACGCGTTGCAGCAGCTCGGCTTCCGCTTCACCCGGGCGGACGTGGAGCGCGGCCGCATCTACGGTGTCGAGCAGACGCTGCCGTTCTACCAGGAGATCGAGTTCTACCCGCCGCCGCAGTACGCGTCCGGCATCAACCAGCTGGAGCTGACCTTCGTGGCCACCGCCCGGCACCTCCAGGTGGTGCTGGAGATCGACAAGCGTGGCGGCCTCTTCACCGAGGGCCACGACGCGTTCGGCCGGTTCACGGTCGACTGGGCCACCGCGGACCAGACGAACTGGACGGCACAGCTGGACAACTGGCTGCGGCAGTCCGCCCAGCGCCGCGGCCTGTTCTTCTGACCACCGCGCCCGGACACCCTGGTCACAGATCGAGGATCAGGGTGTTCGGCCCGGCGTTGACGCTCTCCACCAGCATGTGGGTGCGGAACCGGCCGGTCTCGACCTTGGCGCCCCGCCCGCGCAGCGCCTCCACCACGGCGGTGAACAGCGGCTCCGCGACCTCGGCCGGCGCCGCGGCCGACCAGGTGGGCCGCCGTCCCTTGCGCGCGTCGCCGTACAGCGTGAACTGACTGACCACCAGGATCCCCGCCGCCAGCTCGGCCGCGGACCGCTCCCCGGGCAGCAGCCGTACCTCATGGATCTTCCGGGCCATGGTCTCCGCGATCGCCGGCGTGTCCGTGTGCGTCACGCCGAGCAGCACCAGCAGGCCCTCGCCGATGGAGCCGACCACCTCTCCACCCACCGTCACGCTGGCCCTACTGACCGTCTGAATCACCGCTCGCATGGCCGCCACCCTGCCATAAACCTGACTGAGCACTCCTCATCCGCCCCCGACGCAGAGACCATCTCCCGGATTAGTGCCACAAGGGGTTCGCCTTACCTCCGCTTAACGGGGTTTGGAGAAAGCTGTCTCTCACCGGCACGACGTGTTGGTAACGCGCCACTTGTTGGAAGCGGGGAGGGGACGCACGGTGGTCCTGCAGATGATGACGGAGAACGCGATCAGCCCGGCCCTCGCGGCCGGAGACAACATCGCCACGGCGGACGACGCCCTGGAGACCGTTGTCGACCTGGACGCCACGGACGAGCGCGGCGTCTCGGCAGACCTGGTGCGGGCCTACCTGAACGGGATCGGCCGCACGAAGCTGCTCACCGCGGTGCAGGAGGTCGAGCTCGCCAAGCGGATCGAGGCCGGCCTGTACGCGGAGGAACTGCTCGGCACCGCGGACCGGGGGGCACTGGCCGCGGATCTGACCGTCATCGTGGCAGAGGGCCGCAAGGCCAAGGACCACCTGCTCGAGGCGAACCTGCGACTGGTCGTCAGCATCGCGAAGCGCTACACCGGCCGTGGCATGGCGTTCCTGGACCTCATCCAGGAGGGCAACCTCGGCCTCATCCGCGCCGTCGAGAAGTTCGACTACACCAAGGGCTACAAGTTCTCCACCTACGCCACCTGGTGGATCCGCCAGGCCATCACCCGCGCCATGGCCGACCAGGCCCGCACCATCCGCATCCCGGTGCACATGGTCGAGCAGGTCAACCGCATGGTCCGGGCCCGTCGCGAGCTGTCCGTGTCGCTGGGCCGCGAGCCCTCGGTCGCGGAGATCGCCACCGCGATGGGCGTCGAGGAGTTCCAGGTCATCGAGCTCATCTCGTACGACCGGGAGCCGGTCAGCCTGGACCAGGCCGTCGGCGAGGACGGCGAGAGCGCGCTCGGCGACTTCGTGGCCGCGGACAGCACCCAGCCCGGCGAGGGCACGTCCCCCGGCGAGCTGCGCAACGAGGTCGAGATCGTGCTCTCCTCGCTCTCCCAGCGTGAGCAGGCCGTGATCCGCCTCCGCTTCGGCCTCGACGACGGCCGCCAGCGCACGCTCGACGAGGTCGGCCGCGAGTTCGGCCTGTCCCGCGAGCGCATCCGCCAGATCGAAAAGGTCACGCTGCTCAAGCTCCGCGACCCCAGCCGCGCCAGCCGCCTCGAGGCCTACGCCTGCTGATCACCCCCGCGCCGCCGCGCCGCCCGCGGCGCCCGCACCGCGCCGCCCGCACCGCGCACACCGCGCACACCGCGCACACCGCGCACACCGCGCCGCGCACACCGCGCCGCGCACACCGCGCCGCCGCGTCGATCTAGGCCGTATTCACGTAAATGGAGATCGAAACGCAGGAAAATGCCCTAGATCGACGCGAGGGGGGCGGCGGGGGCGGGGGCGGGGGAGGGACGCGCCGGCCGCCGGACCGATCGGGGGGGAGTGATCGGGTCGGCGGCCGGCGCGGGGTGCGGCGTCCCGGGTGGGGTCGCGGGGGGAGGCGAGGCGCCCGGGGGCCGCGGTTGCGGAGAGTGCGGGTCTGGGGGGACCGGCGCCCGCTCGGGGCGGGGGTCAGCCGGTGCGTGGCGGGCCGGGGACGCGGACGCCGCGGATCACGTCGGCGCGGACCAGGACGTGGCGGACGTCGCCCTCCGCGCCGTCCGGGGTGAGCTCGACGCCGGTGAGGCCGAGCCACTCGAGCGCGGGGTACGCGGCCGGGTCGGCGCCCAGCCGGGTGATGCGCAGCGTCAGTGGACCGTTGCCGTAGCAGTAGTCCGTCTGCGCGATCCGGAGGATGTCGCCCGCACCCAGCGCATGGTCGGTGGCCGGCAGGAACAGGTCGATCTCGATCCGGACATCATGGTCAATCATCGCGTCGTCCTTCGGGCAGGCCGAGGAAAGTCGATGTTGTCCGTGAGGGGAGGGACCGGGCGTGGCCGGGATTGCCGGCGTCGGCACGATCGTCACGGTACGGCGGGGATCTCTCCGTCCACTATTGACTGACTCTGACGAGTAAACAAGTGGTCACCATGAGTCGATCAATGCGACTTTGAGCGCCTGGTGCACACAAAGTGTGGAAGTTGCAAGTTGCACTCACACCTTCGTGTCACGATCCACCGCGCAACCGTCGCGGGCCCGGGTCGCCGCGCTCCCCCGGGCTACCCACCCGCACCGAACCGTGCAGCACGGCGAAGCCGTCCGGGCGGGCGAGCACCGGGTTGAGCGAGAGCGCGCGGATCTCCGGGTGCTCGTCGACCAGCCGGCCCACGCGGACCAGCAGCTCGGCCAGCGCGGCCCGGTCCACCGGCGCGGCACCGCGGAACCCGCGCAGCAGCGGTGCGCTCCGCGGCTCGCCGATCAGCGCGTCCGCGTCCAGGTCGGTGAGCGGGGCGGCGCGCCAGGCCCGGTCCCCGATCAGCTCCATCGCCACGCCGCCGAGCCCGAAGCCGACGATCGGGCCGAACTGCGGGTCCTCCACCATCTCGACCACGCACGCGACGCCGGGCGCCACCATCGGCTGCACGATCACGCCGGCGCCGAACGGGGACAGCTCGCGGTAGGCGCGCTCCACCTCGGCCGCGGAGCCCAGGTCGAGCCGCACCGCGCCCAGGTCGATGCGGTGCCGCAGCCCGCCGCCGGCCGCCTTCAGCGCCACCGGGTAGCCGTGCGCGTCCGCGGCGGCGACCGCATCCGGCGCGGCGTGCACCGTCGTGGACGGGACGACCGGGATGCCGTACGCGGCGAGCAGCTCGGCCGCGTCCACCGGGCCGTTCTTGATGATCTCCGCGGCGCGTGGGCGGTCGATGCCGGACAGGTCGGGGACCGCGCCGGGCGGGCGGCGCAGCCAGTCGGCGTAGGTGGCGACCCGGGCGAGCGCGCGCACCGCCTCCTCCACCGACGGGTACGACGGGATGCGCTCCGGCAGCGTGCCGGCGAGGAACATCGCGACCGTGGGCTTCTCCCCCGCCAGCGCCACGCTCGCCACCGCCGAGGCGAAATCCACGTCCTCGTCCGCGTGCTGGCCGGGCAGCGGCGGCGCGAACACCGCGACCAGCGCGTCCACCCGCTCGTCGATGGCCGCGTCGGCCAGCGCGTCCGCGAAGTCGTGCGCGCCGGACACCGGCGGCACGTCGTGCGGGTAGCTCTCCGCCAGCGTCAGCCCGGACGTGTGCACGGCCGCGGCCGCGAGCGCGGTCAGCGCGGAGGAGTTGCCGACCACGCCGATCCGCCGGCCGGCCGGGAGCGGCTGGTGCGCGAGCAGGACGCCCACGTCGAACATCTCCGCGACCGTGTCGACGCGGATCACGCCGGAACGGGCGAACAGCGCGGTGACCGCGGCCGGGTCCAGGCCCGGCACGTCGGACGCGGACGGCGCGAGCGAGGCCGGGCGCGCGGACGACGCCACCGCCACCACCGGCTTGGTACGGCCGATCCGGCGCGCCAGCCGGGCGAACTTGCGCGGATTACCGAACGTCTCCAGGTAGAGCAGGATCACGTCGGTCGCGGGGTCGTCCTGCCAGTACTGGAGCAGGTCGTTGCCGGAGACGTCCGCGCGGTTACCGGCCGAGACGAAGCTGGACAGGCCCAGCCCGCGCCGGTCCGCCGCGTCCAGCAGCGCCACGCCGAGCGCGCCGGACTGGCTGAAGAAGCCGACCCGGCCCGCGGTGGGCAGGCGCGGCGCGAGCGTGGCGTTCAGCCGGACGTCCGAGGACGTGTTCGCGATGCCGAGACAGTTCGGGCCGATCAGCCGCATGCCGGCGTCGCGGGCTCCGCGCAGCAGGTCGCGTTCGGCGGCGGCGCCCGCCGGTCCGGTCTCCGCGAAGCCGGCCGACACCACGACCAGGCCGCGCACGCCGGCCCGGGCCGCGTCCGCCACCACCTCGCCGACCGCGCCCGGCGGCACCGCGACCAGCGCCAGGTCGATCTCGGTGCCCGCGTCCACGGCGCTGCGCAGCGCGGGCAGCCCGGCCACCCGCCCGGCCGTGGGGTGGATCGGCAGCACCGGGCCGGTGAAGCCGCCGTCGCGCAGGTGCGCCAGGAGCGCGGCGCCGATGCCCTGGCCGCTGGCGCTGGCGCCGTAGACCGCGACCGCGCGCGGGGAGAGCAGCGGCACGATCGAGCGGGCCTCGGTACGGTGCTCGCGGCGCTCCTGCACCTCGCGGGAGAGCTCGGTGGGCGCGATCGGGAACGTCAGGTGGACGACGCCGTCCTCGTACTTGCGCTGAATCGAGTAGCCGGCGTCCGCGAAGACGCGCAGCATCGCGCCGTTCGCCGGCAGCACCTCGGCCACGAACCGGGTGATGCCCTCCTGCCGGGCGGCCGCGGCCAGGTGTTCCAGCAGCACGGACCCGATGCCGCGGCCCTGGTGCGCGTCCTCGACCACGAACGCGACCTCGGCCTCCGGGGAGTCCGCGCCGAGACGCTCGTACCGGCCGACCGCGAAGATCTTGTCGCCGCTGGTCACCACCAGCGCCTCCCGGTCGCGGTGGTCCACCACCACGAATCGGCGCAGGTCGCGTTCCGGGATTCGCGGGTACGGGCTGAAGTAGCGCAGGTAGCGGGTGCGCTCGGAGAAGCGGGAGTGCATCGCCACGATCGCCGGCGCGTCCTCCGGCCTGATCTGCCGCAGGTGGGCCGTGCTGCCGTCGCTGAGCAGCACGTCCGCGTCGCGCGCGGTCCGGGCCGCGATCTCGGTCATCAGTCCCTCGGATCGTGCGGGTCCAGGCCGTGCAGCGGGAACACGGCGCGGCGGGTGGCCATCACGGCCCGGTCCACCGCGTCCGGCTCGCCCTCCGGCTCCCACGGCACGTGACTCGGGTCGACCTCGTCCGTCATCCGCGACGGGATGTCCGCGTCGCCCAGGTGACCCTGCGCGATGCGCTGCCGCGCGAACGCGCGCCAGTCCGGCGGCGTGGGCCGCGCCGGGTCGAGCGGCTCGCCGGTGGCGATCGCCAGCAGGTGGGTCCACGCCCGCGGCACCACCTCGACCAGCGCGTATCCGCCGCCGCCGGTGGCCAGCCAGCGCCCGCCGCAGAGTTCGTCGGCGAGCGCGCGGAACGCCAGGTACGTCGCTCGCTGCCCGTCCACCGAGAGGCGCAGGTCGGCGAGCGGGTCGAGCCGGTGCGCGTCCGCGCCGCACTGGGTGATGAGGATCTGCGGCCGGAACGCGCGGAGCAGCCCGGGCACGACCGCGTGGAAGGCCCGCTGCCAGCCCGGATCGGTGGTGCCGGGCGGCAGCGCGACGTTGACCGCGTAGCCCTCCGCGCCGGGCGCGCCGGTCTCGTCCGGGAAGCCGGTGTTGGGGAACAGCGCGAGCGGCGTCTCGTGCAGGCTGATGGTGAGCACGCGCGGGTCGTCGTAGAACGCGGCCTGCACGCCGTCGCCGTGGTGCACGTCCACGTCGACGTACGCGATCCGCTCCGCGCCCAGGTCCAGCAGGCGGGCGATCGCGATGGCCGGGTCGTTGTAGACGCAGAAGCCGGCGGCGCGGGACGGCATCGCGTGGTGCAGGCCGCCGGCCACGTTGACCGCGCGGACGGCCTCGCCCTTCCAGATCGCCTCCGCCGCGGCGACGGTGGCGCCCGCGATGCGCGCGCTGGCCTCGTGCATGTTCTCGAAGACCGGGTTGTCCGGGCTGTTCAGTCCGTACCCGGAGAAGAACGGGTCGTTGATGGCGGTGCGGACCGCTTCCAGGTAGTCGCGGCTGTGCACGCGCTCGATCAGCGCGTCCTCCGCGATGACGGGCGGGATCACGCGGACACCGGGGCGGCGGAGGATGCCGAACTCGCGGGCGAGGGCCATGGTGAGTTCCACCCGGACCGGGTTGAGCGGGTGGTCGCCGAGGTCGTACTGCAGGAGGGACTCGTCCCAGACGACGACCGTGCCGGCTGAACCTGATGTCGGGCTCTCCATGCGGCCATCGTCGCACGCGGATCGGCCGCTCAGCGGACCAGCTGTGAGACTTCTATCTACAGCCCCCGATGCCCCGCCGCGCGCAGGGCGCCGTCGAGCGCGTTCAGCGCCTGGCCGGTGATGAGCGCCCGGTCGGCGTCGGGGTAGCCGCGCGCGGCCCAGGCCAGGCACGCCGCGTCCAGGAAGCCGAGGTAGCCGTGCAGCGCGTAGTCGCAGCTCCCGTCCTCGGTGCCGAGCATGGTGCGCATCAGGCGCACGTAGTACGCCCGGGTCTCGGTGCGCAGCTCGGCCGCGGTGGGCGGCTCGCCGCCGGGCGACTGCAGCGGCGCCAGCCAGCCGACCGCCCAGGTGGTCACCGAGTCCAGGTAGACGCGGACGCTCTCGGCGAGCCGGTCGCGCGGCGTGGCGTCCGCGGGCAGCGCCGCGTCGGCGGCGCGCTGGCGGTCGAGCAGCAGCTTGACCGAGCCGCGGACGGTGGCCAGGTAGAGGCCGCTCTTGCTGCCGAAGTAGCGGTGCACGAGCGCCTCGGACGCGCCCGCCTCCTCGGCCACGCGGGCCACGGCGACCTGGTCGTACGGCCGGTCGGCGAAGGCTCGGCCGGCCGCGGTGAGGATCGCCTCGCGGCGGGCCGCCTCGCCGAGCCGCTGCCGGGGGCGTCGATCGGTGCGGGTCACGCGTCCATCGTACCGCGTTAGTGAGTTAGGCTCAGTAAAACCGCTCATCTTTGGGAGAAGGCGCATGGGCCGGGTCGAGCACGCGATCTTCTGGCACGTCTACCCGCTCGGCTTCACCGGGGCACCGCGCGCGGCCGGGCCGGACGAGCCGGTCACGCACCGGCTGCGGCACGTCGAGGCGTGGCTGGACTACCTGATCGAGCTGGGCTGCAACGGGCTCCAGCTGGGCCCGGTCTTCGCCTCGTCGACGCACGGCTACGACACGGTCGACCACCTCCGGATCGATCCCCGGCTGGGCGACGACGCGGATTTCGACCGGCTGATCGCGGCCTGCCGGGAGCGCGGGATCGCGGTCCTGCTGGACGGCGTCTTCCACCACGTGGGGCGGGACTTTCCGAGGTTCCGGGCCGCGGAGCGCGGCGCGGCGGAGGCGGCGGCGTGGTTCCGGCGCACGGGCGACGGCGGGTGGGCGACGTTCGAGGGGCACGACGCGCTGGTCGCGCTCGATCACGGCGCCGAGGCGGTACGCGAGCACGTCACCACCGTGATGAACCACTGGCTGGACCGGGGCGCGGCCGGGTGGCGGCTGGACGCGGCGTACGCGGTGCCGCCGGAGTTCTGGCAGGCGGTGCTGCCCGCGGTCCGGGAGCGCCACCCGTCCGCGTGGATCGTCGGCGAGGTGATCCACGGGCTGGAGTACCGGGAGAAGGCGGGCCTGGACGCGGTCACCCAGTACGAGCTGTGGAAGGCGATCTGGAGCGCGCTCAACGACGCGAACCTGTTCGAGCTGGCCTGGGCGCTGGGGCGGCACTCGCCGGACACGCTGACGTTCGTCGGGAACCACGATGTGACGCGGATCGCCTCGCGCCTCGACGATCCGGGACACCTGGGGCACGCGCTGGCCGTGCTGTTCACGGTGGCCGGGGTGCCGAGCGTGTACTACGGGGACGAGCAGGCGTTCCGCGGCGTGAAGTACGACCGGGCCGGTGGGGACGACGACGTCCGGCCCGCGTTCCCGGCGTCACCGGCGGAGTTGGCGCCGTTCGGGGCGGAGGTGCTGCGGACGCACCAGCGGCTGATCGGGCTGCGGCGGCGGTTCCCGTGGCTGGCCCGGGCGGAGACGACGGTGACGCACCTGACGAACCGGCAGATCGCGCTGCGGGCGGCGCACGGCGGGCAGGTGGTGGTGACGTCGCTGAACCTGGACGACGTGCCGTACCGGTTCCCGGCCGTGGACGGGGAGCTGACCGTGGCCGAGTCCTCGCATCCGGGCCAGGCGGATCCGCTCGTGACGCCGGGCCGCGGGTGGACGGTGGGCGTACGTACCGCTGATTGATCTTTTGCCTGTTCGGGGCGGGTCGGCG
Organism: Catenuloplanes atrovinosus; assembly: GCF_031458235.1. NCBI lineage: Bacteria > Bacillati > Actinomycetota > Actinomycetes > Micromonosporales > Micromonosporaceae > Catenuloplanes > Catenuloplanes atrovinosus. Next base: position 292,703 of record NZ_JAVDYB010000001.1, on the reverse strand, counting down.
CGGGTAGCGTCGCGGTGCGGGACGCGATCGGACGGGGAACGGCATGGCACGGTACGTGGTGATCGGCGCGGGGATCGTCGGGCTGGCGACCGCGCATCGGCTGACGCTCGACCACCCGGACGCCACGGTCACCGTGATCGACAAGGAGCCGCGGGTCGCGGCGCACCAGACCGGCCACAACTCCGGCGTGATCCACGCGGGCGTCTACTACAAGCCGGGCAGCCTCAAGGCCACGCTGTGCCGGGCGGGCAGCGCGTCGATGGTCGCGTTCGCGGAGCAGCACGGCATCCCGGTGGAGACGTGCGGCAAGCTGATCGTGGCGACCTCCGCGGACGAGTTGCCGCGCCTGGACGCGCTGTTCGCGCGCGCGACCGCGAACGGGCTGCCGGTGCGCATGCTGTCCGGCGCGGCGGCGCGGGAGCACGAGCCGCACGTGGCCGCGGTGGCGGCGATGCACGTGGCCTCGACCGGGATCGTCGACTACCGGGCGGTGTGCGAGGTGCTCGCGTCGCTGATCGCGGCCGGCGGCGGACGGATCATGCTGGGCACCGCGGTCACCGGCTTCCGCGACGGCGTGGTGGAGACCGGCGCCGGCGACGTCCCGGCGGACTTCGTGATCAACTGCGCCGGGTTGCAGTCGGACCGGATCGCGCGGCTGGCGGGCATCCGGACGGCCGCGCGGATCGTGCCGTTCCGCGGCGAGTACTACGAACTGCGCGAGGACCGGCGGCACCTGGTCAAGGGGCTGATCTACCCGGTGCCGGACCCACGCTTCCCGTTCCTGGGCGTGCACCTGACCCGGATGATCGACGGCAGCGTGCACGCGGGGCCGAACGCGGTGCTGGCCACCGCGCGCGAGGGCTACTCGTGGGGCCGGTTCAGCGCGCGCGACCTGGCCGAGGTGGCCGCGTTCCCCGGCATGTGGCGGCTGGCCCGGCGGCATCTGGGCTACGGGCTGGCCGAGGTGCGCCGGTCGCTGTCCCGGCCGCTGTTCGCGCGCGGCCTCGCGCGACTGGTCCCGGAGATCACCGAGGCGGATCTGGTGCCGGCCGAGGCGGGCGTCCGGGCGCAGGCGATTCTGCCGAGCGGCGAGTTGGTCGACGACTTCCTCATCGAGTCGCGCGACGGACAGGTGCATGTGCTGAACGCTCCGTCACCGGCCGCGACCAGTTCATTGGAGATCGCAAAACATATCGTCGCGCGTCTCGCTGCGGTTTCGCCGAATTAGCGGAGTGGCGGGGCTTTCGTCCGGGGCGCTCAGCCCGTACGGTTTCCGCGTCAGACCCGAATTCGAGGAGTGGAACCGTGCGTGACCGGCTGACGGCGGCGACGCTGGGCATCATTCTGGCCGGATCCCTGCTCACCGGCTGTAACAACGCCGAGACCGAGACCGACGCCGGCCCGCCGGTGCGGGCACGGGTCGAGGACACCCAGGCGGAGATCGCCGGCGGCGCCTGCGAGCTGCTCAACTTCGGCGTGGTGCACGACTTCCTGGACGTGGAGTTCAACGTGGCCGCGGCCGGCGAGCAGAAGGAGACCATCACCTGCGTGCTGCAGCAGGGTGACGCCCCGTGGCCGGATCTGAGCCTCGCGGTGAGCGAGACCTCGGCGGACGCGGAGGTCTTCGGGTCGGACGTGAAGCCCGAGGGCGCGGAAGCGGTCAAGGACCTGGGAAAGGCCGCCTATAAGCTCGTCTCGGACGGCACCAAGGATCACGGGCCGTCCGCGGAGATCGGCTGGCTCTCGTCGAACGGGCGCATTCTCATGCTGCGGTACACGTTCGCCAAGGATCAGCAGAAGGCCGCCGCGACCGATCTCGCGCCGGTGCTCGTCGACATGGCGAAAGACCTCGACGCGACGCTCGTCGCCACCTGAGAAACGGCAAACCCCCGGCCGCTCCGCACGCGGGCCGGGGGTTTCTCGGAATGAAACGGACCGCTCAGCTCACGCCGCGGCCACGAAGACCCGGGACGCGACCTCGCGCGGAAGCTTGATCTTGTCACCGGAGCGGTCGATCGTCACCGCGTCGCGCTCCTGCGCCACGGTCACGATCGCGCCCGGGTCGACGCCCGCCGCGTGCAGCTGACGCAGCACGTCCGCGTTCGTCTGGACGCTCTCGCAGATGCGGGAGACCACCACGTCGCCGGACAGGCCCGGGAACGCGAGGTTGCGCTCTCCCGGACGCTCCTCCGTGGACGGTCCGTCACCCAGCGCCTCCAGGCCGGGGATCGGGTTACCGTACGGCGAGCGACTCGGCCGGTTCAGCAGCTCGTAGACCCGCTTCTCCACCGAGTCGCTCATCACGTGCTCCCACCGGCAGGCCTCCTCGTGGGCCTCCTCGTAGGGCATGCCGATGACATTGACCAGCAGAAGCTCGGCAAGGCGGTGCTTGCGCATGACCGACACGGCGTGCAGGCGCCCCGCCTCGGTCAGGTGCAGATGACGATCGTTCTCGACCCGCAGCAGCCCGTCCCGCTCCATGCGGGCAACGGTCTGGCTGACGGTGGGGCCGCTCTGGTGCAGGCGCTCCGCGATCCGCGCACGCAACGCGGGAACGCCCTCCTCCTCGAGTTCGAGGATGGTCTTCAGATACATCTCGGTGGTGTCGACAAGGTCGTTCACGACGGCAGCCCTCCCTGTGGGTGGCGATTCTACCTTGCGAACCCGGCACCGGACTCGGCCGCGGAATGGTGGGGGCAAGTGCCGAAGGTGGTGTTGACTAGGAGATTGTGACCCTACCGGACGATCTCCTCATCGATGCCCCGGCCCTCGCGGCGCTGCTGCGTTCCGGGGCGGCTCCGACGCTGCTGGACGTGCGCTGGCGTCTCGCCGGACCGCCCGGCCACGACGACTACCTGGCCGGGCACGCGCCCGGCGCGGTCTTCGTCGATCTGGACACCTCGCTCTGCGGGCCGCCCGGCGAGCAGGGCCGCCATCCGCTGCCCGCGCCCGCCGCGTTGCAGGACGTGCTGCGCGCGGCCGGGGTGTCCGGTTCCCGGCCGGTGGTGGTCTACGACGACGGCGACCAGTGGGCGGCGGCCCGCACCTGGTGGACGCTGCGCTGGGCCGGGCATCCGGACGTACGGGTACTGGACGGCGGCTTCCGGGCATGGCGGTCCGGCGGGTTCGAGGTCACGTCGGAGGAGCCGGCCGTGGACGCCGGGGACTTCACGGTACGGCCCGGTGGCCTGCCGGTGCTGGACGCGGCCGGCGCGGCCACGGTCGCGGCGGGTGGCGTGCTGATCGACGCGCGGGCGCCGGAGCGGTACCGCGGCGAGGTGGAGCCGGTGGACGCGGCGGCCGGGCACATCCCGGGCGCGGTCAACGTGCCGACCGCGGGGAACACCGGTGCGGACGGCCGGTTCCTGGCGCCCGGCCGGTTGCGGGACCGGTTCGCGGCGGCCGGCGTGACGGCGGACGCCGGCGCGGTCGGGGCGTACTGCGGCAGCGGTGTCACGGCCGCGCACACGGTGCTGGCGCTGCATCTGGCCGGGCGGCCGGACGCGGCGCTCTACGTGGGCTCGTGGAGCGAGTGGATCACGGATTCGGCGCGGCCGCGGGCCACGGGCGCGGAGTGAGAAGGCGGAGCCGCCGGGGCGGCTCCGCCGTCGGCGCGCGTCAGCGGCGGGCCGGGCGGGTGAGCACCGCCACGGCGCCGACCAGGAGGAGCATGCCGGTCAGGACCGCGGGCGACAGGTGCTCGCCGAGGAAGCCGACCGCGAGGATCGCCGCCGCGACCGGTTCGAGCAGCGTGACGATCGCGGCGGTGGTGGCGCTGACGTGGGCCAGGCCGGCGAAGAACAGGCCGTAGGCCAGCGCGCTGGCGACCACGCCCAGGTAGAGCAGCCAGCCGATGGTCACCCCGAGCCCGCCGGCCGTGGGGAGCACGCCCTCGGCCAGCGCGAACGGGGTCAGCACCACGCCGCCGACCAGGAAGCCGGACAGTGACGTCCGGAACGGGTCGCCGGCGGCGTCCGCGGTGCGGCCGACCAGGGTGACCACGGCGTAGCCGAGCGCGGAGAGCAGCGCGCAGGCGAGGCCGAGCGCGGGGTTCGGGCCGGTGGCGCCGCCGTCCAGGGAGAGCGCGACCAGGCCGGAGAGGGCCAGCGTGATGGCGGCGGCGCCGGCGTGGCCGAGGCGCTCGGCGAGGAACGCGCGGGCGCCGATGGCGATCAGGATCGGGCCGGCGCCGAGCGTGACCACGGTGGCCACGGCCAGGCCGGAGTGCGCGATGGAGAGGTAGAACGCGGACTGGTAGACGGCGAGCCCGGCGCCGGTGGCGAGCACCGCGAGCAGCCGCCGGTACCGCCGGGCGGGATCGCGCGGCACGCGGCGCGTGCGGCGGAGGCTCACGTAGACCGCGAGCGCGACGGCGCCGATGAGGAAGCGCCAGTAGGAGACGGCGATCGGACCGAGGCCGCTGGTGCGGTAGAGGACGGCGGCGACCGCGCCACCGGTTCCCCAGGCGACGGCGGCCAGCGCGATCAGCGCCATGCCGCGCCAGGCCGGGACCCGCGGCATCGGCGAAGGGGTGGACATGTGGGACGTCTGTGTGCAGGACATGCGGATGCTCCACTGCGGATGGTCGGATCAGGGCTGCGAAACGAGGGCAGCGACCATCCGCCGCGCGCACGCCGAAGGCGCTCGCGGCGGGCCGGGGCCGGAGAGGCCCTTAGGGTCGCCCGCTCAGCGGGCGACCGGCGGGGAACACGGGTACAAACGCATGACCGGCACGGTAGGCGATCTCCGGCCGGCGCCGCAGCCGGATTTCACCAGGTGGCCGGCGCGTCAGCGCAGCGGGCGCAGCGTGGCCTCCAGGCGCCGCAGCTCGTCCAGCATCGCGGTCGCGGACTGCTCGAGCGCGGGCGTCGGCTGCAGCGCACCGTCGACGATGTGCCGGGCCACGAACGGGATGATCACGCCTTCGCCGGCCGGGATCATCTTCAGGTACTGCAGCACCGGCTTCAGCGCCTGCACCGATCGCACGCCACCGGCCACGGCGCCGTAGCTGACCAGGCCGACCGCCTTGTGCGCCCACTCCGCGTGCAGGTAGTCGAGCGCGTTCTTGAGCGGCGCGGGATACCCGTGGTTGTACTCCGGCGTGACGATCACGAACGCGTCGGAGGCGTCGACGAGCGCGCTCCACGCCCTGGTGTGCTCGTGCTCGTACCGGCGGAGGCGGGGGTGGTTCGGCTCGTCCAGCAGCGGCAGGTTGATCTCCGCGAGGTCGGCGACGCGGACGTCGAAGCCGCCGTGCGCCTCGGCGCGGTCGACGACCCAGCGGGCGACGGGCGTGCCGGCGCGGCCGGGGCGGGTGCTGGCGATGATCACGGTCAGTGTGGGCACGGCGTCCAGCCTAGAGACGTGGCCGGCGTTCCACCGCGAGCGCGGCGATCAGCAGGCAGCCGAACGCGGGAATCGCCGGCGGCGGCAGCTGCCAGGTGCACGCCCCGGCCACGCCGAGCCCGGCCACCGGCAGCAGTGAGCCGCGCGGGTCGGTGCCGGACCGGGACGCGGCGGCGCGCGCCAGCGCGGGCCAGGGCGGGCCGCCGGGTTGCCAGCACGCGGCCGCGCGCGGCACGACCACCGGCAGCGCGGTCCCGGCGGCGCCGCAGATCACCGCGACCGGGATCGCGCCGGGCAGTCCGCGCCGCACGGCCAGCAGGTCCGGCGCGAGCACGGCCATCACGAGCACCAGCAGCGCGCCGAGTCCCAGGCCGCACCTGACGAGCCGCCGGGGGTACGCCGTGATCGCGGTCGACCGCCCGTCCAGGTGCGCGAACGTTACCGAGCGCCCTTGGGCGTGATCACCACCAGCGACATGGCGTTGACGCCGAGGTGCAGGCCCAGGTCCGCGGACGCGGTGAGCCTGGTGTCGTACCGCTCCACCCGCTGCAGGTCCTGACCCAGCGGGTTGGACGTGCGGTTGCTGGTCCGCGCGTCGACCAGGTACCGCTCCACCGTGACCTCGCCCGCGGTCAGCGTGGCCGGCAGGTTCCGCAGCGCGAGCGTCACGTCGTGCTCGGCCGCGCCGGTCGTCCACTGGTAGTTGGTCAGCAGCACCGCCACCTTCCGGTCCTCGGTGGTGGCGACCGCGGACACGCCGATGCCGGTGTCCGTCACCGCGTCGGACTCGGCCGGCACCAGCCGGGTGGCCAGCATGCGCTGCATCAGGACCAGGTTGTAGTACGGGTAGACGCCGCCGTCGACGTCGTCCACGAACATCGACTTCCGCTCGTTCTCCAGGTGGTCGTACACCCAGTGCAGGTACATGTCGGTGCCGCTGTACGCGTAGTAGCGGCCCAGCGTGGCCATGCCGGCGGCGTGCGTGAGCAGGTCCGCCTCGAACGTGGTGCCGGTGTTCGCACCGGGGAAGATGCCGTACTCGGTGACGAACACCGGCCGGTCCTCGTCCAGCTTCCGCTCCCGCATCCAGCCGCGGACGATCTCGCGCTCCCGGGCCACCGTCGCCGGGCGCTCACGCTGGGCGTACTGGTGATAGGAGATGAACGCGAACCTCTTGTCCGGGTCGCCGTCCCGGACGTACCGGTCGAGGAAGCCGGTCAGGAAGTCCTCGTTGAACGTGTACGACGAGGGACCGCCGATCTCCAGCGGCACGTCCGGCGCCAGCTCGTCGTTGACCTCGTTCACCACCCGGTACGCGACCTGGTACCAGCGGTAGTAGTCGTCCAGCGACATCGCCGGCTGCTCGATCGCGCTCGGCTTCCAGGTCTTGTCCGGCTCGTTGAACACCTCGATGTACCGCAGCGACGGGTACCGCTTCTTGTAGTGGAGCAGGCCGGCCTTCAGCACCCAGCGGCAGTCCTCGGTGCGGTCCAGCCGCATCAGCACCTGGTCGCACTGGTCGAAGTTGCCGATGATCGACTCGCCCTGCGCGGCGACCTGGTCGTAGTAGTCGTAGGCGCTGTCGCCGTTGCCGGTGGCGAAGTCGAAGTCGAACGTCGTCGCCTCGTGGTCGTAGTACATGTGCGGCTTGAACCACGCGCGCACCACCTGCGGCTCCAGCCGCGCGACCCGGTCCAGGTCGGCCGAGCCGAGCGGCTCCTCGGGCCCGCTCTGGTTCTGGAAGCCGGCCGGGTTGCCGAACGGCCCCAGGTCCCGCGCGGCGTCGACCGTCACGGTGCTGCCCCCGGCGATCACGGGCTGCGGCGGGGGGTCGTCGTCCGGGCGGTTCACCAACACGATCACGGCCAGGCCACCGGCCAGCACGGCCACGACCGCGGCGGCGATCAGGGCGACGGCGCGGCGGCTCACGGCGCGGGCGCCAGGGTCCACGGAACTCTCCATCATGTGCTTTATCAGGACCCCAGCGGCGGGGCGGCCGGCGTCAACGTCGACATTCCCGCGCTGAACGCCGCGGCGCACCGGCTGTCCGCGCTGAACCGCCAGTCCTCGGTGCCGCCCTCGTCGTCGCTGAACTCGAACCAGACGAAGCCGACCAGTCCCTCCTGGGTCGGCAGCCAGGTGAAGAAGTCGGTGATCCAGCCGACCTTGCGGTCGCTCGCCACCGCGCCGGTCTCCGTGATCAGGAACGGCTTGTCGGTGATCTTCCGGATCGCGGTGATCGTGGGCTCGAAGACCTCGCGCGCGGTCTTCTCCCGCACCGCGTATCCGACCAGGCCGGCCCAGTCCACGTACTCGTCCCCGGGGTAGAGCGCGGCCAGGCTGACGTTCGGCACCGGGCGCAGGATGTTCGGGCTCCACACCCAGATGACGTTGTCCGCGCCGACCTCGCGGAACGTGTCGTGCACGTGCCGCCACGCCTTCACGTAGTCGCCGGCGGCGTTGCCGGAGTGGCGCTCGGACCACGGGTACCAGGTGCCGTTCATCTCGTGCGCGAACCGTAGCGCCACCGGCAGGCCGCTGTCCCGGACCGTGGTGGCGAAGGCGCGGATGTAGTCGTCGTGCGCGCCGGACGCGATCCTGGCCAGCGCGTACTCCGGCTGGTCCTCGCCCGCGCCGGACCCGGCCCAGGGCTCCCAGGAGACGACCGGCAGCGCGTTCTCCAGGTACGCCAGCTCGATGCTCTCCGGGCGCAGCGTCTCGGTCCACTTCACGAAGAACTGGAGCATCGTGGGCCGGGACCCGGCCGCCTCGCTGATCCGCTCCAACTCGGTGGCCGAGTACGGCACCTGCGGCGCGCTCAGCCCGAAGCGGACGCCCGGGATCGCGAGGACGTCCTCCTTGGTGGGCGGTGCCGTCGTCTCCATCGCGGCCGCCGCGGCGGCGCGGGAGTCGATCGGCTTCAGGTCGGAGCCGGTCGACTCCGGCAGCAGGACCCAGCCGGCCAGCCCGAGCAGCGCGATCGTGTGCACGGTCATCCAGACCCGGAACCGGATGCGGCCCCGCCGCTCCTCCCGCGCCGTCCGGGACAGGTCGGAGAGTTTGAAGACGTCGGCCCCGTCAGACACCGATCACCACCGAGATCCCGAGCAGCAGGACGCCCAGCAGGTAAGGGACGACCAGCAGCGGGCTGCGGCGCTTCTCCCCCGCGAAGCCGCCGGCCCGCGTGCCCCAGCCCGCGTTGTGCGCCATCCGGAAGAAGCCGAGCACCCGGACCGGGATCAGCACGAACGTGTTGATCAGCATGAACGCCGGCAGATGAGCCAGGTCGTTCGGCCGGTACGCGAAGTGGCGCCCGAACCGCAGCCCGAGCGACAGCGTGGTGAGCACGCCGCTGAGCGCCAGGATCATCCCGAGCGCGGCCCACCGCGACGCGGGCAGCGGCAGCGCGTCGTAGAGCGCGGCCTCCCGGCCGGTGACCAGTGTGACGCCCCACGACACGAACGAGCCGACCAGCACGAACGGCACCACGATGTCGGCGAGGTAGAAGAGGGCCAGCAGCGGCGTGTGCCGCGCCATCCAGGGCAGCATGCGCAGCGTGTTGTACTGCGAGCCGCGCGCCCACCGGTACTGCTGCCGGACCAGCTTGCCCAGCCGCGTCGGCGCGTCCGTGTAGACCAGCGACGTCGACTGGTAGACCGTGCGGTACCCGGCCCGCAGCGTGTAGTTGGTCAGCGTGCGGTCGTCGCTGACCTCGAGGAACACGCCGAGGAACCGCTCGCTCAGGAACTTGTCCATCGAGCGCACCAGGATCGACCGGCGGAACGCGATGGTCCGGCCGGGCAGGCAGCCGACGGTGCCGAGCACGCTCATGGCCGGCATCGAGTACTCGTTGCGCACGTTCTCCAGCCAGTCCGCCCAGCGGGTCAGCAGGCTACGGCCGGGGTCGAGGATGCGCTGGCGCGTGGTGACGCCGCCGACCCGCGCGTCCGCGAACGGCTTGATCAGCTCGGACAGCGTGTCCCGCGTCCACACCGTGTCGGAGTCGACCAGGACCGCGATGTCCGAGGTCATCAGCCCGACGCCGATGCGCAGCGCGTTGCGTTTGCCGGGCGTCTCGGTCCACGCCCACCGTACGTCCATCGACCCGCAGATCTTCTCCAGCAGCTCGTTCCGCGGCCCGTTGATCACCACGATGATCTCGGTGGGCCGCTGCTCCACGATGCGCTCCAGCACGGCCCGGAACAGCTGCTCCGGCTCGTCCACGACCGGGATGATCACGGAGGTGGTCGTACCGTACGGCCTGGTCCAGGGCTTGTAATAGCGCGCGAGCGTGATGCGCAGCAGCCACAGCCCCCAGACCATGATCATGAAGAGCGCGAACAGGTAGAGCTGCCCGGTCGTCGCCCACGCGTTGAGTTGCAGCAGGAAGGCGAGCATGGCTATCCGACCCGCACCTGGTCCGGCCCGGTCGGCTTGAGCGTGAACCGCACCAGCATCAGCCCGGACAGGTACCACGTGCGGTCCACGTCGTACAGGTCGCCGAGCGGGTTCGCCTTGGCCGCGGGCAGGCCGGTCAGCGGCGACTCCGGGCGGTCCGTGCGGATCAGCCACACGCGCAGCGCGCCGTCGAGACAGCGCGCCACGTCCGCGCACTCGTCCACCACGATCCGGCCGTCGGTGCGCGGCGGCGTCAGCGCGAGCACGTCCGCCGGGCGGATGTCCGCCGGTACGTATCGGGCGACCACGTCCCGGCCGACCGCGCCGCTCTTCGGGCCCGGGCCGTAGACCGCGACGTCGCCGCGCAGCGCCTGACCGGTGATGATCGCGCCGAGTTCCGCGCTGGCCAGGCCGTGCCCGTCGCGCTGCCGGACCGCGATCTGACTCGGCACGCAGAACGCGGCCAGGATCAGCCCGGCCGCCACGCCGCGCACCACCGGCGCGCGGTGCAGCGCGTGCGCGCCGAGCAGCGCCCAGCCGCCCAGCGTGAACGCGAGCGCGGGCGCCTCCCAGCTCAGGCCGACCCGGCTCAGCGCGTAGAGCAGCACGACCGGGATCACCGCCCAGCAGCTGTAGATGACGGACGGCTTGCGGAACGAGACGCTGATCAGGCCCAGCCCGACCAGCGCGCCGCCGACCAGCGCGGTGCCGAACAGCGCGCTCGCGACCGTGGTCACGTCCAGCAGTTCGGTGGAGGTGTCCAGTCCGATGCGGACGGTCGGCAGGCCGAGGTAGACGATCGAGCCGATCGCCGGGACCAGGCCCAGCACGGTGGCGAGCAGCCAGCCGAGCAGCGCGCGGCGGCGCATCATCAGCACCGCGAAGCCGTGCCCCGCCAGGACGAGCAGCGCGACCGGCAGCGTCAGGCCGAGCAGCAGGACGGTGAACGCGTACCCGGTGTAGCGCCAGCCGGTCCCCCGGTCCAGCACCAGGACCAGCAACAACGTGCTCAGTGCGGTCAGGAACGCCGCGGCCGCGGTCGGGCCGATCTCCTGGCCGAACCGGGTCACGCCCGGCACGATCACGAACAGGATGCCCGCGGTGAAGCCGGTGCGCGGCCGGGTCAGGCGCGCGCCGAGGCCCGCCACCAGCGCCGCGGCCAGCGCCATGAACAGCGCCGACGGCGCGCGCAGCGCCAGATCCGAGGTGCCGGCGGCCATCGCGTACGCCTTGAGCGCCACGTGGTACGGGACGGTGCCGGAGTCCAGCTCGCCGAGCAGGTCCAGCGCCTCGTCCCAGGGCGTGGTCACGAACGCCCAGTAGCCGAGCTCGTCCGCGGAGAGGCTGCTCCACGTGAGCCGGACCATGCCGAGCGCCGCCATGGCGAGCATCGGCAGCAGCCACGCGACCGTGGTCAGCGCGCGCCGTGCCGGTCCCTCGCCGTCCGGCGCCGACCAGGCGTCCGGGCGCTCGTCTCCGTCGCCGTCCTCATCGAGGTCCGGGAACCGTATCTTCGGCAGAAGAACGGTGTCCTGATCGCTGTTCTGCATGGTCACCTTTACCGAGCGGGGGCCCCCGTCTGGCCCGCCGATAGCGACCGTGCGGCATCGTCGCGCTTTTCGCCTGCCTTGATGCCGTGCCACGGTTCCGCACGAGGGTAACCGTCCCGGTCGACCGGCTCCGAGCATCGAGCCTCGATAATTCGTCAGAGCGTCAAATCACGGCCACGATCCGTGATGCGCCGCGGCCTTTACGCGTTATCTGGACGATTTGTCGTAATGGTTCGTCATCGAATCTTTATGCAATGCCGAGGTGGCGGAGGCCGCCCGTGCCGCCTCCGCCACCGCAGGGGTCACTTGTAGAGGTTGTTCAGCGAGGCCGGGGCGGGCTGCGCGTTCGTCGGCACCTCGGGCGCCGCGGCCGTGCCGTACTCGGTGAACGTCAGCGTCTGCTTGATCTCCGGCGTCTTGTCCGTCTTCGCGATCGTGAACACCAGTTCGGCGATGCGCCCCTGGTCGTCCAGGTGCGCGTCGAACGTCGCCGACTTCGCGGCGTCGCCGAGCATCTGCACCAGCGACTTGGTCTGCGCGCTCGGGTTGCCCTTCGTGGCGGCCGCGAAGTCGAACGCGCCGGTGAACGCGTCGTCCCCGTCCCGCTCCACCGAGGCGATCGACGTGGAGAAGCTCGGCTGGATCGGCGACTGCTGCTCGAACGTGTAGTTCAGCTGCTTGGCCACGTTCAGGTCCAGCTCGTACCAGGTCGCCGGGTCGATGCCGATGTTGGCGTTGGCCGCGCCGAAGTCCAGCTTCACGAACGCCTTGCCGCCCGCGTACACGGTCTCGGTGCTGAACTTCGTGCCCTCCAGCTCGCCCTCGGACACGCTGCGCGACGACGTCGACGGCGCGTGCATGACGCCGGAGGCCTTCGTCTCGTCCAGCGTCAGCGTGTACGCGAAGTGCCGCTCGTTCAGCGCCGCGAACGCGCCGAGGAACGCCTCCTTCGGATCGGCCGGCGTGGTCGCGGGCGCGGCCGCGGTCGTCCCGCCCGCCGCCGGCGTACCCGTTCCACCGGCGTCACCGCTCCCCCCGCACCCGGCGGCGACGCCCAGGACGGTGGCCGCGGACAGGATGGCGATGGTGATCTTCACAGACTTCACGTGCGTCACTTTCGGTAGCAGGACCTCGATCAACGCAACGCAGGCTAGATCAGTCGCGCAACCACGGTCACCCTCGGTGAGGCGTGGGCACTGACGTGCGAGGCCGGGAACCGGCACCGCAGGCGGTTCCCTTCGAGCACCGCGCACGATCCGGCCGCCGCGCGCCGCGCCGCCGCCCGCGGGTCAAACGGAGATCGCCTCTGCGCGAGAGAGCTCCTCGGCGGGCGAGAAGGACGACGCACACCCGGAAGGCAGATGCCTCCCACCCGGAAGCGGGTGGGAGGCATCTTAGGTGTTACGACGTGCTGGTTCAGCTGCAGCCGGAGGTGGAGCCGCAGCCCTCGCAGACGTAGCAGCTGCCGGCGGGGCGCATCTTGGTGCCGCAGGTGAAGCAGAGCGGAGCGTCGGCGGAGCGGCCCTGGACCAGCTCGAGGAGCTCGGTCGAGGTGCGGGCCGTGACCGGCGCGGGCTGAGCCGGGACCTTGGTCTCGGCGGGCTTGGCCGGCTCGGCGGCGACCGGGAGGACCGGCTCGGCGACGACCGGCTCCGGGGCCTTGGTGGGGACCGGGGCCGAGGCGGCCATGCCGGCCAGGTCGACGGCGGCGTCCTGCTCGGCCTGGACCTGGGCCGCGCGCTCGCGTGCGGTCAGGATGCCCAGCTCGGAGCGGGTCTCGAAGTCGAGGTAGTCCAGCGCCAGGCGGCGGAAGATGTAGTCCATCACCGAGGAGGCCATGCGGATGTCCGGGTCGTCGGTCATGCCGGCCGGCTCGAAGCGCATGTTGGTGAACTTGCTGACGAACGTCTCCAGCGGGACGCCGTGCTGAAGCCCTATCGAGATGGCCACCGAGAAGGCGTCCATCACGCCGGCGAGCGTGGAGCCCTGCTTCGACATCTTCAGGAAGACCTCGCCGAGGCCGCCGTCGGGGTAGCCGGAGGCGGTGAGGTAGCCCTCGGCGCCGGCGACCGAGTACGACACGGTCTGCGAGGAGCGCTTCTTCGGCAGGCGCTTGCGGACCGGGCGGTACTCGACGACCTTCTCCACGACCTTCTCGACCACGGGGGCCGGTGCCTCGGCGGCCGGGGTCTCCTTCTTCATCGCGGAGAGCGGCTGGCCGACCTTGCAGTTGTCGCGGTAGATCGCGAGCGCCTTGAGGCCGAGCTTCCAGCCCTGGAAGTAGACCTCCTCGACCTCCTCGACCGTCGCGTCCTCCGGCATGTTGACGGTCTTCGAGATGGCGCCGGAGATGAACGGCTGGACGGCCGCCATCATCCGCACGTGGCCCATCGGGGAGATGGACCGCGCGCCCATCGCGCAGTCGAAGATCGAGTAGTGCTCCTTCTTCAGGCCGGGCGCGTCGATCACGTGGCCGTGCTCGCCGATGTGCTCGACGATGGCCTCGATCTGCTCCTCCTGGTAGCCGATGCTGCGCAGCGCGCGCGGGACCGTCTGGTTGACGATCTGCATCGAGCCGCCGCCGACCAGCTTCTTGAACTTGACGAGCGCCAGGTCCGGCTCGATGCCGGTGGTGTCGCAGTCCATCATCAGGCCGATGGTGCCGGTCGGTGCGAGCACGGAGGCCTGCGCGTTGCGCCAGCCGTTCTTCTCGCCGATCCGGTTGCCCAGCGTCCACTGCTCGCCGGCCGCCTCGCGGATCGCGTCGGAGACCGTGCTGAACGCCCTTATGTCGTCGTTCGCCGCGGCGTGCTTGCGCATGACGCGCTGGTGCGCCTTGGCGTTGCGGGCGTAGCCGTCGTACGCGCCGACGATGCCGGCCAGCTCGGCCGAGCGGCGGTACGCCGTACCGGTCATCAACGAGGTGATGGCCGCGGCGACGGTGCGGCCGCCGTCCGAGTCGTAGGGCAGGCCGGACGCCATCAGCAGCGCGCCGATGTTCGCGTACCCGATGCCCAGCTGACGGTACGCCCGGGTGGTGGCGCCGATCCGCTCGGTCGGGAAGTCGGCGAAGCAGATCGAGATGTCCATCGCGGTGATGATGAACTCGACCGACTTGACGAACTTCTCGATCTCGAAGCCGCCGTCGTCCTTGAGGAACTTCATCAGGTTCAGCGAGGCCAGGTTGCAGGACGAGTCGTCCAGCGACATGTACTCCGAGCACGGGTTGGACGCGGTGATCCGGCCGGTCTCCGGGTTCGTGTGCCAGTCGTTGATCGTGTCGTCGTACTGGATGCCCGGGTCGGCGCACTCCCACGCGGCCAGCGCGACCTTGCGGAACAGGCCCTTCGCGTCGATCGTCGAGATGACGCTGCCGTCGAGGCGGCCACGCAGGCCGAACTCGGTGCCGTTCTCCACCGCGGTCATGAACTCGTCCGAGACGCGGACCGAGTTGTTCGCGTTCTGGTACTGCACGCTGACGATGTCGGCGCCGCCCAGGTCCATGTCGAAGCCGGCGTCCCGCAGCGCGCGGATCTTGTCCTCCTCGCGCGCCTTGGTCTCGACGAACTCCTCGATGTCCGGGTGGTCGATGTCGAGGATGACCATCTTGGCCGCGCGCCGGGTGGCGCCGCCCGACTTGATGGTGCCGGCGGACGCGTCCGCGCCGCGCATGAAGCTGACCGGGCCGGAGGCGGTGCCTCCGCTGGAGAGCAGTTCCTTGGAGGAACGGATCCGGGAGAGGTTCACGCCGGAGCCGGAGCCGCCCTTGAAGATCAGCCCCTCCTCCTTGTACCAGTCCAGGATGGAGTCCATCGAGTCGTCGACGGAGAGGATGAAGCACGCGCTGACCTGCTGCGGCGACGCGGTGCCGACGTTGAACCAGACCGGCGAGTTGAAGCTGAACACCTGGTGCAGCAGCATCCAGGTCAGCTCGTGCTCGAAGATCTCGGCATCGGCCGACGTCGCGAAATAGCCGTACTTTTCGCCCGCGGCGCGATACGTCTTCGCGACCCGGTCGATGAGCTGCTTCAGCGACCACTCACGCGCCGGGGTCCCCACCGCGCCGCGGAAGTACTTCGTGGTCACGATGTTCGCCGCGTTGACGCTCCACGACGTCGGGTACTCCACGCCGCGCTGCTCGAAGTTGATCGAGCCGTCCCGCCAGTTGGTCATGACGACGTCGCGACGCTCCCACTCGACCTCGTCGTACGGGTGGACGCCCTCGGTCGTCCAGACCCGCTCGACCGTGAGGCCCTTGGGCTCCTTCGGCTCCTTGGGAGCCGAAGGATTGCCCTGCGACGCCCGGATCCGCCCCTTACCCGTCGTCGCGCTGCTCGTGGACGCGTTGTCCCCGGCCAATGTGCTTCCCCCTCGGTTGGCGCGGCCCGTCGCCGCGACTTTCTCAAACCTCGAAAACCCTCAGACGGTACGGCTGACGACCGGCTCCCGATCGGTGCCCGTCGTGGCTGCGCCGCCGTCCGCGCCCTGCTCGATCTCGGCCTCGCGCGCCAACGCCTCCGCGCGCAGCGCCTCGATCTCCCGCTCGAAGTCCCCCAGCGAGTCGAACGACCGGTAGACGCTGGCGAACCGCAGGTAGGCCACCACGTCAAGCTCCCGGAGCGGGCCGAGGATCGCGAGACCGACCTCGTTGCTCGGGATCTCGGCCGCACCGCGCGACCGCACCGCGTCCTCCACCCGCTGGGCGAGCAGCGCCAGCGCGTCCTCCGTGACCGGGCGGCCCTGGCAGGCCTTGCGCACGCCGTTAGCGATCTTCGTCCGGCTGAACGGCTCGGTCACGCCGCTGCGCTTCACCACCGCGAGAACCGCCTCCTCGACCGTGGTGAACCGCTTGCCGCACTCCGGGCACGACCGCCGCCTGCGGATCAGTTGCCCGTCATCGGCCTCGCGGGAGTCGACCACCCGGGAGTCGGCGTGCCGGCAATACGGACAGCGCATGTCGAGCGCCCCCTCCCCCGCGGTCGGGCCGGCTCCCCTCCAGCCTTACCCCGCGCACGCCGAACCGCAGCGAAACGCCCGGTTGCGCCGGGCGGCCGCTGTGGTGAACAGGCCGGGAAGGTGAGGGCGAGGACCCCTACCAGTTGATGACTTACACCCGTGTCACTACTAGATGTTGTGACCGTAGGCCCCCCACGCCACAGATGCAAGCTCACCCGCCGCATCGGTCACAACTGTGCCTGCGGTCTCAACACGCCTCGTGGGACCCCGGTTACCGCCCGCGCGGAAGTCGCAGTTCCTGGCCGGGATGAACGGTGTAGTCGGGCAGATCGTTGAGCTTCCGGATCTCCTCCACCATGGCGAACGGATCGCGGCTGGGACGGTGCCGCGCCGCGATGTCCCACAGCGTGTCGTGCCGACCCACCACCGCGGTCGGCAGCGGGCCGGTCTCGCGCTCCGCGTGCGACGCGGTGGCGGCGAGCACGCCGACCGCCACCCAGGCCAGTGCGATCAGCGCGATCATGCGGACGATCCGGCCGCGCCGGGTGAGGCGCAACGGCCTCTTCCCCGGAGCGCGACGCGGACGGGCCTGGCGCTCGGTCCCCCAACCGATCGCCGCCCTGGTGGGGGCGCTCACCGCGGACGCGGAGAACGCCGAGGTGGAAACCGTCCCGGCCACGGGACCCCCCAGCAAAGATGATCTTACTCGAACAAGGGTTCGATAGAACGGACGTACGAAGGTCTACCAGAACATGCGTACGGATGTCGAGACTCGAAAGCGCGACACGCCGCACCGATCTCGTACAGATGTTTGAAGAAGTGGGATTTCACCACTACCGTTTGCGCACAGAGGGGTCACCACGCCGACCGGCTTCCCCAATCCGGTTCCGGCGGGACTGTTCCGCCGACCCGCGCCCGGCGCTCGCCGGTTGCGGATCGTCGGGCTACTCCCCTACCGAGTGGTGGTTTGTGCGCACTTCCCCAACCGCGCATTCAGCACCAGGTGCCGCGAGGCACTCACCGACCAGGGAGGACGGACGTGTCAACCGACGACCGGAGCAAGCATCCGGAGCAGGAGCAGCAGGGCAAGAGCGCGCCCTCCGGGGGCAAGCGCGGCGCCGGGCGGCAACGGGCCTCGGCCCCGCACCTGCGGCCGGTGCAGCCGGTCAGCAGCTTTCCCGACCTGGTCTCCGCCGACCTGACCGCGCGGCAGCGCAAAATCCTCGAGTTCATCCGCGAGTGGGTGGAGAAGTACGGCTACCCGCCGAGCGTGCGCGAGATCGGCGAGGCGGTCGGGCTCGTCTCCCCGTCCTCCGTGGCGTACCAGCTGAAGGAGCTCGAGCGGAAGGGCTTCCTGCGCCGCGACCCGAACCGGCCGCGCGCCGTGGACGTGCGCCCGCCCAGCGACCTGATGGACGACGAGGCGGCCCGCGCGCAGCGGCCCACGCCCGCGTTCGTGCCGATGCTGGGCCGGATCGCCGCCGGTGGCCCGATCCTCGCGGAGCAGGCGGTCGAGGAGGTCTTCCCGCTGCCGCGCGAGCTGGTCGGCGAGGGCGAGGTCTTCATGCTGAAGGTCAAGGGCGACTCGATGATCGACGCCGCGATCTGCGACGGTGACTGGGTCGTGGTCCGGCAGCAGCCGACCGCGGACTCCGGTGAGATCGTCGCCGCCATGCTGGACGGCGAGGCGACGGTGAAGACCTACCGCCGCCGCGACGGGCACGTGTGGCTGATGCCGGCGAACCCGGCGTTCGACCCGATCCCGGGCGACGACGCGTCCATCATCGGCCGCGTCGTGGCGGTGCTGCGCCGCATCTGAGGGAACGTCCGGGGTGTGGGCTCCGTTGGCCGTGGGGACCACACCCCGGATTTCCGCCGTTCCGGCTCAGCGCCGGCGATCGTCGTACGGCGGGTTCTGCGGATAGTCGCCGCGCCGGCCGTCCCGGCGGTCGTGACCGCCGCTGTCCTCGGCACCGCCGTAGACCGCGCCGGAGCCGCCGCCGTTCATGCCGGCCGGGCCGCCGCCGTACACGCCGCCACCGCCGCCCTGGCGCGGGGGACGACCGCGCCCGCCGCCCTGCGGATGACCACCGGACTGCATCGGATTTCCGCCGCTCTGCACCGGATTGCCGCCGCTCTGCTGCGGGCCGCGAGGCGCGCCGCCACGCGGGCCGCCGGAACTCCCGGCGCGCGGGCCGCCGGGACCGCCGGCGCGCGGGCCGCCACCGGGAGCTCCGCCCTGGCCGCCGCGCGGACCGCCCGGTCCCCCCTGAGCGCCGGGACCGCCCTGACCGCCGCCGCGCGGGCCACCGCCCTGAGCGCCTGAACCGCCGCCGCGCGGGCCGCCGCCACCGGGGCCGCCGCCGCGAGGGCCGCCCTGACCGCCTCGGCCCTGGCCGCCGCCGCTCTGCCCGCCCGCGCCGTAGACCGCGCCGGACCCGCCACCGTTCATCCCGGCCGGGCCGCCGCCGTACACGCCACCGCTCTGCTGCGGATCCTGCGGACCACGACCGCCACGGGGACCGCCCTGACCGCCACGGCCCTGGCCACCGCCGGGACCTCCGGGAGCGGCACCGCGTCCGCCGGCGCCGTAGACCGCGCCGGACCCGCCGCCGTTCATCCCGGCCGGGCCACCGCCGTACACGCCGCCGGCCTTGCCTCCGCCGGCCTTGCCGCCGCCCGGGCCCTCGGCCTTGCCGCCGGCGCCGTAGACCGCGCCCGAGACCGCGCCGGACCCGCCACCGTTCATCCCGGCCGGGCCGCCGCCGTACACGCCACCGCTGCGCGCCGCGCCGCTGCCCGAGCCGTTGCCGCCGTACACCGCGCCGGACCCGCCGCCGCTCATGCCCGCCGGGCCGCCGCCGTAGACGCCACCGGACCGGGCGGCACCGCCGTACCCCGCGCCCGCGGCGGCCGGCTCCCGCCGGTTCGCCCCGGAGGACTCCGGGCCGATGCCGCCGCTCCGCTCCGGGTCGCCGTCGCCGGAGCCCTCGGCCGCCTTGCTCTTGAGCGGCGACTCGTCCTCGATCGGCTCCGGGTTGCGGCGCCGGAACATCACGATGCCCGCGATGCCGCCGCCGAGCATGAGCAGGCCGACGATGCCGACCGACGCGACCGCGGCCGTGATCTGGCCGAGCGAGAGCTTCTCCCAGAACGCCCGGTCGTCGCCCTGGCCGTCGCCACCCGCGGCGTCCGCCTGCACCGCGTTGTCCGCCGGCGCGTACTTGAGCAGCTTGGGCGTGTCCTTCGCGAACTGCTGGCCGGGCGACACCTCGGACACCGTCACGTACGAGGAGCCGTCCCCGTTGTACGTGATCGCCTCACCGAACGACTCGTCGGGCAGCCCGGTGATCCGCGGTTCACCCGAGGTCACGGCCGCGATGACGTCGCCGTTCTGCACCTCCCACTCGAAGGCGTCCGCGTACGTCCGGAGGGTCACCTTCGCGCCGCCGGGCGCCACCGCGCCGCCGGTGACCGCGAGCCGGCCCGGCACGCCGAGCCAGGTGCTGGTCTCGGTCAGCGGGATCTTCCACTCGCCGGCCTCTTTGAGTTCGATGCCGTTCTCGGTCTTCTCGAGCGGCGCGGACGGGACCCAGAGGTGCGCGATCGCCGCCTCCTTGGTCACCACGATCGGCGTGCCGTCGCCGTTGACCAGCAGCGCCTCGGCATTGGGCGCGTTGTCGCCGGGGTAGCGCAGCGGGTAGTAGACCGCCTTCGGGTCCTCGGCCGCGAGGTCGATCTTGAAGAGGCCGATCGTCGCGCGCTTGCCCTCGTTGTCGCCGATGTCGCCGACCCAGAGCGTCTTGCCGTCCGGGGAGAGCGCCATGTCCTCGGTGTCGGACGGCGCTCCCGGGTACTCGATGGCGCGCCCGCCCTGGAGCTTGCACTTGCCGTCGAGGTAGAAGACCTTGCTCGCCTCGGGGTTGTCCGAGCTGTCGTTGATGACGAAGTAGCCGTCCTCGTAGGCGGCGATGCCGGACAGCTCGGCGAGCACGTCGTCCGAGAGTTTGCAGACCTCCTGGCCCTTCGCGGGCTCCGCGGCCGCTGCCGCGATGGCGCTCGACGGCATGGCAGCGACCAGCCCGAACGCCACAACAATCGAAGAAACCGCACGCCGCATCCGGCTAGTCTCGCACGTCATCCTCGGACCTTGGTTACACGCCGATCAAAGCACGCTGGCACACACCGGGTGCGATGCCGCCCTTACGCGCCGCACCGCACCCCAAACAACTGCGAACCAGGACAATACCGAACGTCAGCCGGTTACCCACGGTGACAGCTCGGCGGCGAGCGCCTCGTCGACCCGGACGTGCAGCTCGGTGCCCTCGCCGGTGTGCGCGGTGCTCAGCACCTCGCCGCGCCGGTGCACCTGCGCCACCAGGTCACCCCGGTCGTACGGCACCGTGACGCGGATCTCCACGGCCGGCCGCGGCAGGCGCGCCTCGATCGCGGCGCGCAGCTCGTCGATCCCCCGGCCGGTGTGCGCGGACACGAACATCGCGTCCGGCCACTCGCGCTTGAGGCGGAGCAGCGTCTCCTCGTCCGCGGCGTCGACCTTGTTGACCACCAGCAACTCGGGCAGCCGGTCCGCGCCGACCTCGGCCAGCACCTCGCGTACCGCGCGCAGCTGCTCCTCCGGGTCCGGGTGCGAGCCGTCCACCACGTGCAGCACCACGTCCGCCTCCGCGACCTCCTCGAGCGTGGAGCGGAACGCCTCCACGATCTGGTGCGGCAGGTGCCGGACGAAGCCGACCGTGTCGGAGAGCGTGTAGACCCGGCCGTCGGACGCGTACGCCCGGCGGGTGGTCGGGTCCAGCGTGGCGAACAGCGCGTTCTCCACCAGGACGCCCGCGTTGGTCAGCCGGTTCAGCAGGCTGGACTTTCCGGCGTTGGTGTAACCGGCGATCGCGACGGCCGGCACCGAGCGCCGCGTGCGGCGGGCGCGCTTGGTCTCCCGTACCGTCTTCATGGCCTTGATCTCCCGCCGCAGGCGGGCGATGCGGGTGCGGATGCGCCGGCGGTCGATCTCCAGCTTCGTCTCACCGGGACCGCGCAGGCCCACGCCGCCGCCGCTCGCGCCGCCACCGGCGCCACCGGCCTGGCGGGACAGCGACTCACCCCAGCCTCGGAGGCGCGGCACCAGGTACTCGAGCTGGGCCAGCTCGACCTGCGCCTTGCCCTCCTTGCTCTTGGCGTGCTGCGCGAAGATGTCCAGGATCAGCGCCGTCCGGTCGACGACCTTGACCTTGACCTGCTGCTCCAGGTTGCGCAGCTGGGACGGCGACAGCTCACCGTCGCAGATGACGGTGTCGGCGCCGGTGTCGCGGACCACCGCGCCCAGCTCCTCGACCTTTCCACGGCCGATGAACGTGGCCGGGTCGGGGCGGCCGCGGCGCTGGATCAGACCCTCCAGGATCTGCGACCCGGCGGTCTCGGCGAGCGCGGCCAGCTCGGTCAGCGAATTCTCCGCGTCGGTGACGGACCCGCCGGTCCAGACGCCGACGAGCACGACGCGCTCCAGCCGGAGCTGCCGGTACTCGACCTCGGTGATGTCCGTGAGCTCGGTGCTGAGACCCGCCACGCGGCGCAGGGCGTGCCTGTCCTCCAGCTCCAGCTCACCGGTCGTCACATCGTCGTCGGTGCTCTGCTCCTCGTCGTCCCAGAGATCGATCTCGTCGAAGTCGGGATCCGAGGTTGATGCTGCGCGGTTGCTAGGCAAGTATTTCCCTCCTCAGACCTCGATGGTTGCACGCTCGCCGCCCGGGCGCACTCACAAATCGCCCCTGCGCGTCTACCCGCGGGTACGACCCCGAAACGGCACTCTTCGGGTAGGAGACAAGAATCAGGACTGGTACATCGCCGTACAACCTGGGAGGACCGTTGTCCCCGACCCGCCTGCCGAGCGCAGGGTTCTCGATCACCATCCGGGTTAGCGTCATCGCCGACGCCTCCGCGATCGGCCGGCTGACCACGTGCGTCGGCGAGGCCGGCGCGATCGTCACCGCGCTCGACGTGGTCGACTCCGACCCCTCGCGCGTCACCGTCGACCTCACCTGCGACACCGCCGACTCCACCCACGCGGACCAGGTCGTCAAGGCCCTGGAGGAGCTGGACGGCGTCGAGGTCCGGAAGGTCTCCGACCGCACGTTCCTGCTGCACCTGGGCGGCAAGATCGAGGTCACGTCCAAGGTCGCGCTGCGCAACCGTGACGAGCTGTCCCGGGCGTACACGCCGGGTGTCGCCCGGGTCTGCCTCGCGATCGCGGAGAACCCCGAGGACGCCCGGCGTCTCACCATCAAGCGCAACACGGTCGCGGTCGTCACCGACGGCTCCGCGGTCCTCGGCCTGGGGAACATCGGCCCGGCCGCCGCGCTGCCGGTGATGGAGGGCAAGGCCGCGCTGTTCAAGCGGTTCGGCGGCGTCGACGCGTGGCCGGTCGTGCTGGACACCCAGGACACCGACGAGATCGTCAACATCGTCAAGGCGATCGCGCCCGGCTACGGCGGCATCAACCTCGAGGACATCGCGGCGCCGCGGTGTTTCGAGATCGAGGCGCGGCTGCGTGAGCTGCTAGACATCCCGGTCTTCCACGACGACCAGCACGGCACCGCGATCTGCGTGCTGGCCGCGCTGACCAACGCGCTGCGCGTGGTCGGCAAGAACCTGGCGGACGTGCGGGTGGTCGTCTCGGGCGCGGGCGCCGCCGGCACCGCCATCATGAAGCTGCTGCTCCGGCAGGGCGTGGGCGACATCATCGCGTACGACCGGCCCGGCGCGCTGCACCGCGGCCTGGCCGACCTGAACCCGACCTGGCAGTGGCTCGCCGAGAACACCAACAAGTCCGGATATGTCGGAGATCTGCGCGGAGCGATCCGCGGCGCCGACGTGTTCATCGGCGTGTCCGCGCCCAACCTGCTCACCGGCGACGACATCGCCACCATGGCGAACGACTCGATCGTGTTCGCGCTGGCCAACCCGGACCCTGAGGTCGACCCGCGGGCGGCCCGCGAGCACGCGGCCATCGTCGCCACCGGCCGCAGCGACCAGCCCAACCAGATCAACAACGTGCTGGCGTTCCCCGGCGTCTTCCGCGGCATGCTCGACGCCCACGCGGAGAACTTCACCGAGGAGATGGCGCTCGCCGCCGCCCGCGCCATCGCCGACGTCGTCGGCCACGACAAGATTAACCCAACGGTCATCGTGCCGAGCGTCTTCGACACCCGCGTCGCCCCCGCGGTCGCCGCCGCCGTCCGACGCGCCGCCGCCGACTCGACCGCCCCCAGCGCCGACTTCGGCGGCGTCGACGCCGGCGAGGACACCAGCTTCGGCGCACCGGAGCAGTGACGCGCCGGGCGCGGTCGCCGAGTTCCTGGCGACCGCGCCCGGTTCCGCCAATTCTGATCTTCCCGCTTCCGGCGTGGTCCGGCCCGCATGCTCCCGCGGGCACCGGTCGGCCGTGGCCGGCCTCCCTGTCCGATCCGAGGCTGGTCACCACAAACCCCGGCCCGGTCCCCGTCGTCCCCGGCCGGCGCGCCGCGTTCCGCTCAGAGGTGCGGCGGTTGCCGCTTCGCACTCGCCGACTCGTCCGGCGGCGTCTCCGGCTCGGCGGCCGGCCACCACTGTCTGCCGAGGGACCGTCCGACCGAGTCGGTCGCGCGGTGTTTCCAGCGGCCG
The DNA here is from genome assembly GCF_031458235.1 of Catenuloplanes atrovinosus. NCBI lineage: Bacteria > Bacillati > Actinomycetota > Actinomycetes > Micromonosporales > Micromonosporaceae > Catenuloplanes > Catenuloplanes atrovinosus. The sequence continues at coordinate 268,779 of NZ_JAVDYB010000001.1, read as the reverse complement.
GCCACCACCCTTCGGGAGGACTCTCGCCACGCTGGCGATGATCTCCGGCGTCTTCGCACCTCGCCGGTCATGCTGCTGCGCCTGCGAACCGGCGGGCGGCCACCACACTCCGGCCGGCCGTCGGCCACCCGGCGGCTTCTCCGGGCCGGCAGGTGACAGCCAGCCGGCCGGCGGCTCGCGCCGATCGTCAGGCGGCCACGCTCCGGCGGGTCAGCCGGCCACCCGGCCGCCTCTGCGGGACCATGCGGGCCGCCCGCCGCCCCAAGCCGGCGTCATGCCGGATCGATGGCGCGCAGCAGGTCCTCCAGGTTGCGCTCGCCGTCACGGGTTTGGGCGCCGGCGGCCAGGGCGGCGCGCAGCAGGCGCTCCGCGGCGGGGCGGGTGAACTGGGTGGACCACGCCTCGTGTTCGCGCAGCATGCCGGTGGACAGGTCCTGGGGTGGGAGGGCGTGCTTGATCGCGGCGATCGAGCCGTCCGGCAGTGCGGCGATGTTGCGGGCGAGCCGGTCGACGAACGCGTCGAGCCGGTCGGCGGGCAGGGCGCGGTTGATCCATCCGTACCGCTCGGCGGTCTCGGCATCGAAGAGGTCCGCGCCGAGGACGATCTCCAGTGCCCGGTTGCGGCCGGTCCGGTGCAGCAGATATTGCGTGCCGCCGCCACCGGGGACGATGCCGCCCAGCACCTCCATCTGGCCGAGCCCGGCCGGGCCGATCGCGGCGAACGTCAGGTCGGCCGCGGCGACGAACTCGGCGCCGCCGCCCCGGGCGAGCCCGGCCAGCTTGACGATCGACACCTGCGGCAGCGTGCGCAGCGCCTCGCCGAGTGCCTGGAACACGTTGAGCCCCGCCGGCGCGCCGGCGGTCGGGTCGGCCACCACCTCCGGGTCGTCCGCGAGCGTCATGTCGACGTGCGCGATGAAGTACTCCGGGTCGGCGCTCTCGAAGACCACGACGCGGGCGGTGTCGTCCTCGCGCAGCGCGGCGAACAGCGTCCCCAACTCGCCCATCATCGGCAGGCTGAGCACGTTGACCGGTGGATTGTCGATGACGACCGTGACGACCCCGCGGTCCCGCGTCACCCGCAGCGTGCCCGCGACCGATGACTCGCTCATGCCGTGGCCTCTGTTCCCGGCGCCGGGAACGTGACGACGATCTTGCCGAGCGGATGTGTGCGGGCGTAGTCGACGACCGCCCGCACGCCGTCGGCCAGCGGGTACCGGCCCGCGATCACGGCCGTCAGTTCGCCGGCCGAGGCCGCCTCCGCGACCCGGGGCATGCCGCCGTGCACGCCCGCCACGTCCCACACGAAGTGCAGGTCCACGTCGTCGCGGCCGGCCTGCTCCGCGGTCGGCTCCGGATAGATGATCGACACCAGCCGGCCGCCGGGGCGCAGCGCCCGGGCCGCGTCCGGCAGCCTGGCGGCGGACAGCGCCAGGTTGAACACCGCGTCGACGCCGGACGGATACCCGGCCGGATCATGCCCGATGATCTCGTGCGCGCCGAGCCGCCGGAGCAGCGTCGCACCGGCCTCCCGGGCCGCGGTCGCGATGATCCGGGCGCCCGCGGCGGCCAGCAGCGGCAGCACGGTGGTGCCGACCGCGCCGGTCGCGCCGATGACCAGCACGGACTCGCCGGGCTTGAGCGCGGTGACGTCCAGCAGCGCCTGCGCGGTCGACCCGGCGATCGCCAGCGCCGCCGCCTGCTCCGCGGGCACGCCGGCCGGGCGGAGCCCGATCAGGTGCGTGTCCGCCTCGCAGACCAGGTACTCGGCGAGCGCGCCGGTGCTCAACGACGGGCGCGGAACCGCGGCGAGGATCGGTGCGAACGGCCGGGGCAGCGCGGAGCCGAACACCTCGTCACCGACCCGGTACGCGGTCACGCCCGGCCCGGCCTCGGTGACCGTGCCGGCGAACTCGGTGCCGGGAACGTACGGGAACTCCAGCCGCAGCGCGTCCCCGAACCCGCCCGAGATCGCGTGCAGATCGGGTGGGTTGATCGTCGCGACGGTGGTCCGCACCTGGATCTGCCCCGGTCCGGGCCGCGGGACGGGAAGGTCGGCGATGGTGAGCCGCTCCGGCTCGCCGTAGCCGGTGGCGACGAGCGCCCGCATCGTGTGATCGGTCATGACAGCAACCGTATGCACCGCGAATGCGCCGGTCGATGCCCGTTTGAGCCAGAAGGTTATCCTTCTGCCTCATGGACGTGGTGACGGACGTACTCGAGGTGTCCGGTGTCCGCGGCTCCCTCGGCGCGCGGATGGAGGCGGGCGGGGACTGGGCGGTCGCGGTCGACGAGGCGGGCGCCGCGCTGCACGCGGTCACCGCCGGCGGCGCGTGGCTGATCCGTCCCGGGCACCCGCCGGTGCAACTGGCCGCGGGCGACGTCGTGCTGGTCGCCGCGCGGGTCCCGCACACGCTGGCCGGCTCGCCGGACGCCCGCGGCGACGGCTGCGACCGGGCCGCGACCGCGCGTGCCCAGCGGACCGGCGAGGCGATCCGGGTCGGCACCGAGCCGGGCGACGTCCGGATCGTCACGATCCAGTACGACTGCGACCACACGGTACGGACCCAGCTTCTCTTCGCGCTCCCCGACCTCGTGCACGTCCGCGCCGGCTCCGGGGCGGAGTGCGACGACACCGTCCGCATGCTCGGCCGCGAACTGGCGCACCCCCGGATCGCCACCACCGCGGTCCTGAACAGCCTGGTCGACATCATGCTGATCCAGTTGCTGCGTGCCTGGCTGCCCACGCGGGCGGCGGCGCACCGCGGCACCTGGTTCGGCATGCTCGGCGACCCGGTGGTGCGCAGCGCGCTGGAGCACATCCACGCCGACCCGGCCCGGGACTGGACCACCGGGACGCTCGCCGCCGCGACCGCGGTCTCCCGGGCCACGCTCGGCCGGCGCTTCCCGGCCGCGATCGGGCAGAGCCCCGGCACGTACCTCACGCAGTGGCGGATGGATCTCGCCGCCGCCCGCCTGCACGCCACCGACCAGTCGGTCGAGTCGATCGCGGCGGCCGTCGGATACCACTCGGTGCCCGCGTTCAGCCGCGCGTTCACCCGGGCGCACGGCACGCCGCCGGGCCGCTACCGCGCGGCCGCCCGCGCCTGACGACGTGCCCGTCAGCCCGTGGCGGACAGCCAGGCGCGCAGCTCGGCGGGCCGGTTGGTGATGATGCCGGTGACGCCGAGGTCGGCGAGCGCGCGCCACTCCCGCTCGTCGTCCGTGGTCCAGACCATCACGAGCAGGCCCGCATCGAGCGCCGCCACCGCCCGGGACGGCGCCGCCAGCAGCGCGTCCACGCCCGGGTTGTACGCGACGCAGCCGAGGTCCCGCGCCGCCGCGACCGGATCGTCGTCCAGCGCCTCGCGCAGCAGGCCGAGCCGGAGCCCGGCCGGGGCCAGGTCGCGTGCGTCGCGGAGCACCGCCTCGTCGAAGCTCTGCAGCAGCACCCGGCCGGCCAGGTCGCGCGCGACGATCTCATCGATCATGGTGGCCGTCTGCGCGCGGGTGGCCGACGGCTTCACCTCGAGCAGCAGGCCGACGCCCGGGTGCGCGGCGATCAGGTCGAGGACCCGCGCGAGCGTCGGCACCGGTTCGCCGCGGTGCGCGGCCGAATGCCAGCCACCCGCGTCCAGCGCGGTCAGCGCCGCGACCGGGTGGTCGGCGACGCGCCCGGTGCCGTCCGTGGTGCGCTCCAGCGTGTAGTCGTGGATCACCACGGGTACGCCGTCCGCGCTGGTGTGGACGTCCACCTCCAGCTGGTCCGCCCCGGCACGGAGGCCGGCCACCAGCGCGGCCATCGTGTTCTCCGGCGCGATCGCCGAGTAGCCGCGGTGGGCGATGACCGAGGGCCGGGTCGTCACCCCAGCGTCGTCTCGCCGGACGCGACCAGCACCGCCGGGCCGGCCAGCGTCCAGCCGGCGTCCCCGCGGGTGGCGACCAGACGGCCGCCGAGCAGGTCGACCGCGACCGTACCGACGGCGAGACCGGCGTCGTGCAGCACGACCGCCGCGACCGCCAGCGCGCCGGAGCCGCAGGCCAGCGTCTCGCCGGAGCCGCGCTCGTGGACGCGCATGCGGACGTGCCGGTCGAACCCGTCGAGCGGCGGCAGCGGCGTCACGAACTCGACGTTGACGCCGGCCGGGAACAGCGCCGGGTCGACGACCGGCGCCCGCGTGAGGTCCAGCGAGTCCAGGTCGATGCTGTCCGGGAGCACGCTGACCAGGTGCGGGTTGCCGACGTCGACCGCGGTGCCGGGCAGCGTGAGCTGGGCGATCGTGGCGGTGCCGGCGGCGCCCAGCCGCGGCGTGGGCATGTCGACCGCGATGGTGTCGCCGTCGATCACGGCCCGGACCAGGCCGGCCCGGGTGAGGATCGGGAAGGACCCGGTCCCGGCCAGGCCCGACCCGGCCAGGTAGCGGGCGAAGACGCGCACGCCGTTGCCGCACATCTCCGCGATCGAGCCGTCCGCGTTCCAGTAGTCCATGAACCACTCGGCGTCCGCGGCCCGGCCGACCGCGTCCGGGTGCTTGGCGGTGCGGATCACCCGCAGCACGCCGTCGCCGCCGATCCCGCGGTGCCGGTCGCAGAGCGCGGCGACCAGCTCCGGGGTCAGCGCGAGACGCCCGTCCGGGTCCTCGAGGATGACGAAGTCGTTGCCGGCGCCGTGGCCCTTGGTGAACTGCACCGGACCATCATTCCGCACCCACCGGAAGATCCACCAACCGCAGGGCCTCCGGTACGAGCCCGGCCGCGCCGCCGTCCAGCCAGCGCACGGACGCGTCGCGGCGGAACCAGGAGCGCTGGCGGCGGACGAAGCGGCGGGTCGCGGCCGTGGTGCGCTCCCGCGCCTGCGCCTCGGTGCAGACGCCGTCGAGCTGGTCGATCGCCTGCTGGTAGCCGAGCGCGCGGCTCGCGGTCCGGCCCTCGCGCAGCCCGCGCGGAAGCAGGCCGGCGACCTCCGCGACCAGGCCGCGCTCCCACATCAGGTCCACCCGCCGGGCGATGCGCGCGTCCAGCTCCGCGGTGTCCCGGTCGACGCCGATCCGCACGCTGTCGTAGTACGGCCGGGGCGCGGTGGGCAGCGACGCGGTGAACGGCCGGCCGGTCAGTTCGATCACCTCCAGCGCGCGCACGATCCGCCGGCCGTTGCTGGGCAGGATCGACTCCGCCGCGGCCGGGTCGAGCACGCGCAGCCGGTCGTGCAGCGCGGCCGGGCCGACCACGGCGAGCTCCGCCTCCAGCGACTCACGTAGCGCGGGTGACGTACCCGGGAAGGAGAACTCCTCCAGGACGGCCTGGACGTACAGGCCGGAGCCACCGACCAGCAGCGGCACCCGGCCCCGGGTCAGGATGTCGTCGATCGCGGCGCGGGCCAGCGACTGGTACTCCGCGACGGCGGCGGGCTCGGTGACGTCCCAGATGTCCAGCAGGTGGTGCGGCACGCCGCGCCGCTCCTCGGGCGTGAGCTTGGCCGTGCCGATGTCCATGCCGCGGTAGAGCTGCATGGAGTCCGCGTTGACCACCTCTCCCCCGAGCGCCTCGGCCAGCGCGATGCTGAGATCCGACTTTCCGGCCGCGGTCGGGCCGACCACGGCCACGACACGACCCGTACGGGGGAAGACCCTGGATGCGGGGGGTGACGACACGCGACCTACGGTAACTGCACGGGCGTGCGGAACCGCCGCACGGCCGACCTAGAACACCGTATGGTCACGGTCGTCAACAGGCACTCGACGGACACGGGGGAGTACCTGTGACAATGCCGGGAGAAGTTCTTAGGCAACCTACTGCGCGGCGGCGGTGACCGGGAGGGAAAACGCACTTTCCCTCCGGCGCCGGGAAGAACGAGGATGGGCAGATGAGCGACTGGACCGCCTACGGTCGGGTGGACGCCGACGGCACGGTCTACTGCAAGACCGCCGACGGCGAGCGCGTGGTCGGATCCTGGCAGGCGGGCACGCCCGAGGAGGGCCTCGCCCACTTCGCGCGACGCTTCGCCGACAAGGTCACCGAGGTCGACCTCATCGAGGCGCGGCTGAAGTCCGGCGCGGCCGACCCGGCGCACTCGCTGAGCAGCGTGAAGAAGCTTCGCGCCGAGCTGACCGAGGCGCACGTGGTCGGCGACGTCGACGGGCTCGCGGCCCGCCTCGACCGGCTGGCCACGCTCGCCGAGGAGAGCGCCACCGCGGCCAAGGCCGCGAAGGAGACCGCTCGGAACGAGGCGCAGGCCCGCAAGGTCGCGCTGGTCGAGGAGGCGGAGAAGATCGCCGCCGAGTCGACCGGGTGGAAGGCCGCGGGCGACCGCCTCAAGGAGATCCTCGACGAGTGGAAGACCATCCGCGGGATCGACAAGAAGACCGACGGCGAGCTGTGGAAGCGGTTCGCGGCCGCGCGCGACGGGTTCACCCGGCGCCGGGGCGCGCACTTCGCCACGCTGGACGGGCAGCGCAAGCAGGCGCAGACCGCCAAGGAGGAGCTGGTCAAGGAGGCGGAGTCGCTCTCCGGCTCCGAGGACTGGGCCGACACCGCCGCCCGGCTGAAGGACCTGATGGCCCAGTGGAAGGCCGCGCCCCGCGCCTCCAAGGAGGCCGAGCAGCGGCTGTGGGACCGGTTCCGCGCCGCGCAGGACGCGTTCTTCTCCCGCCGCAGCGAGGTCTTCTCCGCCCGCGACGCCGAACTCAAGGGCAACCTGGAGCGCAAGCAGGCGCTGCTGGCCGAGGCCGAGGCGGTCGACGTCGACGCCGACCCCAAGGGCGCGCAGAACAAGCTCCGCGAGATCCAGGGCCAGTGGCACGACATCGGCCGCGTCCCCCGGGAGAACATGGCGAGTCTCGACCGCCGCATGCGCGCCGTGGAGGACAAGCTCCGCCAGGCCATGGACTCCGCCTGGCGCCGCACCGAGCCGTCCGCCAACCCGCTGCTCGCCCAGATGCGCGACCAGGTCGCCGAGGCCGAGCAGCGCCTCGAGCGCGCCAAGGCCTCCGGCGACGCCAAGCGCATCCGCGAGGCGGAGAAGGCCCTCGCCGGCAAGCAGCAGTTCCTCAAGCTCGCCGAACAGGCCGGCTGACAACCCTTCCGGGGGTACGCCGTACGGCGTACCCCCGTTCCCGCTCCTCGCGCCGCTTCACGTTCGGGGACGGGCCGACCGACGCGACGGCCGGGTCCCACCACATCCCATCGGCGGCCGCGTATGCCATGCCTTCCCGCTATCGCGAAATATTGGGCATCGGCGCGGGTCACAGTGGGGCCGGTCGACGATGAGAGCCACAGGCGGCAGGTCAGCGAACCCACACCGGAGAGATCCCCCGCCCACCGGGCACCGGGGCCGCCGGGCACCGGAACCACCGAGCCCTTGGGCCACCGGGCACCGGGCACCGGGACCACCCAGCACCAGGGCCACCCAGCACCGGGCACCGGAACCACCCAGCACCAGGGCCACCCAGCACCGGGCACCAGGACCACCCAGCCCCGGGACCAACCAGCACCGGGACCGCCGGGCACCGGCACCACCGGGCACCGGGGCCACCGGCCGCCGAAAGCTTGGGTCGCAATGACTGAGACGTCGGTCCGCGAACCGCAGAACCGGCACTGGGCGGCTCGTGCCGCGACATCTGTTCGGCACCGGGCGTCATGCGCATTCCTGGGCGCTGAGTGGTCGATCAGGTGAGCGAGGAGACGATCCACTAGCGAAATGGACTTCGCTCTTGCTTATCTGACCCACGGCTCAGGGGAAAACCGCAGGCGTTTCGGTAACCCGGCCATCGGCCTCACCCCGCTCACCGTCTCGCTGCCCGGCGAGCGCCGCATCCGGGTCCGGCGCAGGCCAGCGAACTCGTCCGGCGCAGTCCGGCGCAGGCCGGCGACGTCCGGCGACGTCCGGCGCAGGCCGGCGACGTCCGGCGCAGGCCGACGACGTCCGGCGCAGGCCGACGACGTCCGGCGCAGGCCGGCGACGTCCGGCGCAGGCCGGCGACGTCCGGCGCAGGCCGGCGAACTCGCCCGAGCCGGCGGTGGGCGCGCTCGCGCCGCCCGATATATCGCTATATCGCGGGATGGCGGTGACCGTCACGCGGAGGGGCGATGCCGATCAGCCTCACCACGAGCCGCGGAGCGGGCATGGGCTTGCGGCCACGGGAGTGGCAGGGAGGCCGGCCACGGCCGACCGGTGCCCGCGGGAGCATGCGGACCCCGGGTGGCCGGAAGCGGGTATATCGGGATCGTGGGTCAGTGGGTCTGGCAGGCCGCGGCCTGGACCGGCAGCGGTGCCGGGACCCCGATGGTGGGGAGGCCGAGGTTGACGCCGGGGGTGCGGGGGGTGCGGCCGGCGGCCCAGGCGTCGCCGGCGCGGGTGCGGCGGTGGCCGAGGGGGGTGCCGTCCGCGTTGAGGTGGTGCGGTGCGGCGTAGGTGATCTCGGTGTGCACGATGTCGCCGGGGCGGATCGCGGCGCCGAGGTCGCCGGTGTTGAAGTGGACCAGGCGGCCGTCGCGGGCGCGGCCGGACATCCGGCCGGTGCGCTCGTCCTTGCGGCCCTCGCCGACCGCGACCAGCAGCTCGACCTCGCGGCCGACCTGCGCGCGGTTCTCCGCCCAGGTGATCTCCTCGACGACCTCCATCAGGCGGCCGTAGCGCTCCTTGACCACGTCCTTCGGCACCTGGGAGTCCATGGTGGCGGCGGGGGTGCCGGGGCGCTTCGAGTACTGGAACGTGAACGCGCTGGAGAAGCGGGCCTCGCGGACCACGTCGAGCGTGGCCTGGAAGTCGGCCTCGGTCTCGCCGGGGAAGCCGACGATGATGTCCGTGGTGATCGCGGCGTCCGGCATGGCGGCGCGCACCTTCTCGATGATGCCGAGGTAGCGCTCCTGCCGGTACGAACGGCGCATCGACTTGAGCATCGCGTCGGAACCGGACTGCAACGGCATGTGCAGCGAGTGGCACACGTTCGGCGTCTCGGCCATCGCGGCGATCACGTCGTCGGTGAAGTCCTTCGGGTGCGGGCTGGTGAACCGGACCCGCTCCAGGCCCTCGATCTCGCCGGTGGCGCGCAGCAGCTTGCCGAACGCGTAGCGGTCGCCGAACTCGACGCCGTAGGAGTTGACGTTCTGCCCGAGCAGCGTCACCTCCAGCACGCCCTCCGCGACCAGCGCGCGCACCTCGGAGAGCACGTCGCCGGGGCGGCGGTCCCGCTCCTTGCCGCGCAGCGACGGGACGATGCAGAACGTGCAGGTGTTGTTGCAGCCGACCGAGATCGACACCCAGCCGGCGTACGTCGACTCGCGGCGGGTGGGCAGCGTGGAGGGGAAGACCTCCAGCGACTCCAGGATCTCCACCTCGGCGTCGGCGTTGTGCCGGGCGCGCTCCAGCAGCGCGGGCAGCGAGCCGATGTTGTGCGTGCCGAAGACCACGTCGACCCAGGGCGCCTTGGCCACGATGTCACCGCGGTCCTTCTGCGCGAGGCAGCCGCCGACCGCGATCTGCATGCCGGGGCGGGAGTCCTTGACCGGGCGCAGGTGGCCGAGGTTTCCGTAGAGGCGGTTGTCCGCGTTCTCCCGGACGGCGCAGGTGTTGAAGACGACCACATCGGGGTCGGCGTCCTGCGGCGCGCGCACGTAACCGGCCGCCTCGAGCAGGCCGGATATGCGCTCCGAATCGTGCACGTTCATCTGGCAGCCGTAGGTGCGCACCTCGTAGGTGCGGGCCTCGGACGGTGCGGAAGTGGCTGCGGTAGTCATGGCGATGACCAGCGTATCCGGCGCGCCCACCGGCCCGTGAACGAGCCCTGCCCTCGATGTGTGCACGCTGTGGTTACCATCGGTGCCGCCGCCGTCGGGGACCGGTCAAGTGTTGCCTCTCCGTGACCAACCAGGCTGCTTTCTGACACAAGGGCACCCTTACAGTGACGCACAAGGTCAAGAGCGATCAGAGGGTACGAGGGGGACGGTGACAAGCGTGGCAGAAGGCGAGCCGCTCATCGTGCTGGACCGGGTGAACAAGCACTTCGGGCCGTTGCACGTGCTGCAGGACGTCAGTCTCTCGATCGACCGGGGCGAGGTCGTCGTGGTGATCGGTCCTTCGGGCTCCGGGAAGTCGACGCTCTGCCGCACGATCAACCGGCTCGAGCCGATCAACTCCGGCACCATCACGTTCGACGGGCAGGAGCTGCCCGCGGAGGGCCGCGCGCTGGCACGGCTGCGCAGCGACGTGGGCATGGTGTTCCAGTCGTTCAACCTCTTCGCGCACAAGACGATCCTGGAGAACGTGACGCTCGGGCCGATCAAGGTCCGCAAGGAGAAGCCGGCGGAGGCCCGTGAGCGCGCGATGGCGCTGCTCGACCGCGTCGGCATCGCGAACCAGGCGGACAAGTACCCGGCGATGCTCTCCGGCGGGCAGCAGCAGCGCGCCGCGATCGCGCGCGCACTGGCCATGCGCCCGAAGGCGATGCTCTTCGACGAGCCCACCAGCGCGCTCGACCCGGAGATGGTCGGCGAGGTGCTGGACGTGATGACGTCGCTGGCCGCCGAGGGCATGACCATGGTCGTGGTCACGCACGAGATGGGCTTCGCGCGGCACGCGGCCAACCGGGTCGTGTTCATGGCGGACGGCCAGCTGGTCGAGCAGGCGGCACCGGCGGAGTTCTTCGCCAACCCCACGAGCGACCGGGCCAAGGACTTCCTGTCGAAGATCCTGACCCACTGAGTTCCATCAACCGGATGTCCAACAGCTGAGCGTCCACTGCGGAGGGGCCGCCGACGCGGCTCCCCGTGACGAAGAAGGAGAACGAGAGATGCGATTTTCGCGGATTGCGGCGGTTGCCACGGCAGCGGTCCTCGCGATGTCCGCGGCCGCCTGCGGCGGTGGGGACGGCGGCGACGCCGGCAGTGGCGGTTCCGCCGACGGCGTGATCGGCAAGGCCGCGTCCGGCAAGCTGATCATCGGCGTCAAGGGTGACCAGCCGGGCCTCGGCCTGCAGACCGGCACCACGTACGAGGGCTTCGACATCGAGATCGGCAAGATCGTGGCGAAGGGCCTCGGCCTGGACCCGTCGAAGGTGGAGTGGAAGACCACCGCGTCGGCCAACCGTGAGTCCTTCATCGAGCAGGGCCAGGTCGACATCGTGATCGCCACCTACACGATCAACGACGACCGCAAGAAGCGCGTCGCGTTCGCCGGGCCGTACTACGAGGCCGGCCAGGACCTGCTGGTCAAGGCGGACAACACGGACATCACCGGGCCGGAGTCGCTGGCCGGCAAGAAGGTCTGCTCCGTCACCGGCTCCACCCCGGCCAAGCGGATCAAGAGCGACTACCCGGACGCGCAGCTGCAGGAGTTCGACACCTACTCCAAGTGCGTCACCGCACTGGACGGTGGCCAGGTGGACGCGGTGACCACCGACGACATCATCCTCGCCGGGTACGCGGCGCAGTCGCAGTACGCGGGCAAGCTGAAGGTCATCGGCAAGCCGTTCAGCAAGGAGCCGTACGGCATCGCGGTGAAGAAGACCGACACCGCGGGCTGCGCGAAGATCAACGAGATCCTCAAGGCCGCGGCGACCGACGGTACGTACAAGACCGCGTGGGACACCACGCTCGGCAAGAGCGGCACGCCGGCGAAGGACCTGGCCGTCGCCTCGCTGACCAACTGCCCTGCCTGACAACCCCACGTTCTCCCGCGGGGCCGGCCCACTTCCTGGCCGGCCCCGCGTCGTACCCCGGCCAGGAAGCGAGATATGGATTTCCTGAGCGATCCCGACAATGTGGATCTGTACCTCACCGGCTTCAGCTGGATCCTCCGCCTCACCGGCGCGGGCGCGCTCGGCGCACTCGTCCTCGGCGTGATCCTGGCCGGCATGCGCGTCTCCCCCGTCCCGGTGCTGCGCGCCTTCGGGGCGGGCTGGGTCAACACCTTCCGGAACACGCCGCTCACGCTGATCATCTTCTTCTGCTACTTCGGGCTGTACTCGACGCTGGGCCTGACGCTCGACAGCGAGGACATCGCGCTCAACAACTTCTGGCTGGGCGTGCTCGGCCTCTCCGTCTACACGGCCGCGTTCGTCTGCGAGGCGATCCGCTCCGGCATCAACACGGTGCCGCCGGGCCAGGCGGAGGCGGCGCGCGCGCTCGGGCTGTCGTTCTTCCAGGTGCTGCGGATCATCGTGCTGCCGCAGGCGGGCCGCGCGGTGATCGCGCCGCTGGGCAGCATCTTCATCGCGCTGGCGAAGAACTCGACGATCGTCGGCACGATCGGGCTCGCCGAGTCGTCGTCGGCCATGAAGACCATGATCGAGACGTACAGCAGCCAGACGATCCTCATCTTCCTGCTCTTCGCCGGCACGTTCGCGGCGGTCCTGATCCCCACCGGCTACTTCTTCGGCTGGCTCGCGAACCGACTGGCGGTGAAGCGCTGACATGAGTACCGACGCGGTCCTCTACGACCACCCCGGCCCGCGCGCGCGGATCCGCAACTGGATCCTCACCGCGGTCTTCGGCGCCGGGCTGCTGGCGCTGTTCTACTGGATCTACCTGAAGTTCGACGAGAAGGGCCAGTGGGCGGCCACGCTCTGGAAGCCGTTCCTGGAGCAGAGCACCTGGGTCGACTTCATCCTGCCGGGCCTGCAGCAGACGCTCAGCGCCGCGCTGGTCGCCATGGTGCTGTCGCTGACGTTCGGCGTGCTGTTCGCGGTCGGCCGGCTCTCCGACCACTGGTGGGTACGCGTGCCGGCCGGCATCGTGGTCGAGTTCTTCCGTGCCGTACCGCTGCTGCTGTTGATCTTCTTCATCTTCTTCGGCCTGCCGTACGTCATCGAGGACCTCCGGATGGAGGCGTTCTGGGCGGTCGTCGCCGGCCTGACGCTCTACAACGGCTCCGTGCTCGCGGAGGCGTTCCGGGCCGGCGTGCAGGCCGTGCCGCGCGGCCAGTCCGAAGCGGCGTACGGCATCGGCATGCGCAAGAACCAGGTCATGCGGTACATCCTGATCCCGCAGGCCGCGCGCGCCATGCTCCCGGTGATCGTGAGCCAGCTGGTCGTCCTGGTGAAGGACACCGCGCTCGGCTACATCATCTCCTTCCCGGAGCTGCTCCAGCTCGGCGTCAACGTGCTCTCCGCCAACTACGCCAACGTGGTGGCCGCGGCGATCGTGGTCGCGATCATCTACATCATCATCAATTCCCTGCTCACCGCGCTGGCGGGCTGGGTGGACCGGCTCACCCGGCGACGCGGCATTCGCGTGCCGCGCACGTCGGCCAACCCGGGCCAGACCGGCGTCCAGCCCACGGCCGCCGCCCAGAACACCACGGTCTCCAGCGGCCTCGGCGGCGGCTGACGGGATCGATCTCCCCCGCACACGGCGAAGGGCGCCCCTCCGGGGGCGCCCTTCCTGTTTCCCGGGCAATCGGCGAGGGCGGCGGCCTACGCGTCCGGTCGCCAGCCGCGGGCCCGGCAGGCTGACGGCGTTGTGGTCCGGGCGCCGGAACACGCGGGGCTGTCGGCCGCGCGGCGGGAGCCGCGGTGGGTAGCTGGGCGGCAGCGGGATTCGCGAGGGTGACCGGGTGCGGGACCGGCAGGGAGGCCGCCCGCGGCCGACCGGTGCCCGCGGGAGCATGCGGACCCCGGCCGGGCCGGAAGCGGGTATAGGGAAAAGGGTTGTCAGCGGGCGATCTCGGTGACGCGGGACTCGCGAACGACCGTGACGCGGATCTGGCCGGGGTAGGTCAGCTCCTCCTCGATCTGCTTGGCCACGTCGCGGGCGAGGACGGCGGCGGCGATGTCGTCGATGTCGTCGGGGCGGACCATGACGCGGATCTCGCGGCCGGCCTGCATGGCGAAGACCTTGTCGACGCCGAGCTTGCCGCCGGCGATCTCCTCGATCCGCTCCAGGCGCTTGACGTAGGCCTCCAGGCTCTCCCGGCGCGCGCCGGGACGGCCGCCGGAGCAGGCGTCCGAGGCCTGGGTGAGGACGGCCTCGATGGTCTGCGGCGCGACCTCGTTGTGGTGCGCCTCGATCGCGTGGACGACGTCCTCGGACTCGCCGTACTTACGGGCCAGGTCCGCGCCGATCAGCGCGTGGCTGCCCTCGACCTCGTGGGTGAGCGCCTTGCCGATGTCGTGCAGGAACGCGCAGCGCTTGATCGTGGGTACGTCCAGCTTCAGCTCCGCGGCCATCACGCCGGCGATGTGCGCGGTCTCGACCAGGTGCTTGAGCACGTTCTGCCCGTAGCTGGTGCGGTAGCGCAGCCGGCCCAGGTAGGTGCGCAGCTCCGGATGGATGTCCGTGATGCCGACCTCGACCAGCGCATCCTCGGCCGCGCGCACGCAGAGGCGCTCGACCTCGTCCTTGGCGGTCTCGAAGACCTCCTCGATGCGGTGCGGGTGGATGCGGCCGTCCAGCACGAGCTTGTCCAGCGTGAGACGGCCGATCTCGCGGCGGACCGGGTCGAAGCAGGAGAGGAGTACGGCCTCGGGCGTGTCGTCGATGATCAGGTTGACGCCGGTGACCGACTCGAACGCGCGGATGTTGCGCCCCTCGCGGCCGATGATCCGGCCCTTCATCTCGTCGCTGGGCAGGTGCAGCACGCTGACCACGCTCTCCGCGGTCTGCTCGCTGGCCACCCGCTGGATCGCGTCGACCACCAGGTGACGGGCGCGATCCTCGGCGGTGTTGCGGGCGTCGTTCTCGATGTCGCGGATCAGGATCGCGGCCTCGCGCTTCGCCTGCGCCTCGATCGTCTCGACCACCTCGGCCTTGGCCGCGTCCGCGGTGAGGCCGGCGACGCGCTCCAGCTCGCGCTGGCGCACCTCCTCGGCCGCGGTGACCGCGGCCTCGCGCTCGATCAGCGAGCTCTCCCGGGCCGCGAGATCGCTCTCCCGCGCGGCCAGCCGACGCTCGCGCTCGATCAGCCGGTCCAGCTCCTCGGTGTGCTGACGTTCCCGCTCGTCGATCCGGGCCGCGCGGCGCTCGACCTCCGCGGCCTGCTCCTTGACGGTGGCGTTGAGCAGCGCGACCTCGCGCTCACCGCTGCGCCGCGCCGCCGCCCGGACCTGCTCCGCGTCGGCCTCGGCCTGCCGGTGCGCCCGGTCCAGGATCGTGTCCGCCTCCGCGTGCGCCGCGTCCAGCACGCGCCGCGCCTCGGCGCGAGCCGCGCTGGCCTCGGCACGGGCGGCTGCCGCGTCGGTACGGGCGGCGGCCGTCTCGTTCTTCGCCTCCTCCACCGCGGAGGTGGCCTCGGCGGCGGCGGTCTGCAGCTTGGCGAGCGAGCGCTCCTGCTTGTCCTTCTGCGCGAGGAACGCGGGATCGTCCTCGGCGGGCTTCGCGGGGGTAACCGGTTGCAGGCTGCGCATGACGCGGAGAAGGTAGGTGAAACCGACCGCCCCCAGCACGACCAGCAGGACCACGACGCCGATCAGCCCCACGTACAGCGCCGTCATCGCCGCGCCAGCTTCCCGGCCCCGTCGGCGCCCTCTCCGGCGTGACCGTCGGCCTGCGTCTCGATCGTCACCGCCGCCTCCCCTCCACCGTGTCGCCCGCATGGGACGCCTGTTGCAGCGGCTCATGCGCCGTCTTGCGGCTCACGGACTTGCCCGACCGAGGCGGCTTGGCCGTGGCTCGCCCCGCCGGCCGCGCCCTTCCGGGCACGCTCCCGCAGGCCGAGGTATGTCAGGCCACCGTCGGCGCGGCCGGGCCGGCGGTGGAGGGCATCATGACAGGGCAGCAACCTTGAAATGATGCCGTGTTGTTACGCGATCTATGTTGTGCGCTTAGCCTGCAATGGTCGGGCAATCCTCTTTGTACGCGAGGCTAGGTCGCAGAGGGCCGTTCGGTCAAGAAGACCTCATCCGGAAGCAGGTGGGACACACGGCACACGTGTGCTCACGCCCAGCTCATCCTACCCAGCGGTCATCGGGGGCACTCATGGGGGTTTCCGCCGATCATGGACAAATCGAGCGACGTGGCGATGTGGCGTGGGGTTGGGGATTGGCGAGGGTTGGCTGGCGCGGCAGCCGCGGGGCTATGGGGGTGCGGCAACGGATGGCGGACCGGTAAGTGGGCGAACGGCTGGCGGCGCGGCGAAAGCCGGGCGCGGTCGGTAGGCGGCGCGGCACCAGTGAACGGCTGCCGCGCGCCTACAGCCGGGACGGCCGGTGAGCGACGCGGCACCGGCAAACCGCTGACGGCCCGGCAACAACCCGGCGCGACCGGCAGGCGGCACGGCACCAGTAAACGGCTGCCGACGCGCCTAAGCCAGCACGGCCGGTAAGCGACGCGGCACCGGCAAACCGCTCGCGGCCCGGCAACGCCCCCGGCGCGGCCCAGTAAGCGGCGCGGCACCGCGAACCGCTGGACGCGACGAAAGCCGGGACGGCCGGTAAGCAGCGCGGCATCACCCGAACTCCGGCGGCGCGGCGACAGCCCGGCGCGACCGATGAACGGCGCCGCATCAGCGAACTGCTGCGACGCGGCGGTGACCGAGGACGGCCGGTAAGCGGCGCCGCATCAGCAAAACTGGCGGCGCCGCGATGACCGGTGCAGCCGGCAGGCGATGCGGCGTCAGCGAACCGCTGGCGATGCGGCAACGGCCGGGGGTACCGCATTCGGCCCCGCATCAGAACGGGTGTCCACATCGCAGCGGCCGACACGGCCGGGGCGCCGGTAAGCGGCGCGGCAGCAAAAATGGCTGGCGAGGCCAGCAACGGCTGGCACGCCTGACCACAGCACCAGCAACGAGCCAGCGACGCCGCAACAGCCAGCCTTGACCGGTAAGCGCCGCAGCAGCCAGCCACGACCGGTAAGCGGCGCGACGTCAGCCACGGGCGGTAAGCGGCGCGGCGTCAGCGAACAGCCGGCGACGCCGCAGCAGCCGGTAAGCGGCGCGGCGTCAGCAGAGCCGAGGGCCGGGCAGGATGTCGCTGAGAAGGCACGCCGGCCCTCGCGATTGCGGCGCGCGGTGAAGCCGACTTCGTCGGCGCGCGGGTAACCACGCCGCCGCGGTAGGCACCCCAGCACCGTCGGGGCGGCTAGAGGACCGACCGCACCTCCGCGTCGTCGGCGCCCGCACACGGTGAAGCCGACTTCGTCGGCGCGCGGTAACCACGCCGCCGCGGCAGGCGCCCCAGCATCGTCGGGGCGGCTAGAGGACCGACCGCGCCTCCGCGTCGTCGGCGCCCGACGCACACCGTGCCCGCGGCGGGCTAGGCGCCACCACGGGGCCGGAACCGCTCATGCGTCACCGAAGCCAGCACCCCGCCGCCGCGCAGAGCCGCCGCGACGGTCAGAGCGGGTCCGTGTCGCCCCTGGCCGCATCCGCCATCGCGTCCGGGTCGATCTGGTCGACAAGTTCGGCGTATCCGTCGTCGAGGTTGTCGGTCTCGGCCGCCTGCGCCTCCATCGCCGCCTTGACCGCGCGGATCGCCAGGCCCGCCGGGTAGCCCTTGCGGGCCAGCATGCCCACCACGCGGCGGAACACCGCGTCCGGCTCGCCGCGGGCCACGCGGACCTTGCGGGCGGCCAGGGCGAAGGCGGTCTCCTCCTCCGTCTCCGGATCGAGCTCGTCGAGCGCGGCACCGGCGGTCTCCGCATCGACGCCGCGGCGGCGCAGTTCGTCGGCCAGCGCGCGGCGAGCGAGACCACGGCCGCGATGCCGGGTGGTCACCCACTCACGGGCGAAGGCCGCGTCGTCGATCATGCCGACCTCGTCGTAGCGCGCGAGGACGGAGTCGATCACCTCCGCGGAGATCTCCCGCTTGGTCAGCGCCGCCGCCAGCTCCGCACGGGTACGCGGCCGGGTGGCGAGCTGGCGCAGGCAGATCTCGCGGGCCACCTCAGCCTCGTCGCGCGGCTTCGGCGCGGGCTTCTCACCGTCGGAGACGGACTCCCCGGACGACCCCGAGTGCCCGAACGACTCGAACTCCTCCGGCTTCGCACCCGGGGAGCGGCGCGTCCGGGGCGGCGCTGCGTCCCAGCCCCGCCCCGAGCGCGCTCCGCGTCGGCCTGCCATGTGACGACCTTACGACCGCGATCAGAAGTCGACCGGCGGCAGCTCCGGGCCACCCGCGGCGTCGCCGCTGGTCACGCCCACACCGAGCTTCTCCAGGATCTTCTTCTCGATCTCGGCCGCGACGTCCGGGTTCTCCTTCAGGAACTCGCGGGCCTTCTCCTTGCCCTGGCCGAGCTGGTCGCCGTCGTACGTGTACCACGCACCGGACTTGCGGATGATGCTCTGCTCCACGCCGACGTCGATGAGCGAGCCCTCACGCGAGATGCCCTTGCCGTACATGATGTCGAACTCGGCCTGCTTGAACGGCGCCGCCACCTTGTTCTTCACGACCTTGACGCGGGTGCGGTTACCGACCACGTCCGTGCCGTCCTTGAGGCTCTCGATGCGGCGCACGTCGAGCCGGACCGAGGCGTAGAACTTCAGCGCGCGGCCACCGGTCGTGGTCTCCGGCGAGCCGAACATGACGCCGATCTTCTCGCGGAGCTGGTTGATGAAGATCGCCGTGGTGTTCGAGTTGTTCAGAATACCGGTGATCTTCCGCAGCGCCTGGCTCATCAGGCGGGCCTGGAGACCGACGTGGCTGTCGCCCATCTCGCCCTCGATCTCGGCGCGGGGCACCAGGGCCGCCACGGAGTCGATGACGATGATGTCGAGCGCGCCGGAGCGCACCAGCATGTCGGTGATCTCGAGCGCCTGCTCACCGGTGTCCGGCTGGGAGACCAGCAGCGCGTCGGTGTCGACGCCGAGGGCCCGCGCGTACTCCGGGTCGAGCGCGTGCTCCGCGTCGATGAAGGCGGCGATGCCGCCGGCCTTCTGCACGTTCGCGACCGCGTGCAGCGCCACCGTGGTCTTACCGGAGGACTCCGGACCGTAGACCTCGACGACCCGGCCACGGGGAAGACCGCCGACGCCGAGCGCCACGTCGAGCGCGATGGACCCGGTCGGGATGACCGCCATCTGGGCGACCGGGCGCTCGCCCAGCCGCATCACGGAACCCTTGCCGAACTGCTTGTCGATCTGCGCCAGAGCCAGCTCTAGCGCCTTCTCGCGGTCAGGACCTGCCGCCATTGACCCCACCCCTACATTCGCCGACTTCGCGGGCGTCTTTGAAGAACCTTTCGTCACGCGCAACACGCTAGGCGCTGGGTATGACAAAAACAGCCTCCGGGGGCCGCCGATGCCGAACCCTTACCCGGGAACGCACGATAGCCGAACACCTGTACGAGATCCACACGACACGCCCGAACGGGTGTTCTATTCACCGCAGCTTCGACGGCACCCGGTCCGGATAAGCAGCGCAAACGGCCCGCCAGACCACGACGGTCGCCACTCCGGCGTCGAGCGCCTCCCGCACGGTCCGGCCACCCAGCGTGGTCAGCACCTGATCGCTCGCGATGCTCGGCGCGTATCCGGCCCCGAACACCTCGTCCATCCGCTGCCAGAAATCCGTCAGCCGCAACTCACATCTCCTCGACAGAACCAGGAGTGGAGACACCCCTGGACCGCAACGCTAGCGCCAGCACCGGGAGCGCGGCCATCGCGGCCAGCACCGTCAGCGTGCCATATCCCCCGAACGCCACGACCGCGCCGCTGAGCGCGCCGGCACCCGCGCCGGCAACCCCCATGACCAGGTCGGACAGGCCCTGCACCGCGGGCCGGCCGTCCTGCGGGACGGACTCGGACAGCAGCGTCGAGCCGCCCACCATCGTGCCCGACCAGCCGAGCCCGAGCAGCGCCAGGCCGAGCGTCAGCATCGGGGTGTCGTGCCCGGCCGTACCCGCGACCGCGCACGCGGTGATCAGCAGCGTGAGCCCGCCGACGATCACCGGGCGGCGCCCGTACCGGTCGGCGAGCCACCCGGTCACCGGCGACAGCCCGTACATGCCGGCGATGTGCACGCTCAGCACGATTCCGACGATGCGCAGCAGGTCCGCGTCCGCATGCCCCTCGCCGAGGTGGACCGGGGTCATCGACATCACGGCCACCATCACCAGGTGCCCGGTGGCGACGGCCGCGATCGCGAGGCGCGCGTCGGGCAGCCCGGCCACCACGCGCGCGCCGGCCCGCACCCCGGACGGCCGGTGCGGAGCGGGGGTGGAGGACCCGTCGACGGTACGGGCGAGAAGCAGCGGGTCCGGCCGCATCGACACCGCGATGGCGGCCGCGGACAGCGCGAACGCCACGCCGCTGACCACGAACGCGCCGCTCAGGACCGGCAGGTGCAGCCCGGCCACCGCGCGGTCCGCGAGGTCGGCCAGGTTCGGCGCGGCCACCGACCCGATCGTGGCCGACCAGACCACCAGCGACAGGTCCCGCCCCCGGCGCTCGGGCGCGGCGAGGTCCACCGCGACGTACCGTGCCTGAAGGTTCGCCGCCGTGCCGCCGCCGAACAGGAACATGCCCAGGAACAGCAGTGGTACGGAGCCGAGGACGGCCGCGAGCACCACCAGCACCGCGCCGAGCGCGCCCACCAGGTACGCCAGCGCCATGCCCGGCCGGCGCCCGCGTGCCTGCACGAGGCGGGTGACCGGGACCGCGAGCAGCGCGCCGCCGATCACCGCGCCGCTGCCGGGCAGGCCGGACATCCCCACGCCGGCCATCCGCGCGGAGAGCAGCGCGCCGACCGTGATGCCGATCGCCACGCCGATGCCGCCGATGATCTGCGTGATGACCAGCAACGTGAGCGTGCGCCGCTGCACCCGCCGCACCGACCCGCCCATGAGAACCCCCGACCACGGTGAGAGACATTCACGGTAGCCGGGGAATGGATCACGTCAATGCGGTGGCCGCCACGCGCAGGTCCGCGACCAGGCCGTCGTACGCCGCGTCCCGGTCGTCCGCCCGCAGCACCGCGGACGGGTGGATGGTGGCGAGCGCCCTGGCCTCGTGGTCGCTCGGGAAGTCCTCCGGCCGCTGCGCCGACGCGGGCCACGGCATCAGCACGCCGCGCGACTTGGTGACGCGGAACGACGGGCCGAGCACCGCCTTGGCCGCGGTCGCGCCGAGCAGCACCACCAGCTCCGGCCGCAGCAGCGCGAACTCACTGGTCAGCCACGGGTGGCAGGCCGTGATGTGCTGCTGGTCCGGCGTCTTGTGGATGCGCCGCGCGCCGCGCCGCTCGAACCGGAAGTGCTTCACCGAGTTCGTGATGTAGAGCTGGGTGACCGGCAGGCCCGCGTCGTCGACCGCGCGCCGGAGCAGGTGCCCGGCCGGGCCGACGAACGGCAGGCCCTGTTTGTCCTCCACGTCGCCGGGCTGCTCGCCCACGAAGATCACCCGGGCATGCTCGTCGCCGCGGCCGAAGACCACCTGGGTCGCCGGTTCCCACAGCTTGCACCCGCGGCAGGCCGGGGCGGCATCGCGCAGTTCGGCGATGGTGGACGCGTCTGACGGTACGAAAGGGGCAGCGGTCTGCATGACGCAGTGTTTTACCGGATTCGTACGACAGAAACGGTCAGGCCGTCAACGCCATCGAGGACCGGGCCGGGACCGGATCGAGCGCCGCCGCGGCGGCCACCGCGTCGGCCAGGGCCGGGATGTCCTCCTCCGCCAGCGGGCTGACCGTGATCCGGATGGCGGGCGGCGACGCGAGCCGGAACAGCGAGCCGGGCGCCACCACGTATCCGGCGTCACGCAGCGCCGCGACCGCGCGCGTCTCGTCCGGCACGCTGACCCAGACGTTCAGCCCGGTGCGCCCGCGCGCGTCCAGCCCGTGCGCGGCCAGCGCGGCGCGCAGCGCGAGCCGCCGGGTGACGTAGCTGTCCCGCGCGCGGATCACCCCGTTGATCACCTCGTCGTCCCGCCACAGGTAGAGCACCACGCGCTGGAGCAGCGTGGACACCCAGCCCGCGCCGACCCGCATGCGGCCGGCCACCCGCGCGATCGTCGCCTCGTCGCCGGCCACCACGGCGAGGCGCAGGTCCGGCCCGTACGGCTTGGAGACCGACCGCACGAACGCCCACGACCCGGTCACGCCGGCCAGCGAGTGCAGCGTGACCGGCGCCAGCTCGGCCGCGTGGTCGTCCTCGATCAGCAGCACGGACGCGAACTCGGCCAGCACCGACCGCAGCTCGGCCGCGCGGTAGGAGCTGACCGCGGCGCCGGTCGGGTTCTGCGCGCGGGCGGTGACGATGACCGCGCCGGCCCCGGCGCCGAGCGCGGCGCGCATGCCGTCCGGCGTCGGCCCCTCGTCGTCGACCGGCATCGGCACCGCGGTCAGGCCGAGCGCGGCGACCAGGTCGAACGCGTTGGACCAGCCCGGGTCCTCCACGGCGACCTTGTCGCCGGGCCGCAGGTGCGCGGAGAGCAGCCGCTCCATCGCGTCCAGCGCGCCGCTGGTGACGGTGATCCCGGCGTCCTCGACCGGGATGCCGTCGCCGGCGAACCGTACCCGCGCGAGATCCACCAGTTCGGGGAGCGCGCCGGCGTCCGTGTAGTTGGTCGGCGTGAACTCGGCGGCGGCGAGCCGGGCCAGCCGGGGGCCGAGCGCGGGCAGCAGCGCGAGGTCGGGCTCGCCGGTGGAGAGGTCGATCGCGCCGGGCGGCGGCGGCAGCCGCAGCGCGGACCGGCCCGCGGTGGCGATCGGCGGCCGCTCGCGGACCCGCGTGCCGTTGCGCCCCGCGGTCTCGATCAGCCCGCGCTGGCGAAGCGCCTGGTACGCCTTCGCCACCGTTGCCGGGCTGCACCGCAGCGTCTTGGCCAGCGCCCGCACCGGCGGCAGCGCCGCGCCCGGCCGCAGGTCCCCGGCGCGCACGCCGGCCTCCACGCTCTCCGAGATCTCGGCGGCCGTGGACCCGGTGATCTGATAATGTTCTGCCACAGTTTCCCTACTGTACTAGCACAAAGTCTGGAGGGCTACTCATGGGAGACGACTTCCTACCGACCAATCGCACCACGGCGCTGCGCGACCGGGGGCGGATTCGCTACGACAGGGCGCCGGCCTACGAGATTCTGGACGAGTCGTTCGAGGGTCACCTGGCGTTCGTGGTCGACGGCGAGCCGCGCGTGCTGCCCACGCTGATCGCCCGCGTCGGCGACACGCTGTACCTGCACGGCTCCACCGGCAGCCGCCCGATGCTGGCCGCGCGCGAGGAGGGCCTGCGCGTCTGCGTCGAGGCCACCATCCTGGACGCGCTGGTGCTGGCGCGTTCCCAGTTCGACCACAGCGCCAATTACCGGTCCGTCATCGCGCACGGTACGGCCGTGCCGGTCACCGACCCGGTGGAGAAGGAGCGCGTGCTCACCGCGCTGGTCGACAAGATCGCCGTGGGCCGCGCCGCGGACAGCCGCCCGCCCACGCGCAAGGAGCTCAGCCAGACCACCGTGCTGGCACTGCCGCTGACCGAGGTCTCCACGAAGATCCGCGCGCATGGCGTCGGCGAGGAGCCGGGCGACGAGGCACTCCCCCACTGGGCCGGCCTGCTGCCGCTGCACCGGGTCCGCGGCCTGCCCGAGCCGGACGAGGCGGTGACCGTACCCGTGCCGGATTATCTGCGCCCCGCGCGAAGCGCCTGGGAGACGCCGGCGATCCTGCGCGGCGAGCACGTGATCCTGGAGCCGCTCGACCTGGTGCACGCCGCCGACCTGCTGGAGAGCTGCGGCGACCCGGAGATCTGGGAGCATCTGCCGATCGCCGCGCCACGCACGCTCGCCGAGATGCGCGCCTACCTGACCCGCCGGCTCGCCGCGACGCCGACCGTGCCGTGGCTGCAACGCGACGCGCGCACCGGCGCGGTCATCGGCACCACGTCGTACTACGACATCGAGGAGACGCACCGCACGCTGATGATCGGCCACACGTACTTCGCCAAGAGCCACTGGCGCACCGGCGCGAACACCGAGTCCAAGCTGCTGCTGCTCACCCGCGCGTTCGACGAGCTGGGCGCGGTCCGGGTGGCGTGGGAGACGGACAACCGCAACGTGCGGTCCCAGCGCGCCATCGAACGCCTCGGCGCCACCCGCGAGGGCGTGCTGCGCCGGCACAAGCGGCGCGCCGACGGCTCCTGGCGCGACACCGTGCTCTACTCGATGACCGCCGATGAGTGGCCGGCCGCACGGTCCAGCCTGCGGAATCGCCTTCGCGCCCACGCCACCGAAGGAGCATGATGCACGGCGTGCTGGGAGTGACCGACCTCTGGACCTACGTGCTCGGCACGATGGCGATCGTCCTGCTGCCGGGCCCGAACTCGCTCTTCGTGCTCTCCGTGGCCGCCCGCCGCGGCATAGCCACCGGCTACCGCGCCGCCGCCGGAGTCTTCCTCGGCGACGCCATCCTCATGCTGCTCTCCGCCGCCGGCGTCGCCTCACTGCTCCGGGCGTACCCGCCGGTGTTCCTGGTCATCAAGTACGCCGGCGCCGCCTACCTGTGCTGGGTCGGGCTCTCCATGCTCCGCGCCGCCTGGCGCCGCCGCGTCTCGTCCGCCCCGGAGGCGGCCGCCCCGCCGCCGGCCGCCTCGCAGCCGTTCCGCAAGGCACTGTTGATCAGTTTGATGAACCCGAAGGCCATCCTGTTCTTCGTCTCGTTCTTCATCCAGTTCGTCGACCCCGGCTACGCCCACCCCGAGCTGTCGTTCCTGCTGCTCGGCGCGATCGTGCAGATCTGCAGCACCGTCTACCTGACCGTCCTGATCTTTTCCGGCAGCCACCTGGCCACCCAGTTCCGCCGCCGCCGTCTCCTGGCCCGCGCCGGCACCACCGCGGTCGGCGCGCTCTTCGTCGCCTTCGGGGCCAAGCTCGCGACGGCGTCGCTCTAACCCCCCCGTTCACACCATTTTCCCGCTTCCGGCGTGGTCCCGTTGGGCGTGCTCCCGCGGGCAAACCCGCGGCGTGCTCCGACTCCGCTAGCGCTCCGCTCCGCCCACCGCGTCGGAGCCGGCTCCGTCGTCGGCTCATTCACCACCATCCCTCGGCCGCGCTTCCGGCGTGGCCGAGGAGCGGCCTCCGGCGAACCGTGGTACGAGATCTCGTCTCGAATGGCATCGCGTGCCCGCTGGTGCTCTCCCTCGCCCACGCCGTCGAGGCCGGTTCCGGCGTTGGCTCAACCGGGATCACCCGTTCGGCCACGCTCCCGGGGTGCGGCCGTCGGCCGGCCTCGGGCGCGAATGGCCTCGGCTACCACCCGCCGGTCGCGCTCCGCTCCACCCGCCGCGCCAGAGCCGGTCGTCCGAACGGCACCGGCTGCCGCACGCAAGAGGCCGCGGCAGGACGAATCCGCCAAGCGCTACGGGAGTATGTGAGCCCCGGCCACGACCAGGATCGCGGTCTTTCTGTCGTGGAGATCCCCGCACCGCTCGAACTCACACGGCACGATCACACAAAAAGCTGTCCGAAACGTGAAAGTTCCACGTTCCGGACAGCTTGCGGACGAAATCAGCCCTCGTCGCCTTCGTCGCCCTCGAACATGTCCTCCATGGCCTCGCCGAGGATCATGCCGCCGAGGAGACCCCCGGCGGCGCCGGCCACGACGCCGCCCATGCCGCCGCCGTGGCGGTAGTGACCGTGGTAGCCGCCGTGACCGCCGTGGCCGTATCCGGGAGCGCCATAACCCGGACCCCCGTGCCCGCCGCCCGGGTAGCCGGGCGGCGGGTAGCCGCCGGGCGCGCCGTAGGACGAGCGCATCGACTGGTAGCTGCCGGCCGCCTGCCGCATCCAGCCGTCCACGACCTGGGTCCAGTCGGTGTTGTCGGCCTGCGCGTGCGAGACCTGGTAGCGGCCGAACGTGTCACGGCCCTGCGTCAGGAACCCGCCGCGCTTGTCGAACTCCAGGATCACGTCCATGCCCTGCGGGTTGGTCACGAAGGTCAGCTCGACCTCGTTGATCGTGCCCTGGTACTGCGCCGGCGGGTAGAACTCGATCTCCTGGTAGAACGGCAGCTGCTGGTTGACGCCGCTGATCCGGCCGCGCTCCAGGTCCGCGCTCTTGAAGTGGAAGCCGAGCCGCATGAACGCGTCCAGGATTCGCTCCTGGATCGGCAGCGGGTGCACGTAGATCGGGTCCAGGTCGCCCTTGTCGACGGCCCGGGCGACGGACAGCTCGGTGCGCAGGCCCATGGTCATGCCGCGCAGCCGCTGGCCGTACACGTCGGTGACGGGCGTCTCCCACGGGATCGGGAAGCGGACCGGCAGCTGCCGCTGCTCGCCCGCGTCCAGCCGGAACGCGCCGGCGACGACCACGCGGTGGAACTCCATGACCGAGTCCCACTCGGTGTCGTGGCCCTCGACCTCGACGCGGGTGACCAGGCCGAGCGCGACGTGCTCGATGTCGACCGCCGTGGTGCCGCCGACGATGTTGACCTGGCCGTCGAGCGTGAGTCCGGGACGGGTGTTCGGGTTCGCCAGCACGGTGTCGACGGAGGGCCCGCCGACGCCGAGGGCGCTGAGCATCTTCTTGAAGACCATGAGCCTCGTCCTCTCTCTATCCGAAAAGTCCGTTATATCCGTACGAAACTGGGCGTTCCCTGTGTGGCGACTCAGCGCAGGCGACGGCCGCGCGGCACCTCGTCGGTCTCGTCGTCGAACTCGCCGATGACCTCCTCCAGGAGATCCTCCAGCGCGACGAAGCCGACCGTCGCCCCCGCGTCCGACACCAGCGCCAGTTGCGCGCGCTCCGCCCGCATCAGTCCCACCGCCTGCATCAGCGTCTCGTCCGCGCGCAGTGTGAACGGCGGCGACATCAGCTCGGCCGCGGTCACAGCCTCCTCCTCGCCGGCGGTGACGCGCACCGCGTCGCGCACGTGCACCATGCCGAGCACGCCCGGCGCGTCCGGGTCGATCACCGCCAGGCGGGACCGGCCGGTGGCGTGCGAAACCTGCTCGATCCGGTACGCCGTGTCGCCCGGAGCCACACTCACCATCCGCGCGGCCGGCGTGGCGATCTCCGCCACCGTGGTCCGCTGCAGCGCGAGCATGCTGGTCAGCAGCGCATGCTGGTCCACCGGCAGGGTGCCGTGCTCGCGCGACTGCTCCAGCAGCATGCGCAGCTCCTCAGGATCATGCACCTGCGCGAGCTCGTTCTGCGGCTCGATCCTGAACAGGCGCAGCACCGCGTTCGCGGCGCTGTTCAAACCGGTCAGAATCGGGCGTACGACGCGGGTGAAGCCGCGGAACGGCAGCGCCAGCAGACGCGCCGAGTTCTCCGGGTGGCTGATCGCCCACGACTTCGGCATCATCTCGCCGAGCACCAGGTGCAGGAACGTCACCAGCGTCAGCGCGAACAGGAACGCGATCACGTGGCTCGGCGCGTCCGGCAGCCCGACCTGGTGCAGCAGCGGGCTGACCAGGTGCTCGATCGCCGGCTCGGCGAGCGCGCCCAGCCCGAGCGAGCACAGCGTGATGCCGAGCTGCGCACCGGCCAGCATCACGGTCAGCTCGCGGCTGCCGGCCAGCGCGGCCCGGTCCGCGGCGCCGCCACCGGCCGCCGCCTGCTCCAGCCGGTACCGCTTGCTGGCGATCAACGCGAACTCCGCCGCCACGAAGAACGCATTCCCGGCCAGCAACAACAGCGACAGCGTCACCGCCCAGCCGGTACTCATGCCGGACTCCCCTCAACGCCGCGGATTCGCGGAACGCGGTGCCGAGCCGACGATTCGCTCGCACGCTCGCCTGGGCCGGGCACACCGGCACGCCGCAGGTTTACGTGTGGTCGGCGCTGAGCTAATGATTCGCTCGCAAGCTCACCTAAGCCGGGCACACCGGCACGCCGCAGGCTTCCGTGTGGCCGGCGCTGAACTAATGATTCGCTCGCAAGCTCACCTGGGCCGGGCACACCGGCACGCCGCAGGTTCGCGTGTGGTCGGCGCTGAGCTAATGATTCGCTCGCAAGCTCGCTCATGCCCGCACCTCCACCCGTACCGTTCCGGGCACGTGCCGGTCCACGGAGAGCACGCTCACCAGCGCGCGCTCCTCCGACTCGATGCCGGGGAGCGTGAGCTCCAGCGCGTCGCCGACCTCCGGGATGCGGCCGAGCCGGCGCATGATCAGGCCGGAGACCGTGTCGTACTCGTCCGCCTCGGGCAGCGCGATGCCGGTCGCGTCCGCGATCTCGTCGATCCGCCAGCGCGCCGGGACCAGCCAGGAGCCGTCGTCCTGCCGGACCGGGGAGGCCTCGGGCAGGTCCACCTCGTCGCGGATCGGGCCGACCAGCTCCTCCGCGATGTCCTCCAGCGTGATCACGCCGGCGAAGCCGCCGTACTCGTCGACCACGATCGCGAGCTGCCGGTGACCGGCGCGCAGCCGGTCGAGCACGGCCGGGACCGGCAGCGACTCCGGCACCATCAGCGGCGGCGAGGTGATCTCGCGGACCGGTACCTCGGACCGGCGGTCCGGCGGGATCGCCAGGACGTCGTTGATGCCGACCACGCCGACCACGTCGTCGACGCCCTCGGCGCCGTGCACCGGGAAGCGGGAGTGGCCGGACGCCATCTGCTCGACCACCCGGCTGACCGGGTCGTCCGCGCGCACGGTCGACACGTCCACCCGCGGCACCATCACCTCGCCGGCGGTCAGCCGGCGGAAGTCGAGGCCGCGGTCGAGCAGCGCGGAGGTGTCGGCGTCGAGGTGACCCTCCTTCTGCGCCTCCGCGATGATCTGCGTCAGGTCCTCCGGCGTGGCGCCCTCGGGCAGTTCCTCGACCGGTTCGATGCCGATGCGGCGCAGCAGCCGGCTGGCCGCCAGGTCGAACAGTTTGATCACCGGCCCGAATACGGTGAGGTAGATCAGCGTGGACCGGCTCAGCGCCTTGGCCAGCGACTCCGGCCGGGCGATCGCCAGGTTCTTGGGGGCCAGCTCACCGAAGACCATCTGGACCACGGTCGCGAACGCCAGCGCCAGCCCCATCGAGATCGGGTAGCTGACGCCCGCCGGCACGCCGGCCACGCCGAACAGTGCGGCCAGGCCGCCGCCCAGGAACGGCTCCGCGACGTAGCCGACCAGCAGCGCGGTCACGGTGATGCCGAGCTGCGCGCCGGAGAGCATGAAGGAGAGTCGCTCCGTGACCTTCAGTGCCCGCGCGGCGGCGGCGTCGCCCGCCTCCGCCTCCTGGCGCAATTTGCCACGGTCGACGGCGACGTATCCGAACTCCTGGGCCACGAAGTACCCGGTAGCGGCGGTCACCACGAGAATCAGCAACAGCCCGACCACGATCAGCACGACGAGTCACCCTCGGTGCGCGTGACGTCTGGGCTTTGACGAGAAGGCCGGGGCTCACCCGGCTGGGGACTACAGCCCTCTGGGCTGGGGTCGATCATGCGCGCACTTTACCAACACATGCTGGGCATTGGCTGTGACGGAAATTCAAGATCACAGACTCCGCCGGTGTGGAATGAACCCGCGACGTCACCCTTGAACAGTGGAAACACCCGGCGCACCGGCGCGGTACCGCGCACCCAGAGCGAGCACCGGCCCGGCCACCGTTCACGCGCACGACATCACGAAGCCACCGCACGACCGCCGCCGGACCGCGCCCTACGAGCGAAGTCGCAGGCCGCGTGGCGTCGGTCGGAAGCCCGCCGCGGCGAGCGCGTCCCGCAGCGGCGATGCGCGCAGCGTCTCGCCGTCGGCGCGTTCCACGGAGAGCGCACCGAGCGCGCCGGAGTGCACCGCGTCCGCCAGGGCCTTCGCGGCGGCGGCGAGCGCCTCCGGCTCCTCCGTGAACGACAGCAGGGTCCGGCCGCCCCGCTCGACGTAGAGCACCAGCTCACCGCCGACCAGCGCGACCAGGGCCCCGGCCTTTCGGCCGGCCCGGTGCCCGCTGCCGCCCGGCCGTCCGCCCGGCGCGGAGACCGCCTCGCCCGCCCCACGCCGGCCGCCGGCCTCGGCCGTCGCGGTGTCACCGGGATCGGGCCGCGCCCCGTCGATCGAGCCCGCGCCGCCGGCCCGCTGATCCTGGGTGGAGCCCGCCCGGTTGCCCTGCGCCGCGCCCGCGGACCCGTCGCCGGAGTCGATCGCGCGGTCCGGCCACGGCAGCGCCGCACCGAACGGGTTCGCCGGGTCGGTGGCGGCCAGGATCAGCGCCGGGCCGCCCGCGCCGCGCCGGCTCGGGTCCTCGGCCTTGTCCGCCAGCGCCCGCAGCCGGTCCACCGCGCCCGGCACCGCGAACTGGGCGGCGCCCAGCCCTTCCACGAAGTAGCCGCGCCGGGCGGCCCCGCGCTCCTCCATGGCGGCGAGCACCGGGTAGACGCCGGCGAAGCCGCCCGGCGGGCCCTCGGCCGCGACCGCGCCGCGGGTGACCACGCCGTGCCGCTCCAGCAGCAGGTCGGCGGTGACGGCGGCGCGCTGGGTCGGGTCCGGGTCGCGGTCGGGCAGCAGCGACCAGCGGCCGGCCATGGTCGGCGGCCCACCGCGGCTGGGCAGCGCCACCCGGCCCGGACGCCGGTAGCGCCCACGGGAGGCGACCGGCTTCGCCCGGTGGGCGCCGCCGGAGCCGAGCAGCGCGCGCAGCGGCGCGAGCGTGTCGTTGGTCAGGTAGCCGGCCCACACCAGGTCCCAGACCGCCGCGGCCATCTCCGCGTCGTCGACCACCGCGCTCCTCGCCGGCACCGCGTCCGCGTCCCCCACGGCGGACCCGCCCCGGCCGAGCGATCCGCGGCCGGCGGGCACCGCCCGGCCCGCACGCCACGGCGACCCGCCGTCGATGACCGACTCAGCGACACGACCGGACCCGCCAGACTCACCGGACCCGCCAGACTCGCGGGAGCCGCCAGGCTGCTCGGAGTCGCCGGATGACGACGAAGAGGCCGCCAGCAGCTGGATCGCGCGGTCGGACAGCGATCGGAAGAACAGCGCCTGCCCGTCACTCAGCGCGTCCAGCACCGCGCGGTGCAGTGGCGTCAGCGTCAGCGTTTCGTCCACCGGTGGCAGCACCAGCGGCGCGGCGTCCGCGTACGCCAGCGTGACCCACCCGTCGTTCCCCGGGAGCGTGCCGGCGCCGCACCACAGCACCTCGCCGGTGGCGCACAGCTCGTCGAGGTGTCCCGCGGTGTAGTCGCCGACGCGGGCCGGGAGGATCAGCCGCTCCAGCGCCGACGCCGGCACCACCGCGCCCTGCAACTGGTCGATCGTGGCCGCGACCGCCTCGACGCCCCGGGCCGCGCCGCCGACCTGCTGCCAGCGTGGCAGGAACGTGGCCAGCGCCCGGGCCGGGACCGGCTCGATCTCGCGGCGCAGCGCGGCCAGCGAGCGGCGGCGGAGCAGCCGCAGCACCTCGGCGTCGCACCACTCGCTGGTGCCGGCCGCGCCGCCGGCGACCGGGGAGAACTCGCCGGTGACCACGCGCCCGGCCGCGGCCAGCCGGCGCAGCGCCTGCTCGACCACGAAGACGCCGAGGCCGAACCGGGCGGCGCAGGTGGCGGCGGAGAACGGGCCGTGGGTCCGCGCGTACCGCGCGACCAGGTCGCCGAGCGGGTCCGGCACCGGCGCGAGGAACGCCTCCGGCAGCCCGACCGGCAGCGCGACGCCGAGCGCGTCACGGACCCGGCCGGCGTCCTCGATTCCGATCCAGCGCTCCTCGCCGGCGATCCGCACCGGGACGGCCCGGCGCGCGTCGCGCAACGTGGCGGCCCAGTCCGGGGAGGCGCCGCGCACCGCCAGCTCGGTCGGTGAGAGATCGCCGAGCAGTCGCAGCAGCTCGGCCACGTCCTCCGCGTCGCGCGGGCGGCGCTCCTCGGTGAGCCACTGCAGGCGCGCCTCGGTCTCCGCGACCACCTCGGGGTCGAGCAGTTCACGCAGGTCGACGCGGCCGAGCAGTTCGCCGAGGAGCGTGGCGTCCAGGGCGAGCGCGGCGGCCCGGCGCTCGGCCAGCGGCGCGTCGCCCTCGTAGAGGAACGCGCCCACGTAACCGAACAGCAGCGAGCGGGCGAACGGCGACGGCCGTGGCGTCTCCACCTCCACCACGCGGACCTTGCGCCCGGCCAGGTCGCGCGCCAGCCCGAGCAGGCCGGGCAGGTCGAACACGTCCTGCAGGCACTCGCGGGCCGCCTCCAGGGTGACCGGGAAGTCGGCGAACTCGCGGGCCACGTCGAGCAGTTGGGCGGCGCGCTGGCGCTGCTGCCAGAGCGGCTGGCGGCGGCGCGGGTCGCGGCGCGGGAGCAGCAGCGCGCGGGCGGCGCACTCGCGGAACCGGGACGCGAACAGCGCGGACGTGCCGACCGACTCCTCGACCAGCTGGGTCAGCTCGTCCGGCTCGAACACGATCAGGTCGGCGCCGGGCGGCGTGTCCATGGTGTCCGGCAGCCGCACCACGATGCCGTCATCCGACGGTACGACCTGGGCGTCCACGCCGTACCGCTCGGTGAGCCGGCGCCCGATCGCCAGTGCCCACGGCGCGTTGACCTTGGCGCCGAGCACGCAGTGGACGGCCATCCGCCAGTCGCCGAGCTCGTCGCGGAACCGCTCCACCACGACGGTGCGGTCGTCCGGCAGCGCGCGCACGGCGTCGCGCTGCTCCCGCAGGTACGCCACCAGGTTGTCGGCCGCCCAGTCGTCCAGCCCCTCGGCGCGCAGTGTCTCGGTCGCGGCCTCGTCGCCGGCCCGGACCAGGGCCCGCAGCCGTGCGCCGATGGCCCGGCCCAGCTCGATCGGCCGCCCGGGCGAGTCGCCCTTCCAGAACGGCATGCGCGCCGCCTGGCCGGGCGCGGGCGTGACGAGCACGCGGTCCGGCGTGATGTCCTCGATCCGCCAGGACGAGGAGCCGAGCAGGAACACGTCGCCGACCCGGGACTCGTAGACCATCTCCTCGTCCAGCTCGCCGACCCGGGCGCCGCGCTCGCCGCCGGCCAGGAACACGCCGAACAGCCCGCGGTCGGGGATGGTGCCGCCGCTGGTGACCGCGAGGCGCTGCGCGCCGGGCCGGCCGGTGAGCACGTCTGCCGTGCGGTCCCAGACCAGGCGCGGGCGCAGCTCGGCGAACGCGGTCGACGGGTATCGCCCGGACAGCATGTCCAGCGTGGCGTGCAGCGCGGACGCGGGCAGCTCCGCGAACGGGGCGGCGCGGCGCAGCAGGTCGGAGAGGTCCGCGACGGTCCACGCGTCCATCGAGACCATGGCCACGATCTGCTGGGCGAGCACGTCGAGCGGGTTGCGCGGGTAGCGCATCTCCTCGATCGCGCCGGCCGTCATGCGCTCCGCCACGACCGCGCAGGAGAGCAGGTCGCCGCGGTGCTTGGGAAAGACCACGCCGCGGGAGACGGCGCCGACCTGGTGCCCGGCGCGGCCGACGCGCTGCAGCCCGGCCGCGACCGTGGGCGGCGCCTCGATCTGCACGACCAGGTCGACCGCGCCCATGTCGATGCCGAGCTCCAGCGAGGAGGTGGCGACCACGGCGGGCAGGTCGCCGGACTTCAGCGCCTCCTCGATCTGCTTGCGCTCGGTGCGGGAGACGCTGCCGTGGTGGGCGCGGGCGATGACCGTCGGCGCACCGTGCGACTGCCCGGACTGCGCCATGATCTCGGCCGGCATCCCCGCC
The DNA here is from genome assembly GCF_031458235.1 of Catenuloplanes atrovinosus. Lineage (NCBI taxonomy): Bacteria > Bacillati > Actinomycetota > Actinomycetes > Micromonosporales > Micromonosporaceae > Catenuloplanes > Catenuloplanes atrovinosus. The sequence continues at coordinate 235,330 of NZ_JAVDYB010000001.1, read as the reverse complement.
ACCCTGCCCGCGGAGGACGGATGCCGCCCGGGGGCGCCGTCGTCACCCGGCACCGCATGCTCCTCGGCCAGCTCGTTGAGCCGCGCGCACAGCCGCTCCGCCCCGCGCCGGGAGTTGGTGAAGACGATGGTCGACCGGTGCTCGGTGATCAGCTGGTAGACCCGCTCCTCGACCGCGGGCCAGATCGACGGCCGCCGCGGGCCGGAGCCCGGGTCGGGCGGCCCGCCGTCCGGCTCCGGGCCGGGCGCGAACTCCTCGCCCAGCGCGGTCATGTCCTCCACCGGGACCTGGACGCTGACCTCGATGGTCTTGGTGAACGGCGGCTGCACGACCTCGACCGGCGCGGCACCGCCGAGGAAGCGGGCCACCTCCTCGATCGGCCGGACCGTGGCGGACAGCCCGATCCGCTGCGCCGGCCTCGGCAGCAGCGCGTCGAGCCGCTCCAGTGACAGCGCGAGGTGCGCGCCGCGCTTGGTGGCCGCGACCGCGTGCACCTCGTCGATGATCACGGTCTCGACGCCGCGCAGCGACTCCCGCGCCGCGGATGTGAGCAGCAGGAACAGCGACTCGGGCGTGGTGATCAGGATGTCCGGCGGGGTGCGGGCGAACCCGCGCCGCTCCTCCGCCGGGGTGTCGCCGGTGCGCATGCCGACCGTGATGTCCGGCGGCGGCAGCCCGAGCCGGGAGGCCGCGTGCCGGATGCCGGTCAGCGGCGCGCGCAGGTTGCGCTCGACGTCGACCGCCAGCGCCTTGAGCGGGCTGACGTAGAGCACGCGGCAGCGCTGCCGCGGCTCCGCCGGCCGCGGCTCGCGAGCCAGCCGGTCGAGCGAGGCGAGGAACGCGGCGAGCGTCTTGCCGGAGCCGGTCGGCGCCACCACGAGCGCGTGCCGGCCGGCCGCGATGGCGCGCCAGGCGCCGTCCTGCGCGGGAGTGGGTGCGGCGAACGCCGCGGCGAACCACTCCCGGGTCGCCGCGCCGAATCCCGCCAGCGCCGTAGCCATGCCCACCATCCTGCCCGCCGGGTACGACATTTCCCGGCGGCGGGCCCGGAAACCCGGCAGGCGCGCCCACCGTACCCAGAAAGGCCACGATTTTTCCGGACATACGGGAGGGAGTGCGCGGTGCACCGGGGGCTGGAACATGACACGGACGTCCTGATCCGCCAGGTGGACGGCCACCTCGCCACGCTGCGCACCGCGCGCGGGCGGCACGACCTCGCGCTCGCCGAGCGGCTCGCGGCCAGCCTCCGCCACCTGCTGCGCTTCACCACGCACGCGTGCGCGGCCGACCGCGCCCGGGTCCGCGCGGCCGTGCACTACTTCGTGCTGCGCCGCGACGCCCGGCACGACCGCCTGCCGGTCCGCTCGCTCGCGGCCGATCAGCGGGTGATCAACGAGACCGCGCAGCACCTCGGCCGCGCGGATCTGATCGTCACCGCGGACCCGCCGACGCAGCACAGTGGACCGGCGCAGAGCGCCGTTTTCTAACGCGCGTTAAATCAGTCACTAAAGCGCGAAACCGGCACCATCCACACCAGACTGACACGTGCCGTCATGCCTGCCTGACAAGGGTTTCGTGGCAATGCGTGCTGGATCGCTTACCGATCATCCGGTACGGTGTCGCGTTGGCGCCGATCGATGCAGTGGTCCGTGATGTTTTGTTCACGTCACGGCCGACTTCTCCCACCGATCGATGGTAGGGAATGAAGACGCATCACACTTTTCGTCCGACCTGGGGGGGCGATGCTCGACTCGAAGGGCCGTAAAGTGCCCACATTACGCGCGCAATGGCTCGGCCGGGAGCTGCGCGACCTGCGCGAACGGCGCAGCCTGACGCTTCGTCAGGTCGCCGAGCACCTGAAACGCAACTTCTCCGCACTGAGCAGGTTCGAGAACGCGGAATGGCCGATTCCGCGACACGACGTGCAGATGCTGCTCGATCTGTACGGCGTCTCGGAGCGGCGGGAACGAACCCGGCTGACCCGGCTGAGCGAGGAGGTGTGGCGCCGGGACGACTGGATCGACGAATTCTCCGATGTGATTTACGACCCAACATTCTGCGATCTGGTCTGGCTGGAGCAGCGGGCGAAGCGCGTCGCCAGCTACGACGCGCTGTACGTGCTCGGCCTGCTCCAGACCCCGGCGTACGCGGAGGCCATGATCCGCACGGTGGAGGGGCCGGACGCGGACGACGACCGGATAGCCCGCTTCGTGCAGCTCCGCCTGCGCCGGCAGCGCGCGATCGAGGGCACCAAGCCCACCAAGGTCGCGTCGATCGTGGCGGAGTCCGTGCTGCGCAACCCGGTCGGCGGGCCGGAGGTCGTGCGTGAACAGCTGACCCACCTGGGCCGGCTGGCCCGGCGCCGGCACATCGAGATCAGCGTGCTGCCGGCGGGGGCGGGCGCCCACCCGGGCCTGGACGGCTCGTTCCAGCTGTTCGAGATGCCGGACCCGTTCCCGGACGTGGCGTACACGGAGACGATCGCGGGCCGCACGTTCCTGGAGGGGTCCCGCACGGACCGCTTCGCGGCCACCTACCGCGCGCTGCGCGAGTCGGCGCTGGATCCGGCGGACTCCAGCCGGCTCATCGCGGACATAGCGGACGAGTTCAAGAGCTGACACACCACCACGACGGTACGAAAGGCGCGCGCGACATGCCTGGGATCGAGATCACCGGATGGCACACCAGCAGCCGGAGCCAGGGCTCGGGTGGCAACTGCGTCGAGGTGGGCCGGGCGGCGGACGGCCGGGCCGCGATCCGGCACAGTCGCCGGCCGGCCGGGGCGGTGCTGCTCTGCTCCCCGGCCGGGTGGCGGGCGTTCGTCGCGGGCGTGCGCGGGGACACGTTCGGCTGAGCGCCCGCACGCCGCGTGGTCTGGGAGGATTCGCGGCGTGGCACTGACGGCATCGCGGGCACTGGTCCGGCAGACCGAGCGCTGGTTCGTGCGCCGGGGCGTCCCGTTCATGATCGAGGACTACGACTTCCGGCGGCATGTGCTCCCCCGCATGCTGCCGTTCCTGGCGTTCGTCTCGGTCACCAGCCTGCTCTGGCTGGTGCGGCGCTGGGCGGACCAGGACTACTGGTGGTGGGTGCTGGCCGGCACGCTCGCGGCCGGCGCGGCGGTGTGGACCGGGCTGACCGCGTTCGGCCGGCGGCTGCCCCGGTTCTCCCGTCGCGCGGCCGGCGCGGTGGTGGTCTGCTACGCCGCGATGCCGCTGGTCGTACCGTCGCTGGAGTTCCTGGTCTCCCGGCAGAACTGGTCGCCCGAGGTCGGCGTGGGCGAGCGGATCGGCGCGCACAGCGCCACCTTCCCGGAGGCGGTGCTGGCGTTCCTCAGCATCTTCACGGTGCTGTTCGCGGCCTCCTGGCTCGCCACGTCGTACGGCGTGGTGCCGCTCATCCGCCGCGGGCTGCGGCACGCGGTGCACGACATGCGCAACAGCGTGCGCATCCAGGGCCGGGCGCTGCCCACGCTGCTGTTCGTGACGTTGTTCTTCTTCTTCACCGGCGAGCTGTGGCAGGCGATGGACCGGCTGTCCTGGGTCCGGGTCTGGACCGTGGTGCTGCTGTTCGCGGCCGTGACCGTGCTGGCCACGGCCGCGCGGCTGCGGGACGAGATCGGCCGGGTGGAGCAGGAGCTGCACCCGGAGCGGCTGAGCAAGGAGTGCCGCCGCACGCCGCTGGCCGAGCTGCCGATGGAGGAGATCGCGCCGGAGGGCTCGCTGCGGCCGCCGCCGCTGACCGGCCGGCAGATCGGCAACCTGCTGCTCATGCTGGCCACCCGGCAGCTGATCCAGGCGACCGTGGTGGGCGTCGGCCTGTTCACGTTCTTCCTGACGCTCGGCCTGCTGGTGGTGCTGCCGGAGACCGCGGAGCAGTGGATCGGCGCGCCGCCGCGCACGTCCGCCGCGACGTTCGGCGTGCCGCTGGCGCTGCTGCGCAACGCGCTGCTGCTGGCCGGGTTCGGCAGCATGTACTTCGCGGTCACCTCGATGAGCGACACCGAGCACCGCCGCCAGTTCTTCGCGCCGATCCTGGACGAGGTGGAGCGCACGCTCGCGGTCCGCGCGGTCTATCTCGCGGTCCGCGACATCGTCCTGCCCGGCCAGCGGGGCGGCCCGGCCGGCAAGGTCCCACCGGCGGCGCCGGAACCGGCCACCCGGCCCGCTCCGGAGGCGGAGGCGAAGCCGGGCCCGGAAGCGGCGGCGAAGCCGGACCCGGCGACCGGGCCGGGCTCGGAAGCGGCGGCAGAGCCGGACGCGGCGCCCCGGCCCGCCACCCGGCCGGCCCCGGGTCCGAGGCCGGCCGCGGACGAGGCCGTGCGGCCGGCGCCGGACCCCGGGCGGCACGACTCAGAGGTGCGGAGCGATCTCTGACGCCACCAGGTCCAGGTGGTCCAGGTCGGACAGGTCCAGCACCTGCAGGAACATCCGGCTCGCGCCGAGCGCCCTGTACTCCCGGAGTCGCTCGATGACCTGGTCCGGTGTGCCGGCCGCGCCACCGTTGCCGCGCATCTCGTCGACGTCGCGGCCGATCGCGTCGGCCCGGCGGCGCACCTCCGCGTCGTTGCGGCCGACGCAGAGCACCACGGCGGCGGAGAACGTGGGCAGCTCGGTGCGGCCGGCCTCGGCGCACGCGGCGCGTACCCGGTCGAAGGCCCGGCCCGCCTCCGGCAGCTTGACGAACGCCACGTTGTACTCGGCCGCGTAGCGGGCGGCCAGCGCCGGCGTCCGCTTCCGGCCGGTCCCGCCGATGATGATCGGCACCGGCGACTGCACCGGCTTCGGCAGCGCGGGCGAGTCGGTGAGCTGGTAGTGCTTGCCGGAGAAGGAGTACGTCTGGCCGGCCGGCGTCCCCCACAGCCCGGTGATGATCTCCAACTGCTCCTCGTACCGGTCGAAGCGCTCGCCGACCGGCGGGAACGGGATGCCGTACGCGGTGTGCTCCGGCTCGAACCAGCCGCTGCCCAGGCCGAACTCGATCCGCCCGCCGCTCATCTCGTCCACCTGCGCCACGCTGATCGCCAGCGGGGCGGGCAGCCGGAACGTCGCGGAGGTGACCAGCGTGCCCAGCCGGATCCGGGACGTCTGCAACGCGAGGCCCGCCAGCGTCACCCACGAGTCGGTCGGGCCGGGCAGGCCGGTGCCGCCCATCGAGAGGTAGTGGTCGGAGCGGAAGAACGCGTCGAAGCCGTTCTCCTCGGTGCGCTGGGCGACCCGCAACTGGTCCGCGTACGACGCGCCCTGCTGGGGTTCGGTGAAGATACAGAGCCTCATGCCCCTTACTCTGCCACCCGGACGTTCCTGTAAGCGTATGGTCCTGACACCCGACGATCGGTGCATTGGACGACGACCCCGGCCGGGATACGGTGCCATACATGGCCGGCTATGCATGGATCAGCCTCACCACCGACTACGGGCTGTCGGACGGGTTCGCCGCCTCCTGTCACGGCGTGATCGCCCGCATCGCTCCCGCGGTCCGGGTCATCGACATCACACACGCGGTCGCGCCCGGCGACGTCCCGCGCGCCGCGTCCGTGCTGGCCCAGACCGCCCCGCACCTGCCGCCGGCCGTGCACGTGGCGGTGGCCGGGCCGGGCACGCTGCGCCCGATCGGGCTGCGCACCCCCGGTGGCGTGCTGATCGGCCCGGACAACGGCGTGCTGCCCTGGGCCGCGGAGGCGCTCGGCGGCGTGGAGACCGCGGTGACGCTGGCCGAGGTGGACTGGTTCCTGCCCTCGGTCTCCGGCACGCTGCCCGGCCGCGACGTGTACTCCCCGGTCGCGGCCCGGATCGCGGCCGGCGCCGCGCTCACCGACGCCGGGCCGGAGATCCCGCTCGCCGACGTGGCGCGGCTGCCCGACCCGGTGGTGGCGACCGGCGACGGCTGGCTGGAGGCGGAGGTGACCACGATCGACCGGTTCGGCAACGTGCAGTTGGCCGCGCCCGCCTCCGCGATCGGCACGCTGGAGGGCCGGCTGATCGTCGGCGGCGTGCACGCGGTCCGCGGCATCACCATCTCCGACGCGCCGCGCGGCGGCCTGGTGGTCTACGTGGACTCGGCCGGCCGGGTCGCGGTCGCGGTCAACGGCGGCCGGGCCGCGGTCGTGCTCTCGGTCGTACCCGGTGATCTCCTGAGGGTCGCCCGAGTCTGATCCACCGGGTACGGGCGCGTGCGGGAAGATTGGGCAATGCCCGAAGGCGACACCGTCTGGAACACCGCCCGCGTGCTGAACCGCGCCCTCGCCGGCCGCCGGCTGACCGCCTCGGACTTCCGTGTCCCGAGCCTGGCCACCGAGTCGCTGGCCGGCTGGACCGTGACGGAGTCGGCCGCCCGCGGCAAGCACCTGCTGCTGCGCACCCGCGAGACCCAGGACGGCCGCGCGCTCACCCTCCACTCCCACCTGCGGATGGACGGCGCCTGGCGGGTCTACGCGACCGGCGAGCGCTGGGCCGGCCGCCCCGCCCACCTGATCCGCGTCGTGCTGCGCACCGCGGAGAACGTCGCGGTCGGGTACCACCTGCACGAGCTGGTGCTGATCCCCACCGAGCGGGAGGACGACCTGGTCGGCCACCTCGGCCCCGATCTGCTCGGCCCCGACTGGGACCCGGCCGAGGCGGTCCGCCGGATCGAGGCCGCGCCGGACCGGGAGATCGGCGAGGCCCTGCTCGACCAGCGCAACCTGGCCGGCATCGGCAACCTCTACAAGTGCGAGCTGCTGTTCCTGCGCGGCGTCGACCCGTGGACGCCGGTCCGCGACGTACCCGACCTGCCCGGCATGGCCGACCTCGCACACCGCCTGCTCGCGTCGAACCGGGGCCGATGGCTGCAGACCACCACCGGCTCCCTCCGCAAGACCGAGGCCAACTACGTCTACGGCCGCCGCGCCCAGCCCTGCCGCCGCTGCGGCACCCCGATCGCCAAACACGCCCCCGACGGCGAGACGGCCGCCGAACGCATCACCTACTGGTGCCCCCGCTGCCAGCCGGGACCGGGCCCGGCGGGATCCGGTACCTAGCCACGTACCGGCCCGGGTCGCGGCCGTCGTCGTGCCACCGGCGGCGGCACCGTTCCGCGAACGTCTCGCCGCCCGCGTACACCTCGTCCAGCCGCAATGACACCCGCGTCACCTCGTCACATTACGAGAGCCCTCGACATGGCTGGCTCATCGTAGCCGGACGATGCATGCTGCGTAACAATGCGAATGGCCGACCGGCCCTCGGTCAGCTGCCGGGATGGGCCGGCCGCAACTCCGTCAGCGCGTCCGTGATGCCGCTCAGCCGGTCGGCGGCCTGGGTGAGCCGGTCGGCCGTGCCGGTGTCGCCGAGGTGGGCGCCGGCGCGGGCGTCCTCCGCGACGTAGCCGGCCGCGGCCGCGACCAGCGCCTCGAAGGCGGTGACGCCGTCGGAGAGCTGTCCGAGCAGCGTGCGGTGGGCCTGCTCCAGGCCGGCCCGGCCGTCCGGCGGCGCGAAGCGCAGCGCGCGCTCCACGCCGGCCACCCGGTGGGCCACGTCCCGCAGCGAGCGCTCGGCGTCGGCCGCCTCGGGCAGCACCTCGGCGCCGTGGCCGGTCAGCCGCGGGGCCAGGCCGGTGAGCGTGCCGGAGGCGCGGTCCAGGCGCAGCCACGGGTCGACCGCGGCCGAGCCCTTCAGCTCCGCGCGGGCCCGCTGGCGGCGGAACTCCTGCAGCGCGGTGCGGCCGGCCGGGAACTGCTCGATCATCGCGGTGAGCCGGGCCTGCCGGGCCGCGGCGATCGCGGCCGGGTCGGGCGCGGGCGGGAGCGGCTCGGCATGGTGCCGGCGCAGGTCGGCCCACCGCCACGCGGCGAGCACGACCGAACCGCCGGCGGCCGCGGCCCAGGCCGCGTCCGGGAGGCCGAGCCCCTGGTACGGCGTGAGAATCGCCGCCGCACCGGCGAGCGCGCCGCCGAGCACGCTCCACCGGCGCGCGGAGTCGCGCAGCCGGCGTGACTGCCGCAGGTACCGAGACCGCTCATCCGCCGCCATCGTGATCAGCCCGCGGCGCTCGCGTCGCCGGTCTTCTTCTCCCGCGCCATGCTCGCGCGGATCTCGTCCAGCCGCGCCACGTGGCTGGAGTCGGCGGCCGGCTTGGCCTCCGCGGCCGGCGTCTGCTGGCCGGGGCCGCCGCCGAGCTGGTTGCCGGCCATGCTGGCGCGGATCTGGTCGAGCCGCGACTCGCCGGCCAGGTCCAGCGTCGACTTCTGCACCTCGAGCATGCGGCCCTCGACCGAGTTGGACGCGAGCTCGGCCCGGCCCATCGCGGTCGCGTACCGCTTCTCGATCTTCTCGCGGACCTCGTCCAGCGAGGGCGTGTTGCCCGGCGCCTGCAGCGACGACATGGACTCCAGCGACTTGGCCACCGACTCCTGCATCTTGGCCTGCTCGAGCTGGCTGAGCAGCTTGGTCTGCTCGGCCAGCTTCTGCCGGAGGATCATCGCGTTGTTCTCCACGGCCTGGCGGGCCTGGCCGGCCGCGGCGAGCGACTGGTCGTGGAGCGTCTTCGTGCTCTCCATCGTCTGCTCCGCGGAGACCAGCTCGGTGGCGAGCGTCTGCGCGGTCTGCTCGTACTTCTGCGCCTCCGCCTCGTCGCCCTCGGCGCGCTTGCGGTCGGCCAGCACGAGCGCCTGCCGCGCCATGCCCTGGAGGCGCTCGACCTCGGACATCTGCCGGGAGAGCTTCATCTCCAGCTGGCGCTGGTTGCCGATCACCGCGGCGGCCTGCTGGACCAGCCGCTGGTGCTGGCGCTGAGCCTCCTCGATCGCCTGCTGAATCTGCACCTTGGGATCGGCATATTCATCGATCTTGGCGCCGAACAGCGCCAGGAAGTATCGCCAGCCCTTGACGAACGGGTTCGCCATATCGCGCTATCCCCTCGGTGTCTTCACGTCTCGCCCGCACGGGCCGGGTGGTTCTCCCGGACCGTCACGACGGCTGCCGCGCAGCGCGGCATGGTCTCCATCGTGGCAGGTGAAAACCAGCCCGTCATGCGACCTCGGGGGGATATCAGGGTGCCCCCGATCCCACGAGATTACGCCTGGTCTCCGGAGGGAGACCAGGCGTAGGAGTCGTGGAGCGAGGTCAGGCCGCGTAGATCACGTCGCGGCCGCGGTCGCCCGGACGGGGCTTGCGGGTCGCGCGCAGCGTCGCCTTGAGCGGCGTGTCCTGCCGGACCGAGACGGAGACGTCGCCCTCCGCGTGGACCTGGCGGATCGCGTGCTCCTCGGCCGGGGCCTTCGTGTCGTCCTGCACCGGCACCAGCACGCCCTGCATCTGCTCGGCCAGCGCCATCGTGTCGGCGACCTCGCGCAGGACCTCGGAGAGCTGGGCGCCGAGTGCGTCACAGATCGCGGCCAGCAGCTCGCTGGACGCCTCCTTCTGCCCGCGCTCGATCTCGGAGAGGTAGCCGAGGCTCATGTTGGCCGCCGTCGACACCTCGCGCAGGGTCCGGTGCTGCCCCTGCCGGCGTGCACGAAGTGCATCACCGATCACCCGGCGTAGCAGGACCATCGCACCTCCTCCTGCGAGGGGCCGCCGGCATGCGCCGGAGGCTTCCCGCAACCGTACCCGTTGGTCGTCGCTACTGACATCTCACCCCGCCGCTCAAGCGACGGAGCCACCCCGGAGGGTGCACGGTGGAGACCCCAGTCTACGGAGCGCCGCCAGGCCTTTCCGGCCCGCCGGACAACCGCCCGTGAAAAACCCGAACCCCGGACAACCAAAGATCATTCCCGGGTACGAGCAGCGTGCGGTGCCTGCGTATCGAGGCACCCGCCCCGCACCGTCCGCCACCACCACCCTGGTCCGGCCACCCGCGCACCCCGCCGCGCCGGCGCATGCCCGGTCACCGGGCGTGCGCCGCGTTCGCTACAAGCGTGATCGCGTCGCCACCCTTGACGGCGGGCCGAGGCTATGCGGTGGCGCCCGGCAGCACGCTTACCCGCAGCCGGTCCGCCAGCAGCCGCAGCACCTCCGTGACGGTGCTCACCCGGATCAGCACCCGGTCGCCGCCGAGATCGAGCCGCCGCACCTCGGTGCCGCCCGGCCCGGACACGGCCACGTAGACCAGCCCGACCGGCTTGCCGTCCTGCGGCTCCGGCCCGGCCACGCCCGTGGTGGCCAGCCCCCAGTCCGCGTCGCACCGCGCCCGCACGCCCTCGGCCAGCGCGGCCGCCACATCCGGGTCGACCGGCCCGCGCTCGGCCAGCAGCGGCGCGGACACGCCGGCCAGCGTCGCCTTCAGCTCGGTCGCGTAGACCACCACGCCGCCCCGGAACGCGGCGCTCGCGCCCGGCACGTCCACCAGCGTGGACGAGACCAGCCCGCCGGTGAGCGACTCGGCCGCCGCGACGGTCTGGCCGGCCTTGGCCAGCGCCGCGACCACGGTGGCGGCGACGGACGCACCCTCAGACACCCAGGTCCCCCTCCCGGACGATCCCGCGCGGCCCGGCGGGCGCGCGGGCGGCGAGGCGCAACCGGATCGCCTGGCGCACGTAGTCGGCTCCGGTGAGCACGGTGACCGCGACCGCGGCCCACATGACCCACTGCGCGATCGTATCCAGCCAGGACGGCAGCGGGCTGAGATACAGCACGATCGCCAGCGTCTGGAGCGCGGTCTTGAGCTTGCCGCCGCGGCTGGCCGCGATCACGCCGTACCGGATGACCCAGAGCCGCAGCAGCGTGATGCCCCACTCGCGGACCAGTATCACCACGGTGATCCACCACGTCAGCAGCCCGTAGAGCGAGAGCAGCACCAGCGCGGCGCCGGTCAGCGCCTTGTCCGCGATCGGGTCGGCGACCTTGCCCAGCCGGGTGACGAAGCCGAACCGCCGCGCCACCCAGCCGTCCACGAAGTCGGTGACGGACGCGACCAGGAACACCGCGCAGGCGAGCACCTGCAGCAGCGACTCGTCGAACCCGGACCACCAGACCAGCACCACGAAGACCGGCACCAGCACCAGGCGCAGCAGCGTCAGGATGTTGGCCGGGTTGTGGATCGGCGCCTCGGGCGGGTCGGCCGTGGGGGTCGTCGGATCACCCGACGGGGTCACCGGGCGGCCGCCGCTGAGATCATCTCGGTGGGTACGGCCACCAGGTCCACGCCCTCGGTGCCGGTCACGGTCGCGCGCACCAGGTCGCCGGGCCGCAGCGCCCCCACGTCCACGCCCGTGTCGCCGGCCACCAGCGTGGTGGAGCCGTCCACCTCCGGGGCCTGGTGGTGGGCGCGGCCCTCGATCTCGTCGCCGTCGACCGTGTCGACCAGCACCTCGACCGTGGTGCCGACCCGCTCCTCGGCGCGCTGGTTGACCAGCTCGTCGACGAGCGCGACCACCTCGTCGTACCGCTTCTTGATCGTGCTCTTCCGGACCTTGCCGGGCAGGCCGGCGGCCTCGGTGCCGTCCTCGTCGCTGTAGTCGAACACGCCGACCGCGTCGAGCCGGGCCTCGGTCAGGAAGCGGATCAGCTCGTCCACGTCCGCGCGCGTCTCGCCCGGGAAGCCGACGATGAAGTTGCTGCGCGCGCCCGCCTCCGGCGACAGCGTCCGCGCGGACGCCAGCAGCTCCAGGAACCGGTCGGTGGAGCCGAACCGGCGCATCCGGCGCAGCAGCGGCTCGCTGGAGTGCTGGAACGACAGGTCGAAGTAGGGCGCGACGCCGGGCGTGGTGGCGATCGCCTCGACCAGCCCGGGCCGGGTCTCGGCCGGCTGGAGGTAGCTGACCCGCACGCGGACGATGCCGGTGACCGCGGCCAGTTGCGGCAGCAGCTTCTCCAGCAGGCGCGGGTCGCCCAGGTCCTTGCCGTACGACGTCGAGTTCTCACTGACCAGGACCAGCTCGCGGACGCCGGTGCCGGCCAGCCACTCGGCCTCGGCGAGCAGCTCGTCCGGCTTGCGAGAGACGAACGCGCCGCGGAACGCCGGGATCGCGCAGAACGCGCACTTGCGGTCGCAGCCGCTGGCCAGCTTCAGCGAGGCGACCGGGCCGCTCTCCAGCCGGCGGCGCAGCACCGGGCGCAGGTGCGCGGGCGTGGCCGCGTCGACGACGGAGTGGCCGGGCACGACCACGGTGGTGTCGCGGCGGGCCACCGGCGTGATCGGCAGCAGCTGGCGGCGGTCGCGCGGCGTGTGCGCTTCCAGCGTCTCGCCGTTGAGCACCGCGTTCAGCCGGGCGGAGATGTCGGGGTAGTCGTCGAAGCCGAGCACGGCGCTGGCCTCGGGCAGGCTCTCGGCCAGCTCCCGGCCGTACCGCTCGGACATGCAGCCGGCCGCGACCACCTTGGCGCCGGTCTCGTGCGCGGCGAGCAGCGTGTCGATCGAGTCCTGTTTCGCCTTCTCCACGAAGCCGCAGGTGTTGACCAGCACGACGTCCGCGTTCTCCGCGTCCGTGCCGACCTGCCAGCCCTCGGCGTCGAGACGGGCGGCCAGCTCCTCGGAGTCGACCTCGTTACGGGCGCAGCCGAGGGTCAGCATGGCGACGCGCCGACTGGGGGAAGAAGGTGTTACAGACACCACCCGAGGGTACCGGCACCGCGGCCGATACCTCGACGTCGCCCGGTGAGCTGAGCCACGGCGGAGGTGACGGCGCCGGTGCTACCGTCGGTGACGTGACGCCCGCGGCTCGCGGTCGTCCCGGACGAGTGCGGTCGTACCCGGTTCTGCGAAGACGGCCGCGGGGTGGTGACTCGTCATGGCATGGCTGGTTCTGGTCCTCTCCGGCGTCCTGGAGACCGTCTGGGCGATCGCGCTGGAGAAGAGCGACGGTTTCTCCCGCTGGCTGCCGAGCTCGATCTTCGGCGTCGCGCTGGTGCTGAGCATGGCCGGCCTCGGCTACGCGCTGCGCACCATCCCGGTCGGCACCGGCTACGCGGTCTGGGTCGGCATCGGCGCGGCCGGCACCGCGATCGTCGGCATGACGATGCTGGGCGAGTCGGCCTCGCTGCCGCGCATTCTCAGCCTGCTGCTCGTGGTGGCGGGCGTGGTCGGGCTCAAGGTCTTCCACTGACACCGACGTCTAAGACCAACGGGCGTTGGTTCTACGATGGCGCGATGGACGATTCCGGGCTGACCGCCGTCTCCGCACTCACCGACGGCGTGCGGCGCGCCGCCTACCGCGAGGTGATCGCGGCCGGTGGCGCGCCGGTCGGGCGCGACGAGGTGGCGGAGGCGCTCGGCGTCGGCCGCACGCTCGCCGCCCATCACCTGGACAAGCTGGTGGACGCGGGCCTGCTGGAGGTCACCTACGCGCGCCGTACCGGCCGCTCCGGCCCGGGCGCCGGCCGGCCCGCGAAGCTTTACCGCGCGACCGCGGCCGAGCACGAGGTGAGCGTGCCGCCGCGCGCCTACCGGACCGCGGCGGAACTGCTGGCCGAGGCGGTGGAGCGGGCCGGCGCGGACACCGCGCTGTTCGACGCGGCCCGCGCCCACGGCACCGCCGAGGGCGCCGGGAACGACGTCGGCGCGCTGCTGGCCGCGCACGGCTACCTGCCGTCCCCGGCCGGGGAGGGCCGGATCGAGCTGCGCAACTGCCCGTTCCACCGGCTGGCCGAGCAGTTCCCGCCGCTGATCTGCGGCATGAACCTGGCCATGGTGCGCGGGCTGCTGGAGGGATCGGGGCTGGACCGGTCCTGGGAGGCGCGGATGGACGCGGCGCCGGGCCGGTGCTGCGTCACGCTGGCCGACTCTAAAAACAAATCTGATTGACATTAGAGCGGGCGAGTGGCGAGACTACCGGCATGACCGGCTATCACCTCGCCCAGTTCAACGCCGCCCGCCTCCGCGCACCGCTGGACGACCCGGCCACCGCCGGATTCGTCGCCGGCCTCGACCTGATGAACGCGCTGGCCGACCGCTCCCCCGGCTTCGTCTGGCGGCTGGCCGAGGGGCCGGCCGGCGACGCCACCACGGTGCGGCCGACCGAGCCGGACGTGATCGTCACGCTGTCGGTCTGGGAGTCGGTGGAGGCGTTGCGCGCGTTCACCTATCAGAGTGAGCACCTCGACTACCTGCGGCGGCGGCGCGAGTGGTTCGTGCCGCTCGGTTACCGGGCGTCGCTGGTGCTGTGGTGGATCCCGGCCGGCACGCTGCCCACGCCGGAGGAGGGGGTGGCGCGGCTGCGCGCGCTCGGCGCGAACGGGCCGACGCCGGACGCGTTCACGTTCCGCGCGCCGTTCCCGGCGCCCGCCACTACGGACGCAGCGCCGCCAGCGCCTCTTCCAGCTCGTCCGGCTTGATCAGCACGTCCCGGGCCTTGGAGCCCTCGGACGGGCCGACGATCCCGCGCGACTCCATCAGGTCCATCAGCCGGCCCGCCTTGGCGAAGCCCACGCGCAGCTTGCGCTGCAGCATCGAGGTGGAGCCGAACTGGCTGGTGACCACCAGCTCGATCGCCTGGAGCAGCAGGTCGAGGTCGTCGCCGACCTCCTCGTCGATCTGCTTCTTCGGGTCCGGGACCGCCTCGGTGACGTTCTCCTTGAACTCCGGCTCCCGCTGGTCCTTGCAGAACTTGACCACCGCGGCGATCTCCGCCTCGGTGATCCACGCGCCCTGGATGCGGGTCGGCTTGGACGCGCCCATCGGCAGGAACAGGCCGTCGCCGCGGCCGAGCAGCTTCTCCGCGCCCGGCTGGTCCAGGATGACCCGCGAGTCCGCCAGCGACGACGTGGCGAACGCCAGCCGGGACGGCACGTTCGCCTTGATCAGGCCGGTGACCACGTCCACGGACGGCCGCTGGGTGGCCAGCACCAGGTGGATGCCGGCCGCGCGGGCCAGCTGCGTGATCCGCACGATCGAGTCCTCGACGTCGCGCGGCGCCACCATCATCAGGTCGGCCAGCTCGTCCACGATCACCAGCAGATACGGGTACGGCTTCAGCTCCCGCTCCACGCCGGGCGGCGCCGTGATCTCCCCGTTGCGCACCTTGCGGTTGAAGTCGTCGATGTGGCGCACGCCGTTCGCCGCGAGGTCGTCGTAGCGCATGTCCATCTCGCCCACGACCCACTCGAGCGCGGTGGCCGCCTTCTTCGGGTCCGTGACGATCGGCGTGACCAGGTGCGGGATGCCCTCGTAGGAGGTCATCTCCACCCGCTTCGGGTCGATCAGCAGCAGCCGCACCTCGTCCGGCGTGGCCCGGGTGAGGATCGACACGAGCAGCGAGTTCAGGCAGGACGACTTGCCCGCGCCGGTCGCGCCCGCGATCAGGATGTGCGGCATCTTCGCCAGGTTCGCCACCACGAACCCGCCCTCGATGTCCTTGCCGAGCGCGGCCAGCATCGGGTGGTCGTTCGACGTGGCGTTGTAGGAGCGCAGCACGTCGCCGAGCGCGACGTTCTCCGGATCGGTGTTCGGGATCTCCACGCCGACCGCGGACTTGCCCGGGATCGGGCTGAGGATGCGCACGTCCGCGGACTTCACGGCGTAGGCGATGTTCCGGGAGAGCTGGGTGATCCGCTCGACCTTCACGCCGCGGCCCAGCTCCACCGCGTACCGCGTCACGGTCGGGCCCCGGGTGAAGCCGGTGACCTGCGCGTCCACCCCGAACTGGTCGAACACGCCCTCCAGCGCGGCGGTGATCTCCTCGTTGGCCTTGCTGGCCTTCTTCGCCGCCGCGCCGGCCTTGAGCAGGTCCGGCGGCGGCAGCTTGTAGTCGCCCTCGATCGCGGTGATCGCGAGCTGCTCCGCGCGGGTCGGCGGCGCGGGCGAGTGCTCCGGCGCGACCCGGCGGCCGGACGCCTTCTTCGTCTTGGTGATCTTCGGCAGCGCCACCGTGTCGTGCATGTCGTCGAGCAGCTCGTCGAAGCCGTCGTCGTCCACCGGTGGCGGCGGGAACTCGGCCGGCGGCTCGTCGGGCGGCGTGTCCGCGTGCCCGGCGGCCTTGCGGCGGGCGGCGCGGCGGCGCGCGGGCCGCGGCGGCTCCTCCTCCTCGTCCTCGTCGTCGAGGTCCTCGTCGTCGTCGAGGTCGTGGCGGGAACGGTCCGCGACCGGCCGGCCGGCGAACGCCTCGAACAGGTCGCCGAGCCGCTCCGGGATCTTGTTGATCGGCGTGGCGGTGACCACCAGCACGCCGAAGAGCATGAGCAACACCAGCAGCGGTACGGCCACCCACGGCGTCACGGCGAGCACCAGCACATGGCCGACGCCGTAGCCGATGAGGCCGCCCGCGTAGTCCAGTTGCTGATCGCTGACCGGGCGCTGCGCCACGTGCAGCAGCGCGTCGCCGGCCACGATCAGCGCGGTCCAGCCGACCAGGCCGCTGCCCCGGTGCGCGGGATCGGCCGGCTCGCGCATCAGCCGGACCGCGCCGTAGAGCAGCAGCAGCGGAATCGCTATCGAGATGGCGCCGAAGAACAGCCGGATCGTGTCCGCCAGCCAGGCGCCGACCGGCCCGGCCGACTCGAACCAGACCGCGACCGCGATCAGGATGGCCAGGCCGAGCATGAGCAGCCCGGTGCCGTCGCGGCGGTGCGCCGGGTCCAGCTCCCGCGCGGTGGCCGCGCCGCGCCCGACCTGCCGCACACTCCAGCCGACGCCGTTGGCCACGAACATCCACAGTGCGCCGAGGCCGCCGGCCGCGAGCACCAGCGGGTTGACGCTGCCGCGCCGGGCCCGGGCGCGCGGCGCGGGCCGCCGGGCCGTGGACTTCCGGGGCGCGGACGCGCGGGCGCGGGACGACGCCGGGGTGCGCGAGGAGGATGTGCCCGTCCGCGCCGCCGGCGTGGTCCGCCGCTTCGCCGGAGAGGTACGACCTGCCATGATGCCACGGTAACGGCGGCACGCCGGTAAGGCCGGTCTATTCGCCGCGTGTCACTCGCAACGAGATCTCACTCTCACCGATATGTCGCGGCTTGACCTGAAATGCGGGCGCGATCCTGCGCGCGGCGACGGCGCCACCGCAGCGCGAACCCCACCCAAGAGGCGACCACCACCAGCGCCAGCACGATCCGGGCCGTCCACACCTGGTCCTCGGGGTAGATCACGCCGGTCAGGTAACGGTCGATGAACCCGGCGTCCGGGACGGACTGTCCGGCGTGGCGGCGCGCCCAGTGCTCCAGGGTGGTCAGCGGGCAGGGCAGCGACGCGGCCACCACCAGCACGCCCCAGACCGCGGCGAGCAGGTGCGCCCAGATCGTCCGCGGCCACCACCACGCGACCAGGCCGCCGACCGCCAGGTACGCCAGGAAGCCGGCGTGCAGCACCAGCGCGACCACGACCAGCGCCTGATAGTCCACGCCGCCACGGTAGCTCTTGTGAAGCGCCCACCCACGGATCGCAGGGAGCCCGGCCCCCGGCCACCCACCCCTGTGCTCATGCGGCCGACCGGTGCCCGCGGGAGCAAGCGGCCCGCGACCACGCCGGAAGCGGGGAGATCGTGGCCCTGAGAACGGGAGATCGGTGCGAGGCGGCTGACCCGTTGACCGCCTCGCACCGACGTCTTTCCGGTGACCGCTAGTTCACCGCGAAGCGCAGCTCGAACTCGCCGGTCCCGGAGGCCGAGGCGACACGGTAGCGGTAATTGCCGGCCCCGCCCTCGAAGGTCAGCGTCTCCGACCCCGCGTCCGTGGCGGCGCGGGCGACGGTGACCCAGCGGCCGCCGTTCACCTGCTGCTGGAGGTAGAGGTCGAAGTCGGCGCCCTCGGGCGCGGTCAGGCAGGCCGCGTGCGTGCCGGCCGGCGCCCGGAAGCGGACCACGTCGCGGCGCTGGCCGGGCCGGGTGATCGTGCCGTCGCGCGCCACGCTGCCCTCGGCCGCGCAGTCCCCGCCGTCGGCCGGCGGCTCGCTCGGCTCGGCCGGCGGCGTGGTGGCCGGCGGCGTCGCGGGCGGCGTGGTGGCGGGCGGGGTGCCGCCGTCGCCGGTGGTGATCAGCGTCAGGTTGTTCCGCTCCAGGATCTCGTTGACCGGCTGGAAGAACGTGACGCCGCCGCGGGTGCAGTCGCCGGAGCCGCCGGACGTGACGCCCTGGGCCTGGTCGCCGGCGATGAACGCGCCGCCGGAGTCGCCCGGCTCGGCGCAGACGCTGGTCCGGGTGAGGCCGGTGACCGTACCCTCGGCGTAGTTGACCGTGGCGTTCAGCGCCCGCACCTCGCCGCAGTGCAGGCCGGTGGTGGCTCCGGAGCGGCAGATGGACGCGCCGACCGGTGCGACCTCGGAACCGGCGACCGGCAGCACGCCGCCGTTGTAGTTGTTGACCGAGGCGGTCGGCGTCCAGTCCGCGTTCGTCCGAACCACCGCGAAGTCGTCGCCGGGGAACGAGGAGGCGGTGATCTCGCCCTGCGCCACGCCGTTCACGCCGCGGGTGTCCGCGCCGGCCCGGCCGCAGTGGCCGGCCGTGACGAAGCCGCCGACCACCGAGAAGCCGATCGAGCAGCCCGCGTTGCCGACCGAGTACGCGTCGCCGCCGACCACGTCGAACAGCGGCTTCGGCGCCTCCTCGCTGGTCTCGACCCGCACCGCCGCCGCGTCCACGCCGCTGGCCTCGGCGAACTCCTTCGCGGTCGCCTCCGCGTCCGCGACGTCCGCGCGGGCCAGCACGACCACGGTGTTGCTCGACGGGTCGACGTACCAGCCGGGGATCGACTCGGCGGCCTCGTCCGCGTTCGTGTCGAGCGCGGACTTGACCTGGTCCAGCACGGCCGAGCTGTGCGCCACGATCTTCGGCTCGGCGCCGGCCGCCCGAACCTCGTCGGCCAGCGCCTGGTCCGTCACCGCGATGGTCAGTGTCTCTGCGTTCTCGGCGAGCCACGCACCGGCCCACGCGGCGCCGGCCGCGGCCTTGACGGTACGGACCGCCTCCGCCGCCTCCCGCTCCGCCGCCAGCCGGTCGGTCGCCTGCTCGGTGGTCAGGCCGAAGTCGCGGGAGAGCGCGGCCAGCACCTCGGGCGCGGCGAGCGCACGGTCGGCGGTCACGTCACCGCTGGGCCGCTCCCGCTCACCGGTCCCGGCGAACGCGGGGAACGTCAGCGCGACGGCGGCACCTGCCGTGGCGATGACCACCGCCGTGGTGAGTGCGCGTCTACGATCCATCCGTCATCTCCTTACCTGACTCCCCCGCCGGGACGCCGCGGCGACGTCGGGTGGGGGTACGGCGCGGGGGCCAGGAATGGATTAGGGGATCGATCGTGGGGAAAGTCACCCTCCTTTCGGTGAACCTCGATGGTCCGGAGCGCGTAACCCGCTGACTTGATCGCGCTCAGCATCCTCCGGCGGAGATCACTTGATCTTTCCGAGGAATGCCCGCCACGCTTCCGCAGAGAAGATCAGCATTGGCCCGGCCGCGTCGGTGCTGTTCCTGACCGACGTTCCGGAATGCGCGGTCGCCACCTCCACGCATGCACTGGTGTCACATCGGGTACTGCGCCGCCAGGTCTTTCGGGCTTGATCGGCACTCGCCATGTCGACCTCCTTCAATGTCGCCACTCAATGTAATTACTCACTTACGCAAAGCGAAAGGGCGTGACCGCATGCCGCGGTCACGCCCTTTGCCGGGATTCCCTGTCAGCCCATATCCTTCAACTTGAGCATGTCGAGAAACGCATGCCAATCGGGAGCGGAGAAACGCAGGACCGGCCCGGACGGATTCTTTCCATCGCGCAGGCCGACAACACCATGAGATAGATCAGCGACCTCGACACACGATGCGGTGTCACAATAGGTGCTTTTGCGCCATTGTGCAGCAGATTTCATGTGGACCCCTCCATTCGCGTTATCGCGGCCGGTGGAAGTTCCAAACCAGCCGCTAGGCAGAGTGCCGCTGCCTGTCTAGCAGGGTCCGAAGCCTCAGGACACGACTTTCGATGAGACGTGCTGACACGTCCGGGGGAAAGCTGACCTCCCAGGCCTGCTCGAAGCTCTCCCGATAGCGCTGGATCCACGGCATGGAGTGCTGCATGGAGTCGCTCCAGCCCTCCTCCTGATACAGGAAGACGTCCTCCTCGTCCGGCAGCTCGAGGATGGTGAAGGAACCGCGCATCACCAGCTTGGCCCCGTCGGAGAACGGCACGAACCGTACCGTGATGAGGCGCTCCCTGATCTTCTCCAGCAGGGATTCGAGCTGCTCCGCGAAGACCTCGGGGCCGCCGATCTCCCGGTGCAGCACCGACTCGTCCAGAATGAGCAGGTACTTCGGCGGATCCGGCACACCGAACAGGCTCTCGCCGCGGCGCCTCCGAAGGTCGACGCGCACCTTCATATCCGCATCCGGAACGTCGGCGGACCAGAAATGCTGGATCGCATCCGCATAGGCGCGCGTCTGCAGGACGCCGGGAATGAGCGTCGCCTGGAACACCCGGATCGCGGTCGCCTCCGACTCGAACTGCAACAGCTGCAACATCGCCGGGCTCAGATGGTCCCGGTACTCCGCCGTGGTCCACCAGCGTTGCCGGCGGGAGGCCTTCGCGTCCTCGATGAGCTGGGAGATGCGCCGGGGGTCCACGACGCCGAGCAGGGCGAGCACGGCGCGCAGGTCCGTGGTGGAGATGCTGACATCGCCCTTCTCGATGCGCTGAACCTTGCTCAGCGACCACTCCAGCGCATCCGCCACCTGCTGTTGGGTGAGCTTCTTGCGCTGGCGTGCGTTGCGCAGGGCCAGGCGGACGCGGCGGCGGGCGACGGCCGGAGGGTCCTGGGAGGTCATCGTGGCCGCCTGGCGGTGCCCCCGCCGGCCGACACCGGAGGTGTCTGCCGTATGGCCGGTAGGGACACCGCAGTCTGCACCGGCTCAGCCCTGCCCGATCGGCCGCGCCCCGGCCGGCCTGCACCGGTCCGCGGACTCGCCGGTGAATGCCGCAACGATGTGGCCGGTCGCCCGCGGCAGCCAGGGCCGGGGGCGAACGCGCAGGCAGGCGCCGCCGAGAACGGCGGCGGAGACGGCACCGACGGCCACGGCCGTGGATGCGCCGGTCGTGAGGTGCATCAGAAGGTGCATGGCATCAGCTCCCCCCAATCGGCACCCGGCCGGGTGAGAGCCGGGTGCCGATCGTTCCCCCCAGTGTGGTTCCCCCCGCTGCCGTCGAGTGAAGCAGTTACCGCCCGTGATCGCTACAAGGCAATCTGCAGTATGGCAAATAGCGGAAAGCAAACGGCCGGTGTCGATCTCCGCGAAGGGACCGACACCGGCCGGATCAGACCTCGACCACGTTAGGGACGATCATGGGACGGCGCCGGTACGCCTCGTTCACCCACCGGCCCACGATCCGCCGCACGATCTGCTGGAGCTGGTGCGGGTCGGTGATGCCGTCCCCGGCGGCCCGGTTGAGCCCGTCCGTGATCAGCGGCAGCACCGGGTTGAACGCCTCCGGGTCCTCGGAGAAGCCCTTGGCGGAGATCGCCGGGCCGCCGACCACCTTGCCGGTGACGGAGTCGACCACCACGGTCGCGGCGATGAAGCCGCCGTCGCCGAGGATCTTGCGTTCGGTGAGCAGCGACTCGCCGACGTCGCCGACCGCGAGGCCGTCGACGTAGATGTACCGGTTGCCGGCGTGGCCGACCACGCGGGCGCGGCCGTCGACCAGGTCCACGATGTCGCCGTCCTCGGCCAGCACCACGTGCTCGGGCCTGAGCCCGGACTCGATGCCCAGCCGGGCGTGGGCGCGCAGGTGCCGCCACTCGCCGTGCACCGGCATCAGGTTGCGCGGCTTGACCACGTTGAGCAGGTAGAGCAGCTCACCGGCGGGCGAGTGGCCGGAGACGTGGACCTTCGCGACCTCCTTGTGGATCACTGTCGCGCCGGCCCGGGAGAGCCGGTTGATCACCCGGTAGACCGAGGTCTCGTTGCCCGGCACCAGCGAACTGGCCAGCACCACCGTGTCGCCGGGCGCGATCGTGACGTGCCGGTGGTCGCCGGTGGCCATCCGGCCGAGCGCGCTCATCGGCTCACCCTGGGAGCCGGTGGACATCAGCACGATCTGGTCCGGCGGCAGGTTCATCGCCTCGTCCATGCCGACGACCAGCCGGTCCGGGATGTGCAGCAGCCCGAGGTCGCGCGCGATGCCCATGTTCCGCACCATGGACCGCCCGATGAACGCGACCTTGCGGCCGTGCTCGTGCGCGGAGTCGAGCACCTGCTGGACGCGGTGCACGTGCGAGGCGAAGCTGGCCACGATGATGCGGCCGGTCGCCTTGGCGAAGATCGAGTCGATGACCGGGCCGATCTCCCGCTCCGGGGAGACGAAGCCGGGGATCTCCGCGTTCGTCGAGTCGGAGAGCAGCAGGTCGACGCCCTCGCTGCCGAGCCGCGCGAACCCGGCCAGGTCGGTGATCCGGCCGTCCAGCGGCAGCTGGTCCATCTTGAAGTCGCCGGTGTGCAGCGCGGTGCCGGCCGGCGTCTTGATCGCGACCGCGAGCGCGTCCGGGATCGAGTGGTTGACCGCGAAGAACTCGCACTCGAACGGCCCGAGCTTCTCGCTCCGGCCCTCCTTGACGGTCAGCGTGTACGGGTCGATCCGCCGCTCGGCCAGCTTGGCCTCGACCAGCGCCAGCGTGAACTGCGACCCGACGAGCGGAATGTCCTTCTTGTGGGCCAGCAGGTACGGCACCGCGCCGATGTGGTCCTCGTGCCCGTGGGTGAGCACGATCGCCTGCACGTCGGCGAGCCGGTCCAGGATCGGGGTGAAGTCCGGCAGGATCAGGTCCACGCCGGGCTGGTCCACGTCGGGGAAGAGCACCCCGCAGTCGACTATGAGCAGTTTGCCGTCGTACTCGAAGACGGTCATGTTGCGGCCGATCGCGCCCAGCCCGCCCAGCGGGAGCACCCGGAGGGCCCCCTTGGGCAGCGGCGGCACGTGCACGGCGGTCTGATCCGTGGTCACACCCCCACCACCCGATGCCGAACGCCGGACAGGGTTGTACGTCGCGTCATGCAATCACCTCGGTGCGTTAATCATGCCGCCAACGTCACGCCGGCGGCCAGGCAATCGGCGCGCAGCTGCGCCGTCTCGTCCTCGGTGGCATCCACCAGCGGCGATCGCACCGGCCCGGCCGGCAGGCCCATGGCGTTGAGCCCGGCCTTGACCAGGATGGTGCCCGCGGTGCGGAAGATGCCCGTATAGATCGGCAGGAGCTGCCGGTGCAGGCGGAGCGCCTCGGCGACGTCGCCGCGCTCGAACGCCGCGATCAGCTCCTGGGTCCGCGCGCCCACGAAGTGGGTGGACGTGCCGACCACGCCGACCGCGCCGATCGACAGCCAGGGCAGCGTGCCCGCGTCCTCGCCGGAGTAGAACGCCAGATCCGTGCTGGCCAGCACGGTGGAGCTGGCGATCAGGTCGCTCTTCGCGTCCTTCACCGCCACGATGTTGGGGTGCTCGGCGACGCGGATCAGCGTCTCGGTCGCGATCGGTATGCCGGAGCGGTGCGGGATGTCGTAGAGCATCACCGGCAGCCCGGTCTCGCCGGCCACGGTGGTGAAGTGGCGGACCAGGCCGGCCTGCGGCGGCTTGTTGTAGTACGGCGTGACGACCAGCAGACCGTCCGCCCCCGCCTTCTCGGCGGCGCGGGCCAGCTCCACGGTGTGCGCGGTGTCGTTGGTGCCGACGCCCGCGATGATGCGGGCGCGGTCGCCGATCGCCTCGCGGACGACGCGGATCAGCGTCTCCTTCTCCGCCTCCGAGGTGGTCGGCGACTCACCGCCGGTGCCGCTGAGCACCAGCGCGTCGTTGCGCTGCACGTCGACCAGGTGCGCCGCGAGCTTCTGCGCGCCGTCGGCGTCCAGCGAGCCGTCCGGGCGGAACGGCGTCACCATGGCCGTGATAACTCGTCCGAATGGCCGCCGGGCGTCGGACCCGCGTGCGGCGCGGTGGTCGTGCGTCATGCACACAACCTAGCGGACGGCCGCCGAGCGGCCTTAAGGCCTCGTCGTCTCCGGTCCACGGCCCGCCGCCGGTCCGCCGTCGTTTTTTCCACCCACGCGGGTACGGTCGACGCCTTCTTCCGCCCACCCGGCGGGCACGGGACAAAGCCTGCGCCGCCGGCGGGCCGGACGGTGCCGGAAGATTTATCTCAGGACCGCTCCGCGTGCGGGCTGTGCGCGATCTCGGTGCCGTCCGCCAGCGTGGTGAGGGTGAAGTCGCCGAACACGTTCGGCGCGACGCGCTGGAGCTGCCGCAGGCACTCGACGGCCAGCTCACGGATCTCGACGTCGGCCGCCTCGGTGGCACGCAGCGCGATGAAGTGCCGCCACGCCCGGTAGTTGCCGGTCACCACGATCCGGGTCTCGACCGCGTTCGGCAGGATCGCGCGCGCGGCCTGCCGGGCCTGCTTGCGGCGCAGGGTCGGGCTCTCCACGTCGGCGAACTTCGCCTCCAGGCCCTCCAGCAGCTCCGTGTACGCCCGGAGGCTGGCGTCCGCGGCGTCCTCGAACTTCTTGTGCAGCTCCGGGTCGCTCGCGATCACGTCCGGCTCGACGAACGCGGCGTCGCGCTCCGGAACGTACCGCTGGGAGAGCTGCGAGTAGGAGAAGTGGCGGTGCCGGATCAGCTCGTGCGTGAGCGAGCGGGAGATGCCGCTGAAGTAGAAGCTGACCGAGCCGTGCTCCAGCACGGAGAAGTGCCCGGTCTCCAGGATGTGCTCCAGATAGCCCGCGTTGGTGGCGGTCTTCGGGTTCGGCTTCTTCCACGACTGGTAGCAGGCGCGCCCGGCGAACTCGGCGAGCGCCTGGCCCCCCTCGGCGTCCGTCGACCACTCCACGCCCTCGGGCGCCTGGAACTGCGTCCACGCGATCAGCTGCACCTGCTGCGGCACGATCTCCGCCATCTCGGACCCCCTCGGTCTTGCGCAAACCCGCACAGACTACCGCTCAGACGAAGAACCAGGTGAACGGCTCCCACGGCAGGTTGCGCGCCACGGAGAAGACGCCCCAGGCGGCGAGGAACCAGATCAACGCCCTCGACGAGGGCTCCCATCGCGGCAGCTGCCAGCCGAACATCGCCCGACCGGCCCAGGCCACGTAGAGGTAGGCCACGAACGGGACCGCGAACAGCAGCACCGCGTGGTGGCGGGCGGCCGCCGGGATGTCGCCGTGCATCATGTACCAGACCGCGCGGGTGCCGCCGCAGCCCGGGCAGTCGAAGCCGGTCAGGTACTTGACGATGCAGGTGGGCTGCGCGTTCGCGTCGGCCGCGGCCGGGTCGGCCCAGAGCACGTAACCCGCGGCGGCGGAGACGCACCCGAACACGGCGAGCGGCGCCAGCCAGCGCGGCGTGCGCGCGTGGATCCGCGTGACGATCCGAGTCAGCCGGTCCGGCCGGTGCGGCGGATAACCCGGATAGGGCGGATAGGGCGGGTACATCCCCTCGGGCGGCGGCGGTGGGGTCGCGTCCACGGACGCCGTGCCCGCCTGCGACGGCTCACCGGTCATGCCGACTCCCCAGACTCACCCGGCACCCGCACCGGATGACTCCAACCTACAACGGCGCCGCCCGCACGCTCATCCGCCGGTCGGGGCTCGGCCGTCCGCCGCCGCGCCCGTCGCCACGGCCGGGACCGGGTCCGCGCCCGGATCGGCGGCGAGCGCGGCGGACAGCGCGGGCATCAGATCACCCCGGTCCGGCGCGGCCACCTCGGCCAGGCCGAGCCAGCCCGCCAGGCGGCGCAGCTCGGCCGCGAGCGCCGACGCGGTCTCCGCCTCGTCCGCGTGCGGCTCACGCCAGGCCGCGGGCACGCGCAGCACGCCGGCCTTGCGGTCCGCCTTCAGGTCGACGCGCGCGGCGAAACGCTCGCCGTGCAGGAACGGCAGCACGTAGTAGCCGTAGAGCCGCTGCGGCGCGGGCACGTAGATCTCGATCCGGTACGTGAAGCCGAACAGCCGCTCGGCCCGCGCCCGCTCCCAGACCACCGGGTCGAACGGGCTGACCAGCGTGCTGGCCCGCACCCGGCGCGGCAGCCGGGCGTCCGCGTGCAGGTAGGCGGGCTTGCTCCAGCCCTCGACGCTGACCGGCCGGAGCGTGCCCTGCTCGGCCAGCTCCGCGATCGCGCGGCGGGCGCCGGCCACCGGCAGCCGGAAGTAGTCGCGCAACTCCGGCTCCGCGGCCACGCCGAGCGCGCGGGCGGAGATCTCCACCAACCGCCGGTGCGCGTCCTCGACCGGCGGCGTCGGCGCGCCGACCACGGACGCCGGCAGCACCCGCTCGGGCACGTCGTAGAGCCGGGCGAACGCGGAGTTGCGGCCGGCCGAGGTGACCTCCCCGGACCAGAACAGCCACTCCAGGGCGCGCTTGACGACCGACCAGTTCCACCCCCAGTTGCCGGTCTCGCGCGGCGCGTCGTGCTCGATCTCGGCGGCGGTCAGCGGGCCGCGCGTGCGCACCTCGTCGAGCACCCAGGAGACCAGCCCGGGCTGCTCCTGCGCGATGCGCCGCATGCCGCCCCAGGCGGACGTGTGCGCCTCCGCCATCCGCCAGCGCAGCGCCGGCTGCAGCTCGACCGGGATCAGCGAGGCCTCGTGCCCCCAGTACTCGAACAGCGTGCGCGGCCGGCGGGTGGACGCGCGGTCCAGCAGGTCCGTCGGGTACGGCCCGAGCCGGCTGTACATCGGCAGGTAGTGCGCGCGCTGGAGCACGTTGACCGAGTCGATCTGCAGCAGGCCGACCCGGCCCAGCACGCGCCGCAGGTGCCGCATGGTGACCGCCCCGCCCGGCGCGGGGTCGGTGAAGCCCTGCGCGGCGAGCGTGACGCGCCGCGCCTGGGCGAGCGAGAGATCGTCGGAGATGGCCATCGAGCGCACGCTACCGGCACCCGCCGACAATTCTCAGGCGACCAGGGACGGCCGCGCCTCCTCCGTGCCCTCGGCCAGGTCCTGATCCTCCGCGGCCGCCGCGGGCGCCGGCTCGATCGGGATCGCCACCAGCAGCAGGATGCTGATCCAGACGTAGGCGCTGCCGCCGAGCAGCCCGACCAGCCCGCCGGTGTTGTACGTCCACAGCCAGACCAGCCGGCTGCACAGCACCGCCCAGCTCAGGAACGCGATCGCCAGCATCACCCGCCGGCGCCGCCCGGTCGCCCGGAAGCCGCCGCCGGCGATCAGGAACAGCGCGGGCAGCAGCCAGACCAGGTGGTGCACCCAGGTCACCGGGCTGATCAGGCAGCCCAGCACCGCGGTCAGCGCCAGCCCGGCCCGCTCGTCACCGGCCCGCACCGCGGCCCGGCAGCGCCAGCCCCAGAAGATCAGCGTGGCCACCACCAGCAGCGCCCAGAGCGGCTTCACGTCGTCACCGAACAGCCGCGCGATCACGCCCTGGAACGACTGGTTGGAGATGAAGCCGAGGTCGCCGACGCGATCGGTGTTCCACAGCGCGGACGTCCAGAACTCGCGGGACGCGTCCGGCGCGATCACGGCGGCGACCAGCGTCACGAACGCGGCCGTGCCGGACGCGGTGATCGCGGCCCGCCAGCGGCCGGTGACCAGCAGATAGATGATGAACACGCCGGGCGTCAGCTTGATCGCGGTGGCCAGGCCGATGCCCACGCCGCCGAGCGGGCTCCCCCGGCCGACCAGGAACAGCACGTCCACCGCGACCAGGAACAGCAGCAGCATGTTGACCTGCCCGAAGTTCACCGTCTCGCGCATCGGCTCGTACGCCGCGACCAGGCACGCCGCGATCGCGAACGCCAGCCACGGCGTCCAGCCCTGGCGCTGCGCGATCGGCCGGATCAGCCACCACACCAGCAGCGCGGAGACCACCACGGTCGCGACCACGCTGATCGTGATCGCGGCCGGCCACGACACCCACGCCATCGGCAGCATCACGAACGCGGCGAACGGCGGGTACGTGAACCCGTACAGCGTGTTCGGGTTCAGGTAGTCGTAGAGCATCCCGCCGTCGTTGGCCCAGTAGTTCAGCGCTCCCCAGTAGACCTTCAGGTCGAAGAAGCCGTGCCGCGCGGAGGTGACCAGGTCGAAGACGGCGACGACGACGGCGAACAGCACCACGCCGGCGACCCGCCAGAGCGTCCGCATCGGAAGAGTCCCCCAGAGATCGAGTGTGTACACGTACGCTTGCCAACCATGGCACTCGGGTACGTTCGCCCGGCCGGCCCGCAGGACGCCGGTGACATCGCGCGAATCCAGCTCACGACCTGGCGGGTCGCGTATCGCCGGTTGCTGCCCAGGCAGGTGCTCGACACGCTCGACGTCACCTGGCTGACGGAGCGCTGGCGGGACTCGATCGAAGCCCCGCCGACCCCCCGGCACCGGGTGCTGGTCGCCATTGAGCAGGCCGAACAATCGTATCTGGTGGGCTTCGCGGCAGCGGGTCCGGCCGACGAGCAGGCACTCGCGCCCGGCGAGGACCCCGGCGCGCTCGGCCCGGACGTGGCGGCCGTCACCGATCTGCTGGTCGAGCCGCGCTGGGGCCGGCGCGGCCACGGCAGCCGGCTGCTGTCCGCCGCCGTCGACCTGTGGCGCGAGGACCTCTTCGGCACCGCCATCGCCTGGGCATACGACGCGGACGCCGCGACCCGCAAATTCCTCGGCTCCGCCGGCTGGGAACCGGACGGCGCCTCCCGCGCCCTCGACGTCGACGACCTGCTCATCCCCCAGCTCCGCCTGCACGTCTCCCTGGCGGACGCCCCGCTCTAGAGTGCTTTGTCGGATTTTCGACATTCTAAAAGATCACAGAACCGCTTTGCCCGCTTCCGGCGTGGCGACGATCCGCATGCTCCCGCGGGCACCGGTCGTCGCTGGCGCTCCTCCCTGCCGGTCCCGCGGCCGGCCGGCTTGAAACCCGCGCGGCTCCCGTGAGCCGGGACCGCCCCTCGCGGCCGCCCCTCGCGGCCGACGCTCCCGGCCGACGCGACCCGTTGTCGGCGGAAGCAGCGAAAAGGCCAACAGCGAGAGGGTGCCCGGCAGCCGGAGGCTGCCAGCCGCGAAAGCCGGCCAGCAGCGACGTCGGGCCGACCGCGGATCTGGCCGCACGCCTTTCCCGGCCGGGACCAGACGCGCGCCGTGCGGCCAGACCGGCCACGACCACCGCGGTTCTCCCCAGCCGCCCACCCAACCGGCTCCGACGCCGCGAGCGGAGCGGAGCGCCAGCGGAGTCGGAGCTCGCGGCAAGGTTTGCCCGCGGGAGCATGCGCGGCTGGACCACGCTGGGAGTGGGAAAATCTTGGTTCGAGGTCATCCTCGGAGGCGGCACGGCCCCGCCGGGAAACATGCGCGACCGGACCACGCCGGAAGCGGTCATCCCCGGAGCCCGCACAGCGCCACGGGAGGATGCGCGGCCCGACCACGCCGAAAGCGGGAAGCTGGAGCATGCGCGACCGGACCACGCCCAAAGGCGGTCACCCCCGGAGCCCGCACAGCGCCACGGGAGGATGCGCGGCCCGACCACGCCGAAAGCGGGAAGCTGGAGCATGCGCGACCGGACCACGCCGGAAGCGGTCACCCCCGGAGCCCGCACAGCGCCACGGGAGCATGCCCGTCCCGGCCACGCCGGAAGCGGGAAGACCGAGAGCGTGGTCTTCCCGCTTCGAGACGCGAGGGACGGCCGGCTACAGCAGTGGTGCGAGGCCGACCGTGAGGCCCGGACGGGACGGCACCTCGCGCACGGCCAGCAGGACGCCGGGCATGAAGGAGGCCCGGTCCAGCGAGTCGTGGCGGATGGTGAGGGTCTCGCCGAGGGCGCCGAAGACGACCTCCTGGTGGGCGACCAGGCCGGTGGCGCGGATCGCGTGGACGCGCACGCCGTCGACGTCGGTGCCGCGGGCGCCCGGGAGCTCGTCCTTGGTGGCGTCCGGCATGGGGGGCAGGCCGGCCTCGGCGCGGGCGGCGGCGATCAGCCGGGCGGTGTGCATGGCGGTGCCGCTGGGGGCGTCGAGCTTGCGCGGGTGGTGCTGCTCGATGATCTCGATGGACTCGAAGTAGCGGGCGGCGCGCGCCGCGAACTCCATCATCAGCACCGCGCCGATGCCGAAGTTCGGCGCGACGATCACGCCGACGCCCGGGCTGTCGGCCAGCCACGACCGTAGCTGCGCGAACTTCTCCTCCGTGAAGCCGCTGGTGCCGACGACCGCGTGGATGCCCCGGGCGATGCTCCAGCGCAGATTCTCCATGACGGCGTCGGGCGTGGTGAAGTCCACGATGACGCGCGCGGCGGCCGCCGGGTCGAGCGGCTCGCCGGCGTCGATCTGGGCCACCAGCTCAAGGTCGGCGGCGGCGCCGACCGCCTTGCAGACCTCGGTGCCCATGCGGCCGTGGGCACCGAGCACGCCCACCGGGATAGTGTCACTCACCGCGTCACTATCCCAGAGGCCAGTCGGCGTCCTCGTCGAAGGGGCCCACGACCGCGAGCGAGTGCGGCCGGGTGAGCAGGTCCGCGGCGAGCGCGCCGACCTCGTCCCCGGTGACCGCGTCCACCCGGTCGAGGTAGCCGGCGACCGGCAGCAGGTCGTCGTAGAGCAGCTCGGCCTTGGCCAGGCGGGTCATCCGGGAGCCGGTGTCCTCCAGGCCCAGCACGAACGCGCCCTTGGTCATGCCCTTGCCGCGGGCGAGTTCCTCGGCGGTGAGGCCGGTCCGGGCGACCTCGGCCAGTTCGGCGCGGGTCAGGTCCAGCACCTCCTCGACCTTGCCGGGCGCGCAGCCCGCGTAGACCGCGAAGAGGCCGGAGTCGGCGTACTGCGTGGTGTACGAGTAGACCGAGTAGGCCAGGCCGCGCTTCTCCCGGATCTCCTGGAAGAGGCGGCTGGACATGCCGCCGCCGAGCACGTTGTTGAGCACGCCGGCGGTGAACCGGCGGTCGTCGAGCCGGGCCAGGCCGGGCGCGCCGATCACCACGTGCGCCTGCTCGGTGTCCTTCGGCTCCACGGTCCGCGCGGGTGGCGCGTAGGTGGGCGACGGCGTGCCGGGGCGGCGGGCGGCGGGCTCGGCGGGCGGGCCGTCCAGCGGCGTGCCGGCCAGCGCGGCCGTCACCTGGGTGACGATCGCGTCGTGGTCGAGGTTGCCGGCGGCCGCGATCACCAGGTGCGGCGCGGTGTAGCGCTCGCGGTAGAACGTCTCGATCTGCGCGCGGGTCATCGCGCCGATGGTCTGCTCGGTGCCGGAGATGAGCTGGCCGAGCGGGTGGTCGCCGTAGATCAGCTCGGTGAAGATGTCGTGCACCTGGTCGCCGGGCTCGTCGTCGTGCATGGCGATCTCCTCCAGGATCACGCCACGCTCGGTCTCCACGTCCGCGTCGGCGAGCACGGAGTTCGCCGCGAGGTCACAGAGCACGTCGACCGCGAGCGGCAGGTTCTCGTCCAGCACGCGCGCGTAGTAGCAGGTGTACTCCTTGGCGGTGAACGCGTTCGTCTCGCCGCCGACCGCCTCGATCTCCGCGGAGATGTCCATCGCGGTACGCCGCTCGGTGCCCTTGAAGAGCAGGTGCTCCAGGAAGTGCGAGGCGCCGGAGAGCTCCGGCGTCTCGTCGCGGGAGCCGATGGCGGCCCAGATCCCGATCGACACGCTGCGGACGGTCGGGATGGACTCGGTGACGATGCGCAGCCCACTGGGCAGCACGGTCTTGTTGACCGTGCCGCCCAGTGGGTCGGCGCCCCGCTGTACGGGGTTCGTCATCAGTCGCGGCGGGTCCGGCGACGACGCGGGCCGTCGCCGCCCTCGCCACCACCCTCGCCGTCACGCTCGCGCGGAGCGCGGTCACCGCGGTCGCCACCGCGGTCGCCACGGTCCCCGCCCCGGTCCCCACGGTCGCCGCGCGGGCCGCGGTCACCGCGGTCGCCACGGGGCGGGCGGTCGCCCGAGCCGGCGCCGGCCTCCGCCGGAGCGGGGGCCTCCTCGCCCTCGGCCCGGACCTTGTCGAGGTAGATCTTGCCGCGCTGGTCGATGTCCGCGATCTGGACCTCGATCTTGTCGCCGACGTTGAGGAAGTCCTCGACCTTGTCGACGCGCTTGCCGTTGCCCACCTTGGAGATGTGCAGCAGGCCGTCGCGGCCCGGCAGCAGCGAGATGAACGCGCCGAACGCGGCCGTCTTGACGACCGTGCCGAGGAACTTCTCGCCGACCTTCGGCAGCGTCGGGTTCGCGATGCCGTTGATCCGGTCGACCGCCGCCTGGGCCGAGGGGCCGTTGGTGGCGCCGACGTAGATCGTGCCGTCGTCCTCGATGGAGATCTCGGCGCCGGTCTCGTCCTGGATCGCGTTGATCGTCTGGCCCTTCGGGCCGATGACCATGCCGATCTTGTCGACCGGGATCTTCACCGTGGTGACGCGCGGCGCGTGGTCGGACATCTCGCCCGGGCCCTCGATCGCGGCCTGCATCACGCCGAGGATGGTGTGCCGGGCGTCGTGCGCCTGCTGGAGCGCGGCGGCCAGCACGTCGGACGGGATGCCGTCCAGCTTGGTGTCGAGCTGGAGCGCGGTGACGAACTCGCTGGTGCCGGCGACCTTGAAGTCCATGTCGCCGTACGCGTCCTCGGCGCCGAGGATGTCGGTCAGCGTGACGTACTGCGTCTTGCCGTCGACCTCGTCGGAGATGAGGCCCATCGCGATGCCGGCGACCGGCGCCTTCAGCGGGACACCCGCGGAGAGCAGCGCCAGCGTGGACGCGCAGACCGAGCCCATCGAGGTGGAGCCGTTGGAGCCCAGCGCCTCGGAGACCTGGCGGATCGCGTACGGGAACTCCTCGCGCGTCGGCAGCACCGGCACGAGCGCCCGCTCGGCGAGCGCGCCGTGGCCGATCTCGCGGCGCTTCGGCGAGCCGACCCGGCCGGTCTCACCGGTCGAGTACGGCGGGAAGTTGTAGTTGTGCATGTAGCGCTTGGACTTCTCCGGCGCCAGCGTGTCCAGCGCCTGCTCCATGCGCAGCATGTTCAGCGTGGTGACGCCCATGATCTGGGTCTCGCCCCGCTCGAACAGCGCGGAGCCGTGCACCCGCGGCAGCACGCCGACCTCGGCGGTCAGCGGCCGGATGTCGCGCGGCCCGCGGCCGTCGATCCGGACCTCCTCGCGCAGCACGCGCGCGCGGACCTCGGACTTGGTGACGGACCGGAACGCGGCGGAGAGCTCCTTCTCGCGGCCCTCGAACTGGCCCGCGAGCTGCTCCGCGACCTTCGCCTTGACCAGGTCGAGCGACTCCTCGCGCTCGGCCTTGCCGGCGATCTTCAGCGCCTCGGCGACCTCGCCGCGCGCGGCGGCGGAGACGGCCTCGTACACGTCGTCCTGGTAGTCCAGGAAGACCGGGAACTCCTGCACCGGCTTGGCGGCGACGTCGGCCAGCGCGCTCTGCGCCCGGCACAGCTCGCGGATCGCCGGCTTCGAGGCCTCCAGACCGCTGGCCACGACCTCCTCGGTCGGCGCCGGGGCACCGGCGGAGACCAGCTTGATCGTGTTCGGCGTGGCCTCGGCCTCGACCATCATGATCGCGACGTCGCCGTCCGGGAGCACCCGGCCGGCCACGACCATGTCGAACGTGGCGCGCTCCAGCTCCTCCAGCGTCGGGAACGCCACCCACTGGCCGTCGATGTGCGCGACCCGGGTCGCGCCGATCGGGCCGGAGAACGGCAGGCCGGAGAGCTTGGTGGACATCGAGGCCGCGTTCATGGCGACCACGTCGTACGGGTGGGCCGGGTCGAGCGCCAGCACGGTCTCGACGACCTGGACCTCGTTGCGCAGGCCCTTGGTGAACGACGGGCGCAGCGGCCGGTCGATCAGGCGGCAGGTGAGGATCGCGTCCTCGCTGGGCCGGCCCTCGCGGCGGAAGAACGAGCCGGGGATGCGGCCCGCGGCGTACATCCGCTCCTCGACGTCGACGGTCAGCGGGAAGAAGTCGAAGTGCTCCTTCGGCGTCTTGCTGGCCGTGGTCGCGGAGAGGACGACCGTCTCGCCGAGCTGGGCGATGACGGAGCCGGCGGCCTGCTTGGCGAGCCGGCCGGTGGAGAAGGTGATCTCACGGGTGCCGAAGGCGCCGTTGTCGATCACTGCGGTGCTGTGCTGGGTGCCGAGAGCGTTGTTCTGCTCGGTCATAAGCGGTGTTGCACTCCAATCGGTCGTGGGCCACGACCACCTCTGCCGGGGCGCTGTTGCCCGCGTCGGGGCAACTGCTCAGTCGGCCGGTCTTCGATCGAAGCGCCCGGGGCGGCGGTGATCCGCCGGCCCGGAGGCCACTACCGAGGACCGGTGCGCTGACCGGCGGTGGTCAGTGCGGCCCAGCTGTGCGTTTGTGGTGTGTTGCGGAGACGGGCGGCGTTTCCGCCGCCCGTCGAAGAGGCTATCGGCGCAGGCCGAGGCGCTCGATGAGCGTCCGGTAGCGGGCGATGTCCTTCTTCTGGACGTAGTTGAGCAGCCGGCGGCGGCGGCCGACCAGCAGCAGCAGACCACGACGGCTGTGGTGGTCGTGCTTGTGCACCTTGAGGTGCTCGGTCAGGTCCGCGATCCGCTTGGTCAGCACGGCCACCTGAACCTCGGGGGAACCGGTGTCACCCTCGGCGGTCGCGAAGTCCGCGCGGATCTTGCTCTTCTGCTCTTGGTCGAGCGCCATTCCATCAAATCCTGTCGGTTGCAACCTGTCGCTGATCCGCGGCCCGCGGCGTCGAGCAGGCAGGCGGAGCGAAACGCCGGACACCCGGCGTCTCAACCACACTACAGCAACTCATCCGAACACCGCCCGCAACCGGTCCGCTCACCCAGCGCTGAGAAGCTCCCTGGCCTGGGCGACGTCCTCGGTGATCTGCGCCACCAGCGGCTCGATGCCCTCGTACGCACGCGTCTCGCGCAGCCGCACCACGAAGTCCAGCGCCAGCCGCTCGCCGTAGAGGTCGCCCGCGAAGTCCAGCGCGTACGCCTCGACCCGGCGCTCGGTGCCGGAGAACGTGGGGTTGGTGCCGATCGACACCGCGGCCATCAACCGCTCGTCGCGGCGCACCAGCCAGCCCGCGTAGACGCCGTCGGCCGGGATCGCGGCGTACCTCCCGGAGAGCAGGTTCGCCGTGGGGAAGCCGAGCTCACGGCCGCGCTGGTCGCCGCGGACGACGACGCCCTCCAGCCGATGCGGGCGGCCCAGCGCGCGGGTCGCGGCCGACACGTCGCCCGCGTCCACGCAGGCCCGGATGTAGGTGGAGGAGAAGACCGTGCCCTCCTCCGCGGTGATCAGCGGCGCGTCCTCCACGGCGAAGCCGAACGTGCGACCGAGCCGCCGCAGCAGCGCGATGTCGCCGGCCGCCCGGTGCCCGAACCGGAAGTTGTCCCCGACCACGACCTGCGCCGCGTGCAGGTGCTCGACCAGCACCTCGTGCACGAACTCCTCCGGGCCGCGGCGGGAGAAGTCCTGGGTGAACGGCACCACGCAGAGCGCGTCCACGCCGAGCGCCTCGATCAGGTCCGCCTTGCGGCCGGCCTCGGTCAGCACGGCCGGGTGCGAGCCGGGCCGGACCACCTCGGACGGGTGCGGGTCGAACGTCACGACCACCGAGCGGATGCCCAGGTCGCGGGCGCGTTTCACGGCGTCGCCGATGGTGGCCTGATGCCCGCGGTGCACCCCGTCGAAGACCCCGATCGTCACGACCGATCGGCCCCAGCCGCCCGGAACCGCGTCGTATCCCCGCCACCGCTGCATGCCGCAAGCCTATGCAAGCGCGGCGACGCGGTCAGGAGGGGGTGATCGCGGCGGCGGCCAGTCTCCGGGTGACCTCGGCGGCCCGGTCCACCGCGGCGGTGATCCGCTCGACGTGCGCGCGGGCCTCGCCGGCGTCCGCCACGCCGTCCAGGTCCTCCTCCAGGAACTGCAGGTAGTTGGCGGCGATGCCGAGCAGGTTGGCCAGGTCGTGGGTGCCCTGCCGGACCTGCTCCGCTAGCTCTGCCATTCCGATATTCCACCATGAAAACCCCGAAAAACGACCGCACGGGTACGGCGCGCGCGCCGGATAGCCGATCTCTAACGCAAACACCCGACGGCGCCACCAGGCACAACTACAGTGCGTATTGCTATGAGACTGGACGGCAATCAGCTGGTGGTGCTCGCGGCGGAGGTGCTCTTCATCGCGCTCTTCCTGCGCGTGCTCTACCACCTCATCCGGCGCCCGGACCCGCTGCAGCGCGAGGTCGCGCTGGTCTTCGCGGCGCCGACCGCGATCTTCGCCCTCGACGCGCTGAACCGGACGACCGGCGGGCTCCCGGAGATCGGCGGCGAGCGGCCGGTCACCGCGCTGTTCCTGCCGGTGCTGCTGCTCCATCCGTACCTCACGATGCGCCTGGTCTCGCTGCTGCGCCCGGTCCGGCGGCAGCTCACCCTGGCGGCGCTCACCGGCGGTCTGCTGCTCGGCGCCACGCTGCTGCTCATCCCGACCGGGCGGCCGCTGCGCCCGGCCGCGTTGATCGCCGCCATGGCGTTCTTCGCGATCGCGGAGACCATCCCCGGCCTGCACCTGGTCACCGAGGCGCGCCGGCGGACCGGCGCGTCCGGGATCAGGCTGTGGATCGCGGCCGGCGCCACCATCGCGTTCGCCGGCGTGGTGGTGCTGATGGGGTTCGGCGCGCTGTTCCCGGTCCGGCCCGGGCCGTCGCCGTTCAGCGTGGCCGCGCGCGTGCTGGCCGTGCTCTGCGGCATCGGATACGCCGCCGCGTTCCTGCCGCCGTCGTGGCTGCGCCGGATGTGGTCCGCGACGACACTGCAGGGCGTCACCGGCCGGCTGCTGGACGCCCCGGCCACCGAGACCGGGCAGCAGATCTGGCAGCGGTACGCGGAGATGATGCGCGACCAGTCCGCGGCGGACGCGGTCGCGGTGCTGGTCCGCAAGGCCGGCGGGCACCTCGAGCAGACCGCCTACGCGGGCGAGGTCGAGGCGTCGCTGACCGGGTTCGACGCCGCCGACCTGGACGAGTTGATGGACGCGCCGCAGCCGGTGCCGCTCGCCGCGGTGTCCCGGTTCCGCCGCCGCGCCGCGCCGCCCACGCTCGCCAGCCACTACGCCGTCCAGGGCGAACGCGGGTACCTGACCACGCTGCGCATGCGCATCCCACCGCACGAGACCGGCGCGGTCCTGATCTTCCACCGCTACCGGGGCCTGTTCAACGAGGACGATCTGCGGCTGCTGGCCGACTTCGGCGGGCACGCCGGCGTGCTGGCCGAACGCGGCGGCGTCCTGGCCGAGCAGCGGCGGCTGGTGGACGAGCAGCGCCGGCTCTCCGCCGAACTGGCCGCGTCCGTGGAGAAGCTGACCCAGGCCAGCCAGGCGAAGAGCGACTTCCTGGCCAACATGAGCCACGAACTGCGTACCCCGTTGAACGCGATCATCGGGTTCAGCGACCTGATGCGGGGCGAGCAGCCGGTCGAGGACCGGCGCAGCGTGCCCGCGGACTGGGTCGACCACATCCACAACAGCGGCCGCCACCTGCTCGGCCTGATCAACGACATCCTGGACCTGGCCAAGGTCGAGGCCGGCCGGATCGACCTGCACCCGGCGCCGCTGCGCGTGGACGACGCGGCCCGGGAACTGCTCACCGGCCTGCGCCCGCTCACCGAGAAGAAGTCCCAGCGGATCGTCTGCGACCTGCCGGAGCTGACCGTGCGCGCCGACGCGCTGCGGTTCCGGCAGATCCTGGAGAACCTGCTCTCCAACGCCATCAAGTTCACGCCGGACGGCGGCACGATCACGCTGGAGGCGCACGCGTTCACCGCGGACGACGGCCGGCCGATGGTGGCGATCACCGTCGCGGACACCGGCATCGGCATCGCCGACGAGGACCTGACCCGCGTGTTCGAGGAGTTCCAGCAGGTCGGCGACCGCGCGCACCACCAGGCCGGCACCGGGCTCGGGCTGGCGCTGGCCCGCCGCCTGGTGCAGGCGCACGGCGGCGACATCACGGTCACCTCCGAGCTCGGCGCGGGCAGCCGCTTCACCATCACGCTGCCGGACGCGACCGAGCCCGCGGTCGCCGCGGACACCGTGGTCGTCCTGCCGCAACTGCCGGAACGCGGCCGGATCCTGCTGATCGAGGACGACGTGCGGTCCGCCGAGCTGATCCGCACGTACCTGGTGAAGGCCGGCTACCGGGTGGAGATGGCCACGTCCGGCGAGTCCGGCCTGAACGCCGCGCGCCTCAACCCGCCGGACGCGATCCTGCTCGACGTGGTGCTGCCCGGCATCGACGGCTGGTCCGTGATCCGCGAGCTGAAGAACGACGGCCTGCTCGCCACGATCCCGGTGCTGTTCATCTCCGTCGTCGACGAGCGGCACGCCGGCATCGCCATGGGCGCCGCCGACTTCCTGGTCAAGCCGGTCGACGACCACCAACTGGTCGGCTCGCTGGCCCGGCACATCTACACCGGCCCGGCCGAGCAGCCCACGGTCCTGGTGGTCGACGACGACGAGGAGAGCCGCCACTCGGTGGAGGAGAGCCTGCGTACCGCCGGCGCCGAGGTGATCTCCTGCGCGGACGGCCGCGAGGGCCTAGAGATCAGCCGCAACCACCACTTCGACCTGATCGTCTGCGACCTGCGCATGCCCGACCTGGACGGGTTCTCCCTGCTGGCCGCGTTCAACGAGGACCCCGCGAACGCGGACGTGCCGGTGGTCGCGCTCGCCTCGACCGCCACCGTCACGGCCGGGCACGCGGAGGTCACCGGCAAGCTCCTGGCCCGCGCCATCCACGGCGCCGAGGAGTGGGACAACCTGGTCGCGCTGGCCAGCGGCACCGCCGCCCGGCGCCGACTCGAGATCGACACTGCGGAACGAGGTGACCGATGACCGCACGCATCCTGCTGGTGGAGGACGAGGAACTCAACCGCGTGCTGGTGCGGGCCGTGCTGGCCCGCGCCGAAGACCCCCAGGTGCGCGACGCCCGCCTGGTCGAGGCCGGCAGTCTCGCCGCCGCCCGCGACGTCCTGCGCCACCCCGACCAGGTCGACGTGGTCCTGCTCGACATGAACCTGCCCGACGGCAGCGGCCTCGACCTCGCCACCGAACTCGCCACCGCCCAGGAGAAACCCAAGGTCATCGCGCTCACCGCCAGCGTTCTGCCGAGCGACCGCGCCGCCGCCCTGGAAGCCGGCTGCGACGGCTTCCTCGACAAGCCCTACGCCGCCGCCGACCTGGTCACCGTCATCGCCACCCACCTGCCCCACTAGCCGTCGTCCCCGCACCCGTCTCCGGCTGCGGTCGCCGGTCGCTGCCCGGGCGCCGCGGTCCGGTCCCCTCCTCGGCGTGGCCGGCTTCCGCACCTTTTCTTCCCGCTCCCGGCGTGGTGGCGCTCCGCATGCTCCCGCGGGCCAACCTCGCGGCGGCGCCGCCGCCGCTCCGCCCCCGCATCGGAGCCGGTCCCGCCTGTGGTCACCCCGACCCCGCGATTCCCGCCTTCCTCACCCGCCCACCGCGCCACGATCCCGCCGCCCCACGGCACTCCGCCGCGGCGATCACTGGGCGTTGCGTGTGTTGCGATCACGTCAACGCCCGCCCGCCCAGTGGCCCAGCACCCACGGCGCCCTCGGCGGCGGGCGCGAACACCGCGACGCGACTCAGCAGCGCGGCGCGTGACTGACCACGAAAGACCGGCGGCCCGGAACCGATGACGGCGCGGAACCGGCGGCAGCGCGTCAGGCGGGGGCGAGGACGATGTCGGGGCGGGCCTTGCCGTCGCGTTCGGTGACGATGGCGAGGAGGGTGCCGTCGGTGCCGAACACGGCGTAGGGGCCGTCGATGCCGGCCGGGGTCAGCGGGCCGCCGTGCGAGAGGGTGCGGGCCTCCTCCGGGGTGGCCTCGCGGATCGGGAAGCAGCGGCGGGCCGCGTCGGGCAGGGGCAGCGTGACCACGTCGGGCGAGCGCTCCTCCAGCTGCTCCAGCGTCAGCGCCTCGGAGAGCGGGAAGCCGCCGACCTCGGTGCGGCGCAGCGCGGTCAGGTGGCCGCCGACCCCCAGCCGTGCGCCCAGGTCACGCGCGATGGCCCGGATGTACGTGCCGGACGAGCAGCTCACGCTCACCTCCACGTCGATCAGGTCGCCGGTGCGGCGGATCTCGTGCACGTCGAGCCGGGAGATGGTGATCCGGCGCGCCGCGAGCGTGACCTCCTCGCCGTCGCGGACCTTCTTGTAGGCGCGCTCGCCGTTCACCTTGATCGCGCTCACCGAGCTCGGCACCTGGTCGATCTCGCCCACGAACGTCGCCAGCGCCGCGCGGATCTCGTCGTCGCCCAGGTGACCGGCCGGTGCGCTCGCGGTCACGTCGCCCTCCGCGTCGTCGGTGACCGTGGTCTGCCCCAACCGGATCGTGCCGTCGTAGCTCTTGGTCGCGCCGGTCACGTAGGTCAGCAGCTTCGTGCCGCGCCCCACGCCGATCACCAGCACGCCGGTGGCCATCGGGTCCAGCGTCCCGCCGTGCCCGACCCTGCGGGTCTTCGCCAGGCGCCGCATCCGCGCCACGACGTCGTGCGACGTCATGCCACCCGGCTTGTCCACCACGACCAGACCCTCCACGCGCCACCTCATCCTCACCGCGGACCGACCCGGCGATTATCCCGGCCCGCGGTGACGGCCCCGCGACTCCCCTTCCGAGCGGCGAGCGGGACCGTTCTCACTCAGCCGGCGTCGAAGGTCATCACGCCCGCCCGACCAGCGAGGATCGGACATGCACAGGTGGTCAGGCGAACGGATCACCGCGTTGCGCCGACCACCGACCACGCGGACGTCCGCAATCGCGCCAGCAGCGCCACCAGCCGGATCATGGTGAACAGCGCCAGCCCGGACCACACCCCGCCCAACCCCAGATCCAGCGCGTACGTCACCCAGATCCCCGGCAGGAACCCGCCCAGCGCCGCCACGATCGTCATGTTGCGCATGAACGCCACATCCCCCGCGCCGATCATGACCCCGTCCAGCGCGTACACCACCCCCACCAGCGGCAGCAGCGCGATGAACCACGGCCACACCACCAGCGCCTGGTCGTGCACCGCCCCGTCCCGGGTGAACAGCGCCGGGATCACCCGCGCCCCCGCGCCGAACACCACCGCGAAGGCCACGCCGGACGCGAGCCCGATCAGCCCGATCTGCCGCCCCAGCCGCCGCGCCTGCGGCTCGTCCCCGGCCCCGAGCGCGGCGCCGACCAGCGACTGCGCCGCGATCGCCACCGCGTCCAGCACCAGCGCGGCGAAGAACCACAGCTGGATGGCGATCTGGTGGGCGGCCAGCGCCGCGTCGCCGTAGCGGGCCGCGACCGAGGTGGCCGACAGCCAGCACGCCTGGAACGCCGCGCCGCGGA
The DNA here is from genome assembly GCF_031458235.1 of Catenuloplanes atrovinosus. Classification (NCBI taxonomy): domain Bacteria; kingdom Bacillati; phylum Actinomycetota; class Actinomycetes; order Micromonosporales; family Micromonosporaceae; genus Catenuloplanes; species Catenuloplanes atrovinosus. The sequence goes on along the minus strand of NZ_JAVDYB010000001.1, from coordinate 194,159 downwards.
TCAGCAGGTCGCGCCCGACCACGAGCTGCGCGAGGATGTCGCCGGCGCGCGGCCGGAGCGACACCCGCTCGCGCAGCAGCGCGGCCGTGAAGAGCGCGCCGGAGCCGAGCTGGGCGATCACGTTCGCGATCGCGGAGCCGTGCAGGCCGAGGCCGGCGGGATAGACCAGCAGCGGGCAGAGCACGGCGGAGACCAGGTTGGCCACCACCACGATGGCGAGCGGCCGGCGGGTCTCCTGGACGCCCCGCATCCAGCCGTTGCCGGCCGCGACGAGCATCAGGCCGGGCGCGCCGAGCACCGCGATGCGCAGCCACTCCGCCGCGGCCTGGGCGACCGGCGTGGGGCCACCGGCCAGCGCGCGGGCCAGCGGGCCGGCCAGCACCTGCACCACGGCGATGATGGCCAGGCCGCCGAGCAGCGCCAGCCAGGACGCCTGCACGCCCTCCTCGACCGCGGCCCGGCGGTCACCGGCGCCGTAGCGGCGGGCGGAGCGGCCGGTCGTGCCGTACGCCATCACCGTGCCGAGCCACGCCGCGAACGACATGACGGTGCCGCCGATGCCGAGCGCGGCCAGCGGCACCCGGCCGAGGTGTCCCACCACGGCGGTGTCGACCAGCACGTAGATCGGCTCGGCGGCCAGCACCACCAGGGCGGGCAGCGCGAGCGAGGCGATCCGGCGCAGCGGGACCCGATCGGCGGCGGCGGTGTCGTTGCTCATCGCCGGGCATGGTGACACACCCGACGTAAGGAGTTCAAGCGGAGGCGGCGCTTACACGCACGCCCGGCTACTGACGCGTGTCCAGCGAGACCTGCAGTGCGCGGCGGGCCTGCTCACGGGCGTCGTCGACGACGCGGACCGGTGTCGGTTCGACGACGGTGACGGCCGGGGCGGACGTCGTGGCCGGGGCCGGCGTGGGGCGCGTGGCGGTGATGGTCATGGTGACGGTCCTCCATGGTCGAGCCCGGACGCGCGACGGCGCGCCCGCGACAGGCGGTGCCTCTGCGACACGCCAGCGGACCCTCCGGGATCACCGGAGCGCTGCCGCGGCGGCGCGCGAGCCCCGAGTCGGTTGGACCTGGAGCAACCATGCAAAAGCAGTGCAAACACGGCGGTACGGACGTCGGTGGCCCGCAACCACCCTGCACGCTACCCAAATTAACGTTAAGTCGACGACGTCGAGCCGACACTTCCCGTGATACGGACGGGTAACCGATACCTACACATCGATGCAAAAGCCTCACCGGGCGAAGAAATGCCACCCCAGCCACCACCAGAACCCGAGGATCCCGATCCGGCCCACCGGCACCCGGCCGACCTGATACCGCATCACGTACGCGCAGAGGTCACCGAACGTGGGGACGCGCGAGCCGTCCCGCCGCGCGGCCAGTTCCAGCGCCACCACCAGCAGCCCGGCCAGCACGAAGCCGCCGATCGCGATCGCGCGCGTCATCGGCGCGCCAGTGCCCAGAACGCGCACAGCCAGCCGAAGTACCCGGCGGCGCGCACGACCGGGTCGGCGAGCAGCGGATCCGCCAGCCGGGACAGCGTCGGGTACGACTCCGTGGACCCGGTCAGGAACGTCGAGCCCTCGAACGCCACGAACACCACCGCGGGCGCCAGCCACCACACGGTGCCGCGACCGGGCCGGCCCGGCACCGGCCGCCGCGGCACGCGCTGCGACAGGCCGAACCACATCAGCGTGCCGCCGACGCTCAGCGAGTAGAGGTTCGCCGCCGTGGAGAACGACGGGAGCTGGCCACCGACCAGCGAGACGACGGCGAAGACGGGCAGGACCACCAGCGGCCGGTCCCACGCTCTCGGCGCATCGACCGCGACTTCCCGGGGAGCGTCCATGCCGTCGATTGTCACCGGGGCGCGCACGCGGGGTAAGGGGCCTACCGGATGACGGACTCGTCCAGGACGGAGCGGATGGCGGCCAGCACATCCGCGGGCGTTCCGGCGCCGGTGAAGCCGGCCGCGGCCCGGTGACCGCCGCCGCCAAGCAGGCCGGCGACGCGCGACACGTCCACCGCGCCCTTGCTGCGCATCGACACCGACCAGGCGTCCTCGCCGATCTCCTTCAGCACCACGCACACGTCCGCCTCGGCCACGCAGCGCACCGAGTCGATCAGCGCCTCCAGCACGTGCGGGCGCTGTCCGTGCTTCTCCAGGTCGGCGCGCGTGGCCGTGGTCCAGCACAGGCCCAGCCCGCCGGCCGCCTCCGCATCGAGCTCGCAGCGGCCGAGCACCTCGCCGAAGAGCTTCACGGCGCCGAGCGGCCGGGTGTCGAACACCCGCTGGGCGATCTCGCCGGGACGGATGCCGGTCGCGATCAGCCGGGCCGCCATCTGGTGCACGGCCGGCGTGGTGGCCGCGAACCGGAACGATCCGGTGTCGGTGGTCAGCGCCGTGTAGAGGCACTCGGCGATCTCCGCGTCCAGCGGCACGTCCAGCCGGTCCAGCAACTGCTCGACCACGACGGAGGTGGCCGCGGCGGCCGGGTCCACCAGCCGCACCGCGCCGAAGCCCGGGTTGGAGGCGTGGTGGTCGAGCACCACGGAGTCGCGCGCGGTGCTCAGCCGGCCGGCCAGCCCGCCGAGCCGCTCGGTGCTGGCCGCGTCGAACGTGACCAGCAGGTCCGGCTCCGCCCACGCCTCGGCCTCCGGGATCACCCACCGGATGCCGGGGACCTCGCGGAGCGGCTCCGGCACGTCGAGCGGGCCCGGGAACGTCGCCTGGACGTTGCGTGCGCCGAGCCGGCGCAGCCCGTGCGCGAAGCCGAGCATGCTGCCGAGCGCGTCACCGTCCGGGTTGACGTGGCAGACCAGCAGGATCCGCCCGTCCGGCAGCCAGCGCCGGACCGCGGCCACGGCCTCCGCCCAGTCCGTCTCCCGCGGCGGGCCGACCGGGCCCTCCGCGGCGGTCCTGGGCGGCGGCACGACGGCGCGGGCCGGCGCGGCGGTCACCGCTTCTCCTGCTCGACGAGCTCGTCCTCGTCGGCGAACTCGTCGTCGTCCTCGTCCTCGTCCACCCGGTACGGCTGGGCGTCTCCCGCGTACCTCGCGCCGGCCGCGATCTTCTGCGTCTCCGCGTCCGCCGCGCGCGCCTGGGCCAGCAGGTCGTCGATGTGCTTGGCCTGGTCCTGCACGTTGTCCAGGGAGAATGCCAGCGACGGCGAGTGGCGCAGGCCCAGCGCCTTGCCGACCGTACTGCGCAGCATGCCCTTCGCGCTCTCCAGCGCGGCGGCGGTCGACGCCTCGGCCTCGGCGTCGCCGAGCACCGTGTAGAAGACCGTCGCCTCGCGCAGATCCGCGGTGATCCGGGCGTCGGTGATGGTGATCATCCCGAGCCGGGGGTCCTTGATCGTGCGGACGGCGGAGGCCACCAGCTCTCGTACGCGCTCGGCGTGCCGGCGCACCTTGGCCGGATCAGTCATCTCGTCCACCTCCACGCTGACAGTACCCGTGCGTCCTTCTCGTCAGTCGTCGCCGCCGTACAGGCGGCGGCGGACCGACAGCAATTCCACCTCCGGGCGACCGGCGACCAGCCGCTCGCAGGTGTCCAGCACCTCGCCGACGTGGCCGGGCTCGGCCGCGACGACGGCCACGCCGATCTCGGCGCGGCCGTGCAGATCCTGTGCGCCGACCTCGGCGGCGGAGACCTCGAACCGTCGCAGCGCGGCGACGATGGGCCGGACGTACGCGCGCTTCGCCTTCAGCGAGCGCGAGTCACCCGGCAGCAGCATGTCGAAAATCATGGTTCCGGTAAACATCGCCGCGAAGTATCCCTCAGTACCGAGACGGGAGCCAGCGCCTTTCCCCGAACTGGGCCCGGGGAAAGGCGCTGGTCACGTCGCTACGCGCTTACGCGCGCGGCTTCTCGCGCATCTCGAAGGTCTCGATGAGGTCGCCGACCTGGACGTTGTTGAAACCGGCCAGTGTCAGACCACACTCGAAGCCCTCGCGCACCTCGGTCGCGTCGTCCTTGAACCGCTTGAGGGAGCTGATCGTGACGTTGTCCGCGATGACCGCACCGTCGCGGATGACCCGGGCCTTCGCGTTGCGGCGAATGAGGCCCGACCGGACGATACAGCCGGAGATGAGACCGACCTTGGACGAGCGGAAGACGTCGCGGATCTCCGCGGTGCCCAGCTCGACCTCCTCGTACTCCGGCTTGAGCAGGCCCTTGAGCGCCGCCTCGATCTCCTCGATGGCCTGGTAGATGACCGAGTAGTACCGGATCTCCACGCCTTCGCGGTCGGCGATCTCCCGGACCTTGTTCGAGGCCCGGACGTTGTAGCCGATGATCGTCGCGGCCGGGTCGGACGCGCTCGCCAGCATGACGTTGCTCTCCGTGATGGCACCGACGCCACGGTCGAGGATCTTGAGCTGAACCTCTTCCGGGATGTCGAGCTTGAAGAGCGCGTCCTCGAGGGCCTCGACCGAACCCGAACCGTCACCCTTGAGGATGAGGTTGAGCGAGGTCTTCTCGCCCTCCTTGATCTGCTCCATGAGCGTCTCGAGGGTGGCGCGGCCACGCGAGTTGGCGAAGCTCGCCGCGCGGCGGCGTGCCTGCCGCTGCTCGGCGATCTGCCGGACCGTGCGGTCGTCCTCGGCGGCGAGGAACGTGTCGCCGGCGGACGGCACCGCGGTCAGACCGAGCACCAGGACCGGGCGTGCCGGCCCCGCCTCGGGGATCGGCTTGCCGTTCTCGTCGAGCATGGCCCGCACGCGACCGTGCGCACCACCCGCGACGATCGAGTCGCCGGCCCGCAGCGTGCCCTTCTGCACCAGGACGGTGGCGACCGCACCGCGGCCCTTGTCCAGGTGCGCCTCGATCGCGACACCCTGCGCGGCCCCGTCGATCGGAGCGGTCAGCTCCAGCGACGCGTCCGCGGTCAGCAGGACGGCCTCGAGCAGGTCGTCGATGCCGATGCCGGGCTTCGCCGCGACGTTGACGAACATCGTGTCGCCGCCGTACTCCTCGGCGACCAGGCCGTACTCGGTCAGCTGCTGACGCACCTTGTCCGGGTTGGCCTCGGGCTTGTCGATCTTGTTGACCGCCACCACGATCGGCACCTCGGCCGCCTTGGCGTGGTTCAACGCCTCGATCGTCTGCGGCATCACGCCGTCGTCGGCCGCGACCACCAGGATCACGATGTCCGTCACCTGGGCACCGCGGGCACGCATGGCGGTGAACGCCTCGTGACCCGGGGTGTCGATGAAGGTGATCGCGCGCTCGTCGCCGTTGTGGTCGACGTGCACCTGGTAGGCACCGATGTGCTGGGTGATGCCACCGGCCTCGCCCGCCACGACGTTCGCCTTGCGGATCGCGTCGAGCAGCTTGGTCTTACCGTGGTCGACGTGACCCATGACGGTCACCACCGGCGGACGGGTGACCAGACGGTCCTCCGCCACCTCGGCGTCGAGGTCGATGTTGAACTGCGCCAGCAGCGCGCGGTCCTCGTCCTCGGGGCTGACGATCTTCACCTCGAAGCCGAGGTGCTCGCCGAGCAGCAGCAGCGTGTCGTCCGAGCAGGACTGCGTCGCCGTGACCATCTCGCCCAGGTTGAACATCTCCTGGACGAGCGTGCCCGGGTTGGCGTTGATCTTGTCGGCGAAGTCGGAGAGCGACGCGCCACGGGACAGCCGGATCTCCTGGCCGTTACCCCGGGGAGCGCCCGAGCTCATCGTCGGAGCCGACAGGTTGTCGAACTCCTGACGCCTCTGCTTCTTCGACTTCCGGCCGCGCGCCGGCTTGCCGCCCGGACGCCCGAAGGCACCCGCGGCGCCGCCGCCACGACCGCGACCGCCACCACCGGGACGACCCGGCGCACCGGCACCCGCCGGAGCTCCGCCGCCGCCACCGCCGGGGCCGCCGCGGTAGCCACCGCCACCGCCGCCGCCACCGGGACCGCCGCGGTAGCCACCGCCACCGCCGCCGCCACCGGGACCGCCGCCGCCGCGGAAGCCGCCACCGCCGCCGCCCCCACCGGGACCGCCGCGGAAGCCGCCGCCACCGCCACCGGGACGACCCGCGCCGCCACCCGGGCGACCGGCACCGCCGCCGGGACCGCCACCGGGGCGGCCGGGGCGCTGGCTCGGCATCGAGGCCGGGCTGGGCCGCGGGGGCATGGACGCGGGACTGGGCCGAGGCGGCATGCCGGCCGGGGTCGGCCGCGGGCCGGGGCCCGCCGCCGGAGCCTGCGGACGGTTGCCGCCCGGCGTGATGCCGAACGGGTTGTTGCCGCCGCTGCGCGGCGGACGGTTGCCACCCTGGCCGCCGGGGCCGGGACGGCCCTGACGGTCGCCGTCACGGCGCTCGGGACGCGGGCCACCCTGACCACCCTGACCGCCCTGCGGACGGGCCGCGGGCGAACCGGGCCGGGGCGGCATCGCGCCGGGGCCGAACTTCGGCCGCAGCGACGGGCCGCCGGGCGCCGGCGCCCCGCCCTCGCGGCGGGTGTCCTCACGCTGACGGGCGGCCTGCTGGGCGGCCTTGACGGCCGCCTCCTGCTCCGCCTTCAGCGCGGCGGCGCGCTGCTCGGCGGCGGCCACCTCGATGTCGTGGGCGCTGGCCGGCTTGGCCACGGGGGCCGGCGGGCCGGGAACCGGCGCCTTGGGACGGAACGATGCCGGGCTCGGAGCCGAACCCGACGGGGTACGCGGCACGGAGCCGCCGGGCGTGGGACCGGCGGGCGCGGGCGCGCCGCCGTTGTTGGGACCGGGTACCGGCGGCCCGGGGCGCCGGGGCGGACCCGGACGCACGGAAGGGCCGGGACGCGGTGCGTCACCGGAACCGGACGGGGCCGGCGCGGCGGGCGCGCTGGGCGCCGAGCCTGCGGCCATCGCACCCCGGAGCCGGCGGGCGACGGGCGCCTCGACGGTGCTGGATGCGGACTTGACGAACTCGCCCATCTCCTTGAGCTTGGCGAGAACGGTCTTACTCTCGACCCCGAGCTCTTTGGCAAGCTCGTGTACGCGGGCCTTTCCTGCCACTGCACTCCTCACTCCGAGGTCGTGCGGGCACGGCCCGCAGCGACCTCACTCGTGCACTTGAAGCCTGGTCATTTCAGGGACTTCATCGTGTGCTCATGTTGGTCGTCCACCTTGCTGGTCCGGGCGGGGCGAGGCCCCGCCACCAGTAGTCCCATGCGGTGCGGTGACCGCACGGATGTGCTCGGCCAGCGGCGCGGTGTCCAGGACACCGGTGAACCGCAGCGCCCGGCCGAAGGCCCGGCGCCGCTCCGCCAGCGCGAAGCAAGCCGGATCGAGGTGCAGGTGCGCTCCTCGGCCCGGCAGCCTGCGACGCGGGTCGGGCCGGAGCTCCGAACCGACCTTGACGAATCGCAGGACTTCAGATGCTGATGCGCGGTGCCGGCAGCCGACACAGGTTCGGACTGGAGGCGCCAGGCGCACGGGGGACTTTCCGAGCGGAACATCGTCCACTCGTCGCCCCACCGCAAGAAGTCTACTCCTAAGCGCCCGCAACGGCGCCGCCTGGTTCGGCGGCTTGATCCGCACGATCCCGGCCGCCCCCGGAGGACTGCTCGTTGTCCGGACGGATGTCGATGCGCCAGCCGGTCAGCCGCGCCGCCAGCCGCGCGTTCTGCCCCTCGCGGCCGATCGCCAGCGAGAGCTGGAAATCGGGCACGGTGACCCGGGCGGTACGAGTTCCGGCGTCCACAACCTCGACACGCAGGGCCTTCGCGGGCGAAAGGGCGTTTCCGACGAACTGCGCCGGGTCCTCCGACCAGTCGATGATGTCGATCTTCTCACCGTGCAGCTCGCTCATCACCGCGCGCACCCGCTGGCCCATCGGGCCGATGCAGGCACCCTTCGCGTTGACGCCCGACGCGGTCGACCGGACCGCGATCTTCGTCCGGTGACCTGCCTCACGTGCGATCGCCGCGATCTCCACGGTGCCGTCCGCGATCTCCGGAACCTCCAGCGCGAACAGCTTCTTCACCAGGTTCGGGTGGGAGCGGGACAGCGTGATCTGCGGGCCGCGGAAGCCCTTGGCGACGTGCACCACCACGCAGCGGATGCGCTGGCCGTGCTCGTACTGCTCGCCGGGGACCTGCTCCACCTGCGGGAGCACCGCCTCCAGCTTGCCCAGGTCGATCGTGACGATGCCCTTCTCGGCACGCGCCTCGTGCGCCTGGATCACACCGGTGACCAGGTCGCCGTCGCGCCCCACGTACTCGCCGAAGTGCACCTCGTCCGTCGCCTCGCGCAGCCGCTGCAGGATGACCTGCTTGGCCGTCATCGCGGCGATCCGCCCGAAGTCGTGCGGGGTGTCGTCCCATTCCCGGGTGACGACGCCGTCCGCGTCCACCTCCTGGGCGTAGACCGACGCCGCGCCCGACTTCCGGTCGATCTGCACCCGGGCGTGCGACTCCGCGCCGTCCGTGTGCCGGTACGCCGTGAGCAGCGCGGTCTCGATCGCGGCGAGGATCGTCTCGAACGGGATCTCCCGCTCGCGCTCCAGCGCGCGCAGCGCCGCGAGGTCGATGTTCACCTCTCCTCGCCCTCCACTTCCTCGTCGTCATCCTCGTCATCGAGGTCGTCATCGTCATCGTCGTCGTCGGGGTCACTGTCAAGCTCGTCGTCGGGGCCGAAGTCGGCCTCCTCGACCCGGTTGAACTCGATCTGCACCTTGCCCGGGCCGAGCTGGGCGTACTCCGCCTCGACGATGCCCTTGGCCGTCTCGATGACGACCCCGTCCTCGTCGGCGGCGGTGATCCGCCCGGTCACCTGCCGGTCCCCGGCCGAGACCTGCACCAGCCGGCCCACGTTGCGCCGCCAGTGCCGGGGCTGGGTGAGCGGCCGGTCCACGCCCGGCGAGCTGACCTCCAGCTGGTACTCCCCCGGGACCAGTTCGCCACCGCTCTCCTCCGCCGCGTCCAGCGCCGCGGAGATCGCGCGGGAGACGTCCGCGATCGCGTCCAGACCCACGCCGCCGTCCGCGTCCACCAGGATGCGGATGATCTGCCGGCGGCCGGCCCGGGAGACCGTCAGGTCCTCCAGGTCGCAACCCGCCTCCGCGACGACCGGTGTGATGATCGACTCCAGCCGGGCGCGGAGCGCCGCGGTGTCCACCCGCGGTCGCTGGGGACCCGGGGACGGCCTGCGCCGGTCGGGTGCGGCTGCTCCCCGGCCCCCCGGGCCCGGGCGGCCGGCACCTCGGCCACGCTGCGTCATCCGGCATACCCCCTCGCGCTCGGCCACCGGCGGTCAACAGCCGCAAACCTATTGAAAGCGGCCACGCCAGTGGTCCGCTGGGCCCGAATCGCCCAGCGGTTGCGCTGAGCGTAACGCGACCGCCCGTTCGACGGCGGGCCGCCGCTCCGAACTGTCCTTCCGGCGCGCGACAGTCGTTACGCTACGCATGCCCTTCACATACAACGAGACATGTCACGATCCGTTCCGCGGCTTCTGGGATGCCGACGAGAAGATCCGGTCGCCGTAGTGTTGACTGATCCATCGCTGTGACACGCCTTACGGGAGGGCAAGCACGATGGGCTCCACGCGGGACCTCACCCGCCGCCGCGTACTCGCCGGCTCCGCCACGCTGGCCGGCGCCGCGGTCGCGTCCGGCGCCTGCTCCCTGTTCGGCGACGGCGACCCGCCGGTGCCGCCCCCACCACCGCCGCCGGACGCGCTCGAGCCGCTGCTCGCCGAGACCCGCGCGCTGGCCGCGCTCTACCAGGCCGCGCTGACCGCTCACCCGAACCTGGCCGACCGCCTCACGCCGCCGCTGGAGGCGCACACCGCGCACGCCGCCGCGCTCACCGAGATCATGTCGCCCACCCCCTCCGCCCCGGCCTCCACGGTCGCGAGCGCCGCGCCCACGGCCGCCACCACCTCGCCCGCGCAGGAGACGCTCGCCGCACTGCGCGCCGCCGAACAGACCGGCCGGGAAACCGCGGCCACCGCCTGCGCCACCGCCCCACCCGAACGCGCCGCCCTGCTCGGCTCCATCGCCGCGGCCCGCGCCACCCACGCGGAGGTGCTGTCATGAGCGAGTCTGCGAGCGAATCATCGGCTCAGCGCCGACCACACGGACACCGCACCCGGAAGGACGGTCCGGCATGAGCCTCGCGCCCGAACTCGCGGCCGCGCTCGCGGCGGAGGAGGCCGTGATCTTCGCCTATGGGCCGATCGGCGTGCGTCTCACCGGGAACGCGCTGGTCACCCAGGCTCGCGATGCCGAGGCGGCGCACCGCGACCTGCGAGACGCCCTGCTCGCCCGCGTCGCCGAACTCGGCACCACCGCATCACCGCCGCCGGCCGGCTACGCGCTGCCGTACCCGGTCACGGACCAGGCGGCCGCGCTGAAGCTGGCCGTGGAGATCGAGGAGCGCGCGGCCGCGGTCTGGCGCGCGGCACTGCCGCCGACCACCGGCACGGACCGCGTCCTCGCGCTCAACGCGCTCACCGACTGCGCGATCCGGGCGACGCGGTGGCGGGTGTCCGCCGGCGTCACGCCGGCCACGGTCCCGTTCCCGGGACGCCAGAGCTGACAATCTTTGCTATTCCCGCTTCCGGCGGGGCCGGGTTTCGCATGCTCCCGCGGGCAAACCGCGCGGCGGCCTCCGACTCCGCTGGCGCTCCGCTCCGGACGCCGCGGCGGAGCCGGTTTCGCGGGCGGTGCCGAAAAGGCCGCGACTTTCACGGCCGGTCGCGCCGACCGGCGCCGATCGCCCCGCCTGACCGATTCCGACCGAACGCCGTGGCGGAGCCGGTTCCGCGGGCGGTGCCGAAAAGGCCGCGACTTTCACGGCCGGTGGCGCCGACCAGCGCCGATCGCCCCGCTGACCGATTGTGGAAGCGGTGACCGTGCCGTGTCCGGCGCGGTCACGCGATCCGGGAAAGGACTGTTCGGCCCCGCGACCGACAGCCTGCGAAACGCATTCGTCGGCGTCTCCGTTCTTCCGCTACGCGACATATCGGCGAGTCGCGCGAAGAAGGCGCATGACGCATTCCCTTCCCCACGACCGACATTTCCGAAATAAATGAACCGCTCACTTCATACCCACCCGGGGTCTTTGGAGGATTGTGCGCGGCCGGCGCCGAGGGCCTCGCCGAGCGGCCCGGCAGGACGAGGATTGGCCGGGTGGGCGGTGCGAATCCGTATCTGGTGAATCCGCGCTGGGCGGTCGCGGAGCGGATCGGCGCGGCGGTCCGGCGACGCTACCCGGCGGACGTGCTCAGCGTGGGCGTGCACGGCGGCCTGGCGCACGGCGACGACGCCGACTCCAGCGGCGTCGAGATGATCGTGGTCACCTACCGCGCGGGCGGTGGGCCGGGTGGCGTGAGCCGCCGGGTGGACGGCGTGCTGGTCCGGATGAGCGCGGCCGGCGCGGACGACTACCTGCACGAGGCGCGCACGCTGTCGCCACGGTGGCCGCTGATGGCGGACCGGTACGTGACCACCCGCCCGGTGCACGACCCGGACGGCTGGCTGCGGCGGCTCCGCGACGTGCACCTGAGCCGGCTGGCGCGGGCCCGGCCGGCGGAGTTCACCGGCCTGGCCCGGCAGGCGTGGGTGTCCGCGTCGATGGCGCACGCCCGCGCGGCGCGACTGGCCGAGTGGTACGAGACCGACGCCGCGCTGCTCCAGCTCGGCGAGGTCCGGCTGCACGCGGCGATGGTCACCGGCCTGCTGAGCCGCACCTACTTCCGGGACGGCGCCGACGCGGTGCGCAAGACCGGTTTCGCCGGCCTGGACATGTCCGACCTGGGCCGCGTCCTGCGCGAGCTGGCCACCGAGCTGGGCAGCCGTGGCCGCCCGGTGGACGCGACCCCGGAGACGCTGTTCGAGGGATGACCCAGGGCGTGTGTGGCGGATCTTCGCCGGCCTGCGGCGAGGTCCACCGAACCCACCCTAGGGCAGCGTGAGGATCTCGTAGCCGGTCTCGGTCACGACCAGCGTGTGCTCGAACTGCGCGGTCCACCGGCGGTCCTTGGTGACCACGGTCCACCGGTCGTCCCACATCTCGTACTCGTGGGTGCCCAGCGTGATCATCGGCTCGATGGTGAACGTCATGCCCGGCTCCATCACGATGTCCAGCGCGGGATTGTCGTAGTGCGGGATGTAGAGCCCGCTGTGGAACGTCTCGCCGATGCCGTGACCGGTGAAGTCGCGCACCACGCCGTACCCGAAACGCCGCGCGTACGACTCGATGACCCGGCCGATCGCGTTGATCTGCCGGCCCGGGGCGACCGCCCGGATGCCGCGCATCATCGCCTCGTGGGTGCGCTCGACCAGCAGCCGCGCCTCCTCGGACACGTCGCCGACGCAGAACGTCGCGTCCGTGTCGCCGTGCACTCCGCCGATGTACGCCGTGACGTCGACGTTGATGATGTCGCCGTCCTCCAGCACCGTGCTGTCCGGGATGCCGTGGCAGATGACCTCGTTGAGCGAGGTGCAGCACGACTTCGGGAAGCCCTTGTAGCCGAGCGTGGACGGGTACGCCCCGTGGTCGATCAGGAACTCGTGCACCACCCGGTCGATCTCGTCCGTGGTGACGCCGGGCTTGCAGTGCTCGCCGGCGAGCTGCGTGGCCTGGGCGGCGAGCCGGCCGGCGACGCGCATCTTCTCGATGGTCTCCGGAGTCTGCACGTGCGACCCGGTCCATTGCCGCGGGCGCTCCTTGCCGACGTACTCCGGGCGGGGGATCTGCGCGGGCACCTGCCGCCACGGCGTGACGGTGCCCGGGGTGAGCGGCGCGCGTACGGTCATGCCGAAAGCCTATCGCCGAGGCCCGCTCGGCGCGGAAAGCTGTGCGTTCACTGGATGGAGTGGGAGGTTGTTGCTCCGCCCGGCGGCGCTGTGAAATCGTAGCTGGCGTGGATCAACAGGGCTCCGAGCCGATGTTCTCCGCCGTCAGCGAGGTCGACGGAGACAAGCTCAGCGTCCGCGTGTCCGGCGAGGTCGACATGGCCACGGCCGACCGGCTCTACGCGACCGCGACCGGGCCGAAGGCCACGTTCCTCACGCTCGACCTGCGCCCGGTCTCGTTCTTCGACTCGGCCGCGATCCACGCGCTGGTCCGCATCGCGGAGCACTACGCCGGCCGGCTCTCCGTGCTGCCGTCCCGCCAGGTCCGCCGCGTGCTGGAGATCTCCGGCCTGGGCGATCAGCCCTGGCTGACGCCCGCCTGACCGGGCCTCACGAGCCGCCGAGGGTTCGCCGCAGCGTCAGCGCGGTCCCCGCGTCCGACCGCTCCACGGTCAGCGTCGCCAGCGCGCGGATCAGCGCCAGCCCCCGCCCGCGGAACCCGGACCCGCCCTGCGGCCGCCAGCGGCCGGTGTCCCGGACCGTCGCCGCCACCGCGGCCGGCCCGCCGTTCGCGTCCGCCTCGACGAGCACGGTCACGTCGATCACCGGCTCGCGCGGCGCGACCGGGTGTTCGATCGCGTTCGCGGCCGCCTCGGACACGGCCACGGTCAGGTCGAAGACCTCGTTCTCCGGTACGCCGTGCGCGGTCAGGAACTCCTCCAGCCGCCGCCGGAGGACGGACAGCCGGTTCGGGTCGGCCGGCAGCCGCAGCTCCAGCCGGTCCGGCTCGGTCGCCTCCAGCGCGAGCAGCGCGATGTCGTCGTGCCGGGGCTGGTCGGCCACCCGGCGCAGCATCAGGTCGATGAGGTCCTCCACGTGGTCGGCGGGGCGGGCGGCGTCCGCCAGCAGCGCTTCCAGCCCGGTGTCGATGCCCTGCCGGCGGTCCTCGACCAGGCCGTCCGTGTAGAGCAGCAGGCGGGCGCCGACCGTGAGCCGGTCGGTGCCGGTGCGGTACGAGGCCTGCGGCAGCGCTCCGATCGGCGGCCCGAGCGCGTTGCCGTAGAGGAACGCGACCGACCGGTCCGGTGAGATCCGCACCGGTGACGGGTGTCCGGCGCTGGCGAACCACAGGTCGCGCCGGGACGGGTCGTACCGGACGCAGACCACGGTGGCGAACTGCCGGCGCCCGAGGTTGTCGACCAGCCGGTTGAGCCGGGTCAGCGCCTCGCCCGGGTCGAAGCCCTCCAGCAGGTACGCCCGGAGCGCGTTGCGCAGCTGTCCCATGGCCGCGGCCGCGTGCACGCCCTTGCCGACCACGTCGCCGATGACCAGGTCGAGGTGGCCGGACGGGTCGACGATCACGTCGTACCAGTCGCCGCCGACCTCGGCCTCCGCGCTGCCGGACAGGTACCGGCTGGCGATCATCGCGCCCGGAACCCGGGGCAGCGACCGGGGCAGCAGGCTGTGCTGGAGCGTGGTGGCGATCCGGTGCTCGGCCTCGTACAGCCGCGCGTTCTCCAGCCGGATGCCGACCAGCCGGCCGAGCTGGGCGAGCACGGCCTCGTCGAACGGCGTCGGGTCGTGGCCGTCGCGCCAGACGGAGAGCTCGCCGAGCGGGTCGCCGGTCGCGCCGGCCAGCGGCACCACCGCGGACGGCCGCTCCTCGGTGTGCTCGACGCGCCGCGTCTCGAAGCTGGCGCCGCGCACGCTCGCCACCACCCGGCCCGCGTTGACCATGCTCAGCGCGTGCGTGGCCGCGGCCTCGATCACGGCCGCGGTGGACCGGGCCGCGTTGAGGTCCGCGGCCGCGTCGACCAGCGCGCGCAGCCGGTTGGTGATCCGGCCGCGGAGCTGTCCGAGTTCCAGGTTCGCGCGGACCCGGGCGATCAGGTCGCGCGCGGAGAACGGCTTGACCAGGTAGTCGTCCGCGCCCGCGGCGAGGCCCTCGACGGACGCCTCCTCGCCGGCCCGGGCGGACAGGATGACCACCGGTACGCTGCTGGTACGCGGGTCCCGGCGCAGCGCCCCGACCAGCGCGAAGCCGTCCATCCGGGGCATCATCACGTCGGTCAGCACCAGGTCGAACGAGGCGCCGAGCGCGGCGTCCAGCGCGGCCTGCCCGTCCGGGACCGCCACCACGTCCCAGTGCGGGCGCAGCAGTCGGGTCACGTGGTCGCGCAGGTCACCGTTGTCGTCCGCGAGCAGGATGCGTCCCCGGCCGGGCCGCCGGGCCGGGATCACGGGCTCGGCCGGCTCCTCGGCCAGCCACTGCCGCGTCTCCTCCAGGTACTGCCGTCCGTCGACGTCCTCGGCCAGCGGCACGGCCGCGATCAGCCGGTCCGGCGGCAGGTGCGCGCTGCCGAACGGCACGGTCAGCGTGAACGTGCTGCCCTCGCCCGGCGTGCTGGTCACCCGGACGGTGCCGCCGTGCTGCTCGATCAGCTCGCGGACCAGTGCCAGGCCGATGCCGGTGCCCTCGTGGCTGCGCGACCGGACGCCGGCGACCCGGTGGAACCGCTCGAACAGCAGCGGGATCTCCTCCGCCGCGATGCCGATGCCGGTGTCCGCCACCTCGACCACCGCGACCGGGCCGGCGGCCCGCACCCGGACCGTGACGCTGCCGGCGAACGTGAACTTCACCGCGTTCGACAGCAGGTTCAGGATGATCTTCTCCCACATCTCCCGGTCGACGTGGACCGGTGCGGGCAGCGACGGGCAGTCCACCACCAGCCGCAGCCCGGCCCGGTCCGTCGCGGACCGGAACGTGCTGGCCAGCCGCGCGGTGTAGTCGGCCAGGTCGGTGGGCTGATAGGCGGCACGCAGCCGGCCGGCCGAGATCCGGGAGAAGTCGAGCACCGTGTTGACCAGCTTGAGCAGCCGGAATCCGTTGCGCTGCATGACCTCCAGCCGGTCCCGCTGCTCACCGGCGAGGCCGGGCGCGGCGAGCGCGTCCTCCAGCGGCCCCAGGATCAGCGTCAGCGGCGTGCGCAGCTCGTGGCTGACGTTGGAGAAGAAGCTGGTCTTGGCCTCGTCCAAGGCGGTGAGCGCGGCCGCCTGCGCGCGCTCGTGCTCGTAGGCGCGCAGGTTCGCCACCGCGTTGCCGACCTGCGCCGCGATCAGGCGGAAGAAGCCGAGATAGGCGTCGTCCCGGGCGAGATGCCGGCTCAGGCCCACCACCAGCACCCCCACGGTCTGGTGCCCGGCGGTCAGCGGCAGCGCGAGCGCCTCGCCGGCCGCGGCGTCAGGGGCCTTGAGCAACACCTCCGCGGTACGCGGGAACGCCTCCCCTCCGTCCGCCGCCGGCACCGGGACGCCGGGCAGCACGTCCGCGTCCGCGGCGCCGCCCACCGCGCGGATCGGCGGCTCGCCGGCCTCGGCCGGTTCCAGGTGGACCAGCGAGAACGGCACGTCCGCCGCGAACTCCTCGAGCACCCGCACCACCTCCGCGGCGAGCGCGGGCTGGCTCGCGGTCTCACCGAGCCGGGAGCCGAGCGCACTCAGCGCCGTGACCCGCCGCTCGCTCAGCACCCGCGCGGTGGTGTCGGTCACGATGCAGTAGACGCCGCCGACCGTGCCGTCCGGCAGGCGCAGCGGGTCGTACGAGATGTCGAAGTACGTCTCCTCCAGGTAGCCGTGCCGCTCCAGCATGAAGCGGTGGTCCGGCGCCCAGTAGGACTCGCCGCTCGCGACCACGCCGTCGAACAGCCCGCCGATCACGTCCCAGGCCTCGCTCCACATCTCGCGGCCGGGCCGGGCCAGGAAGGCCGGGTGCTTGTCGCCCATCGCCGGCACGTACGCGTCGTTGTAGAGCGCCACGTAGTCCGGGCCCCAGAAGATGATGATCTGCGCGCGCGAGGCCAGCATCATCGCGACCGCGGCGCGCAGCACCGCCGGCCACCGCGCGGGCGGGCCGAGCGGCGTCGCGGCCCAGTCGAGGTCGCGCAGGCGGGCGCCCATCTCCCCGCCGGCCGCGAAGGCCAGCGCCAATTCTGCGGGGAGGTCGCCATCATCCGAGGCGGAGCCCATGAAGCATCCTCCCGACGCGTCCCGGCGATCCGGCCCGCCCTATACCCGCTCAGCGCCGGGACGTAACACGGCTCACGCGGCCATGCGCGCCCGGGTGACGACGGCACGGCCGCGTGCGGCCTCGACCAGCGCGGCGAACGGGCGCAGGTCGTCGGTGCGCTCCGGGTGCCACTGCACGCCGAGCACGAATCCGGCGTCCGGGTCCTCCACCGCCTCGATCAGCCCGTCGTCCGCCCAGCCGCTGGCGACCAGCCGGCCCGGGTCCTGCACCGCCTGGTGGTGGTACGAGTTGACCGGCGCCTCCGGGCCGAGGATGGCGTGCGCGCGGGAGCCGGGCGCGAGCCGTACCCCGTGGTATCCGTCCTCGTCGTCGCCGGGCATGTGCCCGGTGTGCCCGACCACGTCCGGCACGTGCTGGTGCAGCCGGCCACCGGAGGCGACGGTGAGCAGCTGCATGCCGCGGCACACGCCGAGCACCGGCAGATGCGGGTTGGCCAGCGCGGCGCGCATCAGCAGCATCTCCGCCTCGTCGCGCTCCGGCACGCTGACCGTGAGCGGGTGCGGCTCCGCGCCGTAGTAGGCCGGGCCCACGTCCGAGCCGCCGGTGAACACGATGCCGTCCAGGCCGGCCAGCACGTCCTCACCCGGGTCGTCCGTGGTGATCAGCACGGCCCGCCCGCCGGTCGCGTGCACCGCGCGCACATAGGTCAGCGGCAGCACCGCCGCCGGAACGTCCACCGTGCCGAAGCGGGTGTCCTGCGCGTACGTGGTGAGCCCGATCAGCGGTCGAGTCATGCGTCCTCCCCTGGTCCCTCTTCATTGCGTGTGATCGGCGATGCGCGGGCCGTCCCGCGCGCCGCCACGGTTGCGATCGCGTTAGGCCTTCGCCGCCGGGGTGACCAACGCGGCGAGCGGCTCGAGGTCACCGCTCCCTCCGGGTGGCACCGCACGCCCGCGGCCTCGGTCACCATCCGCCCGTAGGCGTGCGGGAGCAGGTCGGCGGCACGTCCGCCGGCGGCCCGACGACGCCGGCTCCCGATATGACGTGCCGCCAATGATCGGTCGCATCGTGCCACCGTATGCGGACCGCGGGCATCCCACGCCCGAGGGTCAGCCGCGATCCCAGGATGCGCGATGCGGCAGCGCCTCGTGCCGCGCGGCGAGCGCGGTCAGCGCGCCGGCGAGCGCGGCGCGGGCCTCGTCCAGGCCGGCCTCCGCGTCCGCCTTCCGGTACGCCTCGATCCGCTCCCGCACCGACATGCCGATCGCGGTGGTGATCGCGCGCCGGTCGGCCGCGGACGCCTCCTGCCGCCGGGCCAGTTCCCGCCACGCCTCGTGCACCGCGGACCAGCCCGCGTCCACGTCCGCGCTCATCCGGCCCAGTTCGCCGGCGCCCGCCTCGGTCAGCCCGTCGCCGGTGGCCCACGCGGTGAACCGGCTGCTGACGATCAGCACGCGGCCGGCCGCCTCACAGACGGCCGGGTCGGCCAGGCCGCTGCTCAGTACCTCACCCAGCAGCCGTGGTCCGCCGGTCGGCGCGGGTGTGCCGACACCCAGGTCGGGAAGTCTCATGGTCGGAGAGCCTAGACAGACGCCGGCACCACGGCGGAGGTGCCGTGGTGCCCGGCGTTCCCTCGGCCCGCACCCACCGGCGCAGCCTCATGGCGGTACGTCAGCGGGGCGTGTAGCCCTCTTCTGTCCCGCCCCGGCCGGTGCGTGCGCCGCCCGGCGACGAGTTGTTGCATAGGACACTGCCCGGCGTGGGAGATTCCGAAACCAGGAACTTCCCACTCCGGTACGAACGACGCGGCCCGAGCCCCCATCGGGACCCGGGCCGTCGTGCCGCCGAACGGTCAGCTCAGCTCGGCCGCGACCTCCTGGCGCAGCGCCGCGAGCGTCGGGTGGAACGCGTTGCCCGGGCACTCGGTCGCCCCGGCACCGATCGCCTGCCAGTCCCGGTGGCCGAGGATCGTGTTGACCCGGCCACCGGCGCCGGAGACCGGGTTGACGTAGTTGACCTGGGCCAGCGGGTCCAGGTTGACCAGGCCCGCGATGCCGGCCAGCACCCGGACCAGCGACTCGCGGGCGGCCGCGGTCGGCTGCCGGTTGGTGAACCGGCCGAGCAGCGAGACGCCCACGTTGCCGGCGTTGAACCCGCCCACGTGCGCACCGTTGACCGCCTTCGGCCGGCCGTCCGCGTTGGCGGTGCCGCCATAGACCGGCACGCCGTCCGTACCGGACCAGCGGCCCTCGTAGACCGCGCCGGCCTCGTCGATCAGCAGGTGGTAGCCGAGGTCGCCGAAGTCGTCCGCGATCGTGTCGTCGTAGTAGATGGCCCGGACGGTCGCGGCCGGGTCGGGGTCGTCGTTGTGCGCGTCCACGCCGGTGTGGTGCACGGTCAGCGTCTGCACCGGGAAGAACTCGGCCGGCCACTTCTGCGTGCCGTCCGGGTTGAGCCGCAGTGACTCGTCCGCGCCCCACGCCTGCCGGGGCAGGTAGCGGTTGAGCGCCAGGGCCTGGGTGCCGCGCAGCGGCAGCGCGTTCTTCGCCACCGCCGCCACCATGCCGGCCGGGCCGTCGATGGTGTTGATCTCACGCACCACGGCCGGGCTGCCGTCCGTGGTCTGCACCTCGTAGCCGGTGACGCCGTGCGCCAGCACCAGCGACCGGTTGCCGGACGCCGCCAGGCCGTCCCGGCCGCCCTGGCAGCAGGCCAGCTCGAGCCACTCGCCCCAGCCGCTGCCGTCGCGCAGCCGCACCGCGGCGCCGGCCGCCGCCGTCACCGAGAGGTGCGTCAGCGTGAACTCCGCGACGTCGTTCCGCTCCCGGCTCGCCACCCGCCCGCGCTGGTGCGCGAGCGTGCGCGGGATGCGGCGCTGCTCGGCCCCCGCGTAGGCCACACCGCCCGCCGCCGCCGCGACGGCTCCCGCGCCCACCACCGTCGCACCGGTGAGCAGTGTCCGTCGAGAAACCACGTGTGGACCTCCTGGAAGTTTCGGGCCTCACGCTCCGGGAAGTCCGGCGCGCGACACCAGGCCCGGCCAACATCGATCCAAGCCTTACCCCGAAAAGGTGTTCACAACATCCCTCCGGGCGCTCAAAAAGTGCTCATCGATGTCCACCGTGGAGTTGCCGGCCGGCCCGAAATGCGTTGCGGCCAGCCCGTTCCCGCCGCATCCTGACTGGTGTGACCAGGGGGCCTTCGGCCGGCCCCCGGGCCCGGGGCCCGCTCGCTTCGCCCCGGCGCTTCCAGCGGCGCGGGGCCGCGGTCGGTCACCTCTCTCGCCGCACCGGTCCCGCGCCGCCGTCCGGCTCCGACGCGGACACCAAGAAACCCCCAGGCCTGCGCCTGGGGGTTTCTTATATGCACGGCGGTCTCGGGGCTCACCCCGTCCCTGCCGTGTGCCGCAGTTGGTTCCGGTGCCTTCGTTCCTCTCGGAACCATCGCCCTTGTCTCCCTCTGCTGCTCTCGACGGTACGCCGCCCCGCCGCAGCCGGGCGGCGAAACCGGGGAAAACGTCAGCGCGGCGGGATGAGCTGGGCGGGGAGCTGGGTGTCGGGGCGGACGCGGTGGTACGCGTTGGCGGCGTGCCGGCGGACGGCGCCGAGGCGGTGGCGGGCCGCGACCGTGGCGTAGCGCACGCGCTGGGCCGGCGGGGCGGTGCCGATGCCGGAGAGCGCGTAGCCCTGGGCGGCGAGGCGGTCGCCGAGCGCGTCCTCGCAGAGCGCGATCTGCCAGGGCCGGAGGCGGTCCCGCCAGGTGCCGACGCGGTCGTCGCCCACCTCCGCGTGCGTGCGGACGTGCCATTTCTTGCGCTCGGGTACGGCCACGGACGCGACCCGGTCCGGGCGGGTCATGGCCGGGTCGAAGTCCTCGCCGAGGAACGCGCAGAGGCGGCGCAGCTCGCCCTCCGGGTTCTGGACCAGGCTCTCGTACCGGAGCGGGAAGTAGGAGTCGGGGGCGAGCATCCGCTCGGCGCGACGGGCGCCGTCGACCGCGCGGGCCCAGGCCGAGATCGCGCGGTGGATGCCGTCCCGGTGCCACGGCATCTCCAGCAGCGACGCCACGCAGTCGCGGCCGTCCCGGGTGATCGTGATGATCTGCGCGTCCGGGAAGAGCCGGAGCACGATGTCCACGTTGTGGATGTAGGACGGCCGCTTGTCGCCCCAGCGCGGCTTGCCGAACCGCCGGGCGTACGCGCGGAAGACCGTGCCCATCGCGGAGCCGAGCGTGGGCGGGCCGGCCACGATCTGCGCGGTCACCTCGTCCGCGTCCAGCCCGAGGTCGGCGACCTGGGTCTCCTCGTCGTGGAGGATCCACTCGGCGAGCGCGCGGCGGTTGTCCGGCCTGCGCAGGTCACCGAAGCGGTGGCGGCGGGCGTACCCGGACAGCACGAACCGGGTCTCGGGCGGGATCGCGATCCGCGGGTGCGCGTGCAGCATGAGCTGCAACATCGTGGTACCGGACCGCGGACATCCCATGACGAAGATCGGCCGGCTACTCATCACGCCCGGTAAAACGACGCTTTATCGGCCGAGATACTCAAATTTCGGTCGGGCGGCCCGGGACGCGCGGTGTCCGCGATCGAGAGGGACCAGTCGGTCCACGACCTCCCCGCCGGATTCCATGCCGCCCCGAGGGTTGCACGATGACGTTTTTACGTAACAATGGAATTATGGAGGAGTTGGAGATCGCCGAGCGCCTCGCGCGGATCGAGGCCCGGCTGTCCGCGATCGAGGGCGACCGGCCGGCCTCCGCCGGCGCGCCGCCGGCCGTACCACGTGACCAGGACGACCGGTTCTTCGCGCTGAACGGCGTCAAGCAGTCCGTCGGCGACGGCGTCGTCTACGCCGGGCACGTCGAGCTGCCGACCGGCGCGGTGTGGGACTGGCAGTGGGGCCCGGTGCCCACCCCCGCGGTGCTGGACGCGGACTGGTCCGCGGCCGTGGGCGCGCTCAGCGCGCTCGCCCACCCGGTGCGGCTGCGGCTGCTGCGCGAGGTGCTGCTCGGCACGCGCGGCGCGACCGAGCTCGGCGCGCTGGACGGGCTGGGCACCACCGGGCAGCTCTACCACCACCTGAAGCAGCTGGCCGGCGCCGGCTGGCTGCGATCACCGTCCCGCGGCGTCTACGAGGTGCCGGGCGACCGCGTCGTGCCGCTGCTGGTCATCCTGACCGCGGCCATCCGCTGAGAGGAGATCCATCGTGAGTGCCCGACCGCAGATCGTCGCCGCGGTCGTCGTGGCGGTCCTCGCCGTCGCGGCCGCCCTGGTCGCCGGTCCACGCCCACCGTCGCTCGGCCCGGAGCGGAGCGGCGACGCCGCGCTCGCCCAGCGGGTGCGCGACGCCGTGGAAGACCCCGACGGCTACCGCGGGCTCTCCGTGGCGTACGTGGAGAGCGGTGCCGTGCGGTACGCCGGGCTCGGCGACGACCGCATCACGCCGGACACCGCGTTCGAGATCGGCTCCGTGACCAAGGCGCTGACCGGCATGCTCCTCGCCGACCTGGAGACCGGCGGCGTGCTCCGCGCGCAGGACACGCTCGGCGCGCTGCTGCCCGGCACCGCCGGCCCGGCCGCGTCGATCACGGCGGAGGAACTGGCGAGCCACCGCGCCGGCCTGCCCCGGCTGCCACCGCTGAACCCGGTCTCGCTCTTCCTGCGCCAGGCCCGGGCCGCGGACCCGTACGCGGGGATCGGCCCGGACGACGTCGCACGTGAGATCGGCGAGACCGGGGAACTGGACGGGCGCGGCGAGGTGCACTACTCCAACTACGGCGCGTCCGTGCTCGGGCTGGCGCTCGCGACGCGCGCCGGCACGCCGTACCCGCGGCTGCTCACCGACCGGATCCTGACACCGCTCGGCATGGGCGACACCGTGTTCACGCTGGACGGCGCCGCGCCGCCGCCGGGCGCGGCCGAGGGCGCCACGCCGTCCGGGCGGCCGGCCGCGCCGTGGACCGCGTCCGGCACCGCACCGGCCGGCGTCGGCGCCTGGTCCACCGCGGCGGACCTCGGCCGGCTGCTCACCGCGCTGCTCGCCGGCACCGCGCCGGGCCAGGCCGCGACCGCGGACCGGTTCGACGCCGACCCGGGCCAGCGGATCGGCTACGGGTGGTTCACCCGCACCGCGGACGATCGCCGGATCGTCTGGCACAACGGCGGCACCGGCGGGTTCAGCGCGTTCGTGGCGTTCGAGCCGGCCACCGGCCGGGGCGTGGCCGTGCTCGGCGACACCGCTCGCAGCGTGGACCCGATCGGGCTGCGGCTGCTCGGCGCGGACCCGCCGGCCGACTCCCGCTCGCTGCCGGAGTGGGCGGTCACCGTGGTCACCGGGTTCCTGCTGCTCGCCGGCGCGTCGCTGTTCACCACCGCGATCGGGCCGGTACGAATCCGCGGCCGCCGCGTGTGGGGCTCCGCACCGGACCGGCTGCAGATCGTGGAGGCCGCGCTGATCTCGGCCGGCTGCCTTACCGTGGCCCGCGTGACCGGCGACTGGCTGGTCGTCCAGCCGTGGCTGTGGGCGGTCGCCTGCGGGCTCTCCGCGGCCGGCGCGGTCCACGCCGTGACGTCCTGGCGCGGGCTGCCACTGGTGACCGCGGGCGGCACCGCGGCGTCCCGCTGGACCAGCCTGACCGTCTCCGCGGCGATGGCCGTCGCGCTGACCGGCCTTTTCCTGCTCCCCTGAGGCGCCGGTCAGACCCCGGGCGCGAGCCGGCCGGCCGCGGACAGGCGCCGCATCACCGCGCGATGCGGCACCGCGTGGCTGGTCCGCCCGCCCGCGCCGATCGTGGTCACGGCCATGAACAGCGAGTTCAGCATCGCCTCCTCCACCGCGTCCAGCACCGCCGCGAACACCGGGTCCAAGTCGCCGTCGCCGGCCACCGGCTGCCCGGGATACGCGGTGCTGAACGCGATCGCGTAGTCCCCGCTGCCGCTGGTGAACGCGGCGCCGACCCGGCCCAGCGCGAAGATCGCGCGCCGGGCGAGCCGGCCGAGCTGCCGCGCGTCCACCGGCACGTCCGTGGCCACCACGATCATGCAGGAGTTCCCCGGCGGCGTGCCGCGCGGCGCGTCCGGGATCAGCTCCTCCACCGGCAGCGGCACGCCGAGCGCGGTGAGCACGCCGCCGACGTTCGACTGCACCAGCGCGCCCACCGTGCCGGGACGGCCCGCGACCCGGACGGCCCGCGACGACGTACCGATGCCGCCCTTGAAGCCCAGCGCGGTGGTGCCGGTGCCGGCGCCCACGCACCCCTCGGCCGGCGGCGCCGCCGACGCGCCGCGCAGCGCGGCCAGCACGTGCTCCTCGGTGATCGGCCGCCGGCGGATGTCCGACAGGTGGCCGTCGTTCACCTCGCCGACCAGCGGGTTGAACGACAGACCGTCCGGTCGGCGGTCCATCAGGTACGTGAGCAGCGCGTCCGCGGCCCGGAAGACGGACAGCGTGGCGGTCAGCACGATCGGCGACTCCAGCACGCCGAGCTCGTCCACCTGGGTGGAGCCGACCAGCTTGCCGTGGCCGTTGCCGGTGAACACCGCGGCCGGCAGCGTCCACCGCCCGGGCCCGAGCCCGACCGGCACGACCGCGGTCACGCCGGTCCGCAGCGTCGCGCCGTCGTCGACCGTGGTGTGTCCGACCAGGACGCCGCCGACGTCCGTGATCGCGTTGTGCGCGCCGGTGGGCAGCGTCCCGACGACCACGCCGAGATCCCGGGCGCGACGGCTCGGCTGATTCACGAGTCCTCCTGCCGCTGGACGGAATCCGGACAGCTAAACACAGTGGCCCGCCGCGCGGGTGCCTGCGAAGATCCGCGGATGGCGGTGGAGCGGCACGAGCTGAACGGCCCGGAGGACGTCGACGCGCTGCTGGAGTTCACGCGACGCACCTGGACCGCGCTCTCCCGCTGGCACGTCGGCGACCTCGCGTGGACGTTCGGGCAGTTCAACGGCGCGGTGCCGGGCACGCGCACGTCGATGTGGCGGGAGGGCGGGCGCACGCTGGCCGCGATCACGGCGTACGGTGCGGAGCGGCAGGACGGCGCCACGCTGACGTTCCACGCGGACCAGGCCCGGCCGGATGCCGCCGACACGGCGCTGTCCTGGGCGAAGACGACGTACCCGCACCTGTCCGTGGACATCCTGGAGACCGAGCACCACCTGGCCGCCGCGCTGGTCCGCGCCGGGCTGCGCACCGACCCGGACGACGACGGCCCGTTCTTCCTGGCGCACCGGGTCACGCTGGACGAGGCGCCGGCGCCGCGCACGCCGGCCGGTTACACGGTGCGGCCGCTGCACGGACCGGGCGAGATCCCGCGGCGGGCCGCGCTGCACCGCGCGGTCTGGCACCCGTCCTCCGTCACGGACGAGCGGTACCGCACGATGGCCTCGCGTCCGCCGTACCGGCCGGAATTCGACACGGTCGTCGAGGACGCGGACGGCCGGCTGGTCGCGTACTGCCTGGGCTGGTACGACGAGGACAACCGGGCCGGGCTGCTGGAGCCGATCGGCACGCTGCCCGGGCACCGCCGCCGTGGCCTGGCCCGCGCCGCGATATCGGCCACGCTGCACGCGTTCGGCAAGGCGGGTGGCGACACCGCGATCGTCTACGCGCGCGGCGACAACGCCTATCCGATCCCGCGCATGGTCTACCCAACGGCCGGTTTCACCGCTTTCGCCCGAACTCGCGTCTATCGCTAGAGGCGGCCGGCGTTCAGCGGATGCCGGCGTCGTGGCAGGCCGCGGCGAACGATCCGGTGCACAGCTGCGGCGCCGTGTAGAAGCCGTCCGCGACCACCGTGTCCTTCACGTTCGCGCGCGTCACCGCGACCGGCGGCAACAGCACGGACGTGACCTTGGCCGTGCCGTTGTCGGTGAACGTGGTGGCGTGCCCCGCGTACGGCGTGCCGGTCGCGGCCGCCACCGCCATGTCCGCCGCGACCGTGGCCTGCGGCTTGATCGCCTTGTAGATCGTGGAGTGCTGCTCGCCGGTCAGGATGCGCTGCACCGCCGCGATCTCCGCGTCCTGCCCGGTGACCGGCGGCAGATCCGTCACGCCCGCGGCCTTCAGCGCCTCGATCGCGCCTCCGGCCGTACCGTCGTTGGCCGCGTACACGCCGATGATCTTCTCCGCGCCCAGCGCCGTGATCGCCGCCGCCATCCCGGTCCGGGCCGCCTCCGCGGACCAGTCCGGCGTGTCGAACTCCCGGCCGATGGTCACCGCGCCGTCCAGCACCGCGTGCGCGCCCCGCTTGAACCCGGCCGCGTTCGGATCGGCCGGCGCCCCGTTGATCATCACGATCGCCCCGCCGGCCGGGCTCGGCCCCAGCGCCTCCAGCAGCGACCGCGCCTGCGCCTGTCCCACCTTCTCGTTGTCGAACGAGACGTAGTAGTCGACCGGCCCCGCCGCCAGCCGGTCGTAGGCCACCACCGGCACGCCGCGCGCCTCCGCGCCCTGCACCACCGCCCCCGCCGCGGTCGCGTCCACCGCGTCCAGGATCAGCACCCGGACGTCCTGGTCGAGAAGCTCCTCCGCCTGCGCCGCCTGCTGTCGCGCGTCCGAGTCCGCGTTGCGGTAGAGCACCTCGCAGTCCGCGCACGCCTCGCCCAGCCGCGCCTCGATGAACGGCCGGTCGAACGTGTCGTACCGGGTGGTCTTCGATTCCGGCAGCAGCAGCCCGACCCGGTAGCCCTCGTCCCCCGCCGTCTCCGCGGCATCCCCACCGCCGCACCCCGCCACGAGCAGGCCCAGCGTGAGAATCCCGGCGACCGCGACGCGCCGCTGGATTCGCTTCACGCCCCCACCTTGCCAGCTATCCACCGAAATTTCGTGATTTAGGAGGTTTCAACGAGCCGCTTGGCCGGGCCGCCCGTGGACACCGAGACACCCAGCCGCTCGTGCAGCATCCCCGCCTGGTGACCGAGCGCCCCCACCACGGTCGGCACCACCGGCAGCACCCAGTCCGCCAGCAGCCCCTGATCCGGCAGGTTCAGGATCAGCACGGCCGCGGCCGCACCCCCGAACCCGTGCGCCAGCGCCCGCCACGCCGCCTTGCCCGTGTGCCCGACCGCCGCCCGCCGCGCCGCCTTGTCACCCAGCTTGGGAAACCCGTCCAGCGCACGCGCGTCCCGCCGCCCGAAGTTCACCCCCGCCACCGCCGCGGCCACCGACGTACCCGCCACCACCGCCACCAGCAGATCCCGCGTCACCACCCACAGCGCCCCGAACACCGCCGCACCGGCCACCACCGCCAGCAGCGCCCGCAGCCACTCCTTCCGCTCCCCCGGATACCAGTAGTACTTCGTCGTAGTCTCCGACACCTGCTTGACGATCTGCCCCATGTCCCGCCCCCGCTGAGTCTCGACTCAAACGTCACCGATCGTAATGACGCCGGCCAGCCGAAACCCCGTTTCCCACAATCAAGCCCATGATCTTCCCGCGCCCAGCGGGGTGCGGCCCGCATGCTCATTGGTCAACATGGGTGGTGCCCGGGTCTGTATGGGTCGGGTAGCACCGGGTGTTCGTTGGGTCATTGCCTCTGCTTGCGAGATTTTTGAGGTCCTGCGGGAGTTCTGCGAGGCCTGACGGGCGCCCGGGGTGCCACCTTGACCGACGACAGAGCTATGCACCTTGTCGAGTGCCGGTCAATGAGCTTTCGGTGGTGGTGGTCCCCGGGAGCCGCCTGGTGTTTCCCCTGCTGCTGCAACAGCGAGGAATCCTGTGGTGAGTGTGGCAAAGACGGTGGTGTCGGGTCGAGTGCGGTGGGCGGGAGTCGACTGGGCGAAAGATGATCATGTGGTGTGTGTGGTCGACGAGGCCGGGCGGGTGGTGGAGCGGGTCACGGTGACGCACAAGGCGGCGGGGCTGGCCCGGATGGTCGGGGTGCTGGACCGGCATGAGGTGGACGCGGTCGGGATCGAGCGGGGTGACGGGCCGGTCGTCGATGCGCTGCTCGATGCGGGTCTTCCGGTGTTCGTGATTGCTCCGGGGCAGGTGAAGGCGTTGCGGGGCCGGTATGGGTCGGCGGGGAACAAGGATGACCGGTTCGATGCGTTCGTGCTGGCCGATGTGGTGCGCACGGACCGGGCTCGGCTCACGCCCCTGTGCACCGATCGGGATGACACGGTGGTGTTGCGGCGGTTGTCGAGGGCGCGTAAGGACGTGATCGGGCATAGGGTCGCGGCGGCGAACCAGCTACGGGCGCATCTGGACACCGCCATGCCCGGGACGGTCGGGTTGTTCGCGGACCTGGACTCGCCGATCAGTCTGGCGTTCCTGGCCGTGTTCACCAGCCAGGACGCCCTGGACCGGTTGACCGAGGCCCGGCTGGCCCGGTGGCTGGCCCGGCAGCGGTATTCCGGGCGGACGTCAGCGGCGGTGTTGCTGGCGCGGATCCGGTCCGCGCCCCGCGGGCCGCAGGGCCCGGCCGGGGCCGGGCTGGCAGGGATCACCGTCGCGCTCGTGGCGATCCTGCAGAGCCTCGTCGCGCAGATCAAAGCCCTCAGCACGCAGATCGGTGAGGCATTCGACGCCCACCCCGACGCGCCGATCTTCGCCGGCCTGCCGAAAGCCGGCACGATCCGCGCGGCCCGGCTTCTGGCCGAGATCGGTGACGCCCGCGGCCGGTTCCCCACCCCGAACGCGATGGCCTGCCTGGCCGGCGCCGCTCCCTCGACCCGCCAGTCCGGCCGATCGAAGGTGGTCACGTTCCGCTGGAGCGCGGACAAACACCTTCGTGACGCGGTCTGCGACTTCGCCGCCGATAGCCGCCACGCCAACCCATGGGCGGCGAACCTCTACCACCGCGCCCGCGAACGCGGCCACACACACCAGCACGCCGTCCGGATCCTCGCCCGCGCCTGGCTGACAGTGATCTGGAAATGCTGGACCACGAACACCCCCTACGAACAGGACAAACACGGCCAACTCCAACTCATACTCGACCAGAGACGTTGACACAGAGCAACTCCCGCGGGCACTGTGCCGACTCCGGGGACGACCCCGGACCCCGATATTCCCGCTCCCAGCCCGGACCAGCCCGCACGCTCCCGCGGGCACTGTGCCGACCCCGAACCCCGGCATTCCCGCTCCCAGCCCGGTCCGGCCCGCATGCTCACGCAGGCACTGTGCCGACTCCGGGGACGACCCGGACCCCGATATTCCCGCTCCCAGCCCGGACCAGCCCGCACGCTCCCGCAGGCACTGTGCCGACCCCGGGAACGACCCCGGACCCCGATATTCCCGCTCCCAGCCCGGTCCGGCCCGCATGCTCCCGCGGGCAAACCTCCGGCTACCCTCCGACTCCGCTGGCGCTCCGCTCCGGTCCGCCGATCGGAGCCGGCATCCGTGTGGCCACCGAAACCCACGCCATCCACACGGTCCCCCACCTCCCGGCCGCACCTGCGCCGCATCCGAGACCGCAACGCCCTGTCGATCGACCAGTTTTCATCTATGTGAGCCTCAGGCACGTAATTCGCCCCGAATAACGTGCCTGAGGCTCACATAGTCACAGTGGACACCCAGCCACCACCGTAAATACGACGAAATATCGGGCGAGGACGGGACGGCTGGCGGGCCGCTGAATGCCGGGAGGTCTCGCGCCACGGGACAGGAGCGCCACGCGGACAAGCGCGCGCCGATGAGGCGCACGCCACGAGGAAAGGCGCACCATGCCGATGCGCACGCCGCGACAAGGCAAACGCCACGAGAGAAGGCGCACCACGTCGATGCGCACGCCGCGACAAGGCGAACGTCGCGCATAGGCGCACCACGCCGATACGCACGAGACAAGGCGAACGCCACGCGGATACGCACGCCGCGCGGATACGCACGCCGCGCGGATACGCACGCCGCGCGGATACGCACGCCGCGCGGATGCGCACGCCGCGGGATGCGCACGCCGCGCGGATACGCACGCTGCGACGATACGCACGCTGCGCGTGCTGCGCGTGCTGCGCGTGCTGCGGTGAGGGCTCAGCGAGGGTCGGCGGTACGGGCGGGGGGAGGGTTAGAAGAGGATGGTGGCGAAGGTGCCGGCGGAGCGGAAGCCGCAGCGGGCGTAGACGCGGCGGGCGGCGTGGTTGTAGTCGTTGACGTAGAGGCTGACGGTGGGGGCGACGCGGCGGAGGGCGTCGGTGACCACGGCGGCCATGGCGGGGGCGGCCAGGCCGAGGCCGCGCCAGGCCGGGTTGACCCAGACGCCCTGGACCTGGGCGGTGTGCGGGGTGACCACGGCGAGTTCGGCCTTGAAGACGACCTGGCGGTTCTCGATCCTGACGTACGTCCGGCGGGAGCGCACCAGTTCGGCCACGCGGCGCTTGTAGCCGCTGCCGCCGCCGTCGGCGAGCGGGGAGACGCCGACCTCCTCCGTGTACATCGCGACGGCGGCCGGGAAGATCAGGTCTATCTCCGAGTTCTCCGCGAGGCGGACGGCCGGGTCGGGGCGGACCGAGGGCGGCTCGCCGGTGGCCAGGATCGGCTGGTTCGGACGGATCTCGCGGGCCTGGTCCCAGGCGCCGGCGAGCCGGTCCCAGAGGCCGAGCACGGCGTCGGCGCGGCCCACGATCGAGGAGCAGACGCGGTGCTCCCCGGCGATCAGCTCGGCGAACGCCTCGACGGCGGGCGGCGTGGCGAGGATCGGCGTGAGGTGGGCACCGGACCAGAGCAGCGATTCCAGGTGGCGGCGTGCACCGTACCCGTAGATCCGGCCGTCGCTGCGCCACCAGGAGAGCCCGTGCGCGGTGATCCGCTCGGCGACCTGCGCGGTCGCGTACGGATCCGAGTCGAGGACCCTCATCACCGCCGAGCGCTCGGTCTCGCCGAGCTGGCGAACCGGCACCGTCAGCACGCCCTCAAGCCTGCCAGATCCACGGGTCTTCGCGTGCATCAACTCCCCCGCCTTTCGTCGTCGTCCGCCGCCCTCCCGTTACCCCGGCGCAGCGCGGTCATGACCAGATCGACGAGACCGTCCGCGTACTCCTCGGTGAGCGGGCCGGTGCGCAGCAGCCAGCGGTGGTAGAGCGGGCCGAAGATCAGCTCCACCGCCTGGTCGAGATCGACACCGGTACGAACGTCGCCCGCGCGCTGCCCGGCGCGCAGCCGGTCCTTGACCGCGTCGAGCTGCGGGCGGAGCAGCCGGTCGCGCACCTGGACGGCCAACTCGTCGTCGATCAGCGTCTCGATGGTGAGCGCGCGGGTGGTGGCGGACAGCACCGGGTCGGCGAACTCCGCGACCGTGGCGCGCAGCACCAGTCGCAGGTCCGCGCGCAGGTCGCCGGAGTCGGGCAGCGTCATGCCCTCGGCCGCGACCGTGTCGACCAGCGCGTCCAGCACGACCGCGCTCTTGCCGCCCCACCAGCGGTAGATGGTCTGCTTCCCGGCGCCGGCCCGGGCCGCGATCGCGCCGACCGTGAGGTCCGCGTATCCGGTCTCGGCCAGCAGCGCGCGGGTGGCGTCCAGGATCGCGCGGCGGGAGCGTTCGTTGCGGCGGGCGGGGTCGGGTGCGGGCACGGCCGCCATCCTAACGTCCGCGAGACGAGTCGTCTCGTCTTGACATCCGGCGCGATCGCGGTCACCGTGGACATGGCGAGACGAGACGGCTCGTCTCGCCATGTCGCCGGACAGGAGATTCCCGTGTCACACATCGCCATGGTCAGCATCCCGTTCCACGGGCACGTCAACCCGAGCCTGGACCTGCTGCGCGCGCTGGCCGCCCGCGGCCACCGGGTCACCTACGCCAACGATCCGTCCTGGGCCGCGACCGTGCGCGCGGCCGGTGCGGAGCTGAGACCGTACGCGTCGACGCTGCCCACCGACGGCGGCGCCGACTACGACACGATCGCGCAGCTCACGCTCTTCCTGGACGACGCGATCGCGATGCTCCCGCAGTTGCGCGCCGCCTACGCCGACGACCGCCCCGACCTGTTCCTCTACGACATCGCCGGTGCTCCGGCGCGAATCCTCGGCGCGGAGTGGGGCGTCCCGGCGATCCAGCTCTCCCCCACGTTCGTGCCGTGGGACGGCTACGAGGAGGAGATGGCGCCGGCGATCGAGGCGATGCGCGCGGACCCGCGCGGCGCCGACTACCACCGCCGGTTCACGGCCTGGCTGACCGAGCAGGGGTTCCCGGTCACCGACGGGCCCGCGTTCATGGGCCGCCCGGACCGGGGGCTGGCGCTGATCCCGAGAGCGCTGCAACCGCACGCGGACCGGGTCGATCCGGAGGTCTTCCGGTTCGTCGGCCCGCTGCTCGGCGACCGGGCCGCGGGCGGCGGCTGGACCCGGCCGGCCGGCGCGGAGAAGGTGCTGCTGGTCTCGCTCGGCTCCGCGTTCACCCGGCATCCGGACTTCTACCGGCGCTGCATCGCCGCGTTCGGCGGGCTGCCCGGCTGGCACACCGTGCTCCAGATCGGCCGCGAGGTGGACCCGGCCGAGCTGGGCGACGTGCCGCCGTCCGTCGAGGTGCACCCGTGGGTGCCGCAGCCGGCGATCCTGGCGCGGGCGGACGCGTTCCTCACCCACGCCGGGATGGGTGGCTGCGGCGAAGGACTGTTCCACGGCACGCCGATGATCGCCGCGCCGCAGGCGGCCGACCAGTTCGCCAACGCGGAGCGGCTGGCCGAGCTGGGCGTGGGACGGGTGATCGAGTCGGCCACGGTGACGGCCGAGGAGCTGCGGTCCACGCTGCTGGCGCTGACCACGGACCCGGCGGTCGCGGACCGGTGCGCGGCACTGTCCCGCGAGGTCCGGGCGGACAGCGGCGTGGACCGCGCGGTCGGCCTGATCGAGGCCGCCCTGCCCACGGCACACCCGCGCTGAGCGCGCCGCGCGCCACGCACGCCCCGCGCACATGCCGAACACCGAGCACCACGCACGTGCCGCACGGTGACCGCCGTGCCCACGTGCCGCACGGTGAGCCGCCGCGCCCACGCGCCGCACGGTGAGCCGCCGCGCCCACGCGCCCAACGGTGAGCCGCCGCGCCCACGCGCCCAACGGTGAGCCGCCGCGCCCACGCGCCCAACGGCGAGCCGCCGCACACACCCGCCCAACGGCGAGCCGCCGCACACACCCGCCCAACGGCGAGCCGCCGCACACACCCGCCCAACGGCGAGCCGCCGCACACACGTGCCCGGCGGCGAGCCGCCGCGCGCAAAGGCTCAGCGAGAGCGGCTGGTGGCCGAGGCGTCGGTCGCGTCGCGGCAACGACCGGGACCGACGCCTCGATCACCGGCTCAGGACGCGGCCGGCGGGAAGCGCAGCACGCGGTCGTCGGCCGGCGCCGGGGAACCTCGCCCGTCCCGGTTGCTGGTGGCCACCCACAGGGACCCGTCCGGGCCGACCTCCACGGTCCGCAGCCGCCCGAACCGGCCCTGCAGCTCGGCCACCGGCGTGCCCGCGCCACCGTCCGCGCCGAGCGGCACGGTCCACAGCCGGGCGCCGCGCAGCGCGGCGACGTAGAGCGTGGACCCGGAGATCGCGGCGCCGCTCGGCGAGGCCGCCGCGGTGGACCAGACCACCACCGGGTCGACGTAGCGCGGGTCGTTGCCGTCGCCCTCCACGACCGGCCAGCCGTAGTTCGCGCCCGGCGTGATCAGGTTGACCTCGTCCCAGGTGTTCTGCCCGAACTCGCTGGCGTAGAGCCGGCCGGCCGCGTCCCAGGCCAGGCCCTGCACGTTGCGGTGGCCGAGCGAGTAGACCAGCGAGCCCGCGGTCGGGTTGTCGGCCGGCACCGTACCGTCCGGGTTCATCCTGAGGATCTTGCCGCCGAGGCTGGCCGGGTTCTGCGCGTTGGCCGTGGTGCCCGCGTCGCCGGCGCCCGCGTAGAGCTTGCCGTCCGGGCCGAACGCGATCCGCCCGCCGGCGTGGATGCTGCCGCGCGGGATGCCGGTCAGAACGGTCTGCGGCGAGCCGACCGCGTCCAGCCGGAAGCGCACGATCCGGTTGTCGGTGGCGCTGGTCAGATAGGCGTAGACCCACTCGTCCGGGGACACCGCGAGGCCGAGCAGCCCGGCCTCGCCGACCGGGGAGACGCCGGGCACGGTGCCGGCCACGACGGGCGTGCCGCCGTCCGCCGAGATCCGCAGCAGCCGCGCGGTCATCCGCTCCGCGACCAGCGCGTCGCCGTCCGGGAGCCAGGTCAGCCCCCACGGCACCTCGAGTCCTTCGGCCATGATCTGAGGAGCGTTGAAGTCGAAACCCTCGGCCAGGGGTACGTCGTTCGTCTCGGCCGCCGCGTGCACGCTCACCGCGCCGGCCAGTGTCAGCCCGAGCGCGACGACCGAGGTCAGGGCAACGGTTCTGCGCATGGTGCGGACCTCCTCCGCAAAATCGACGATTGTCGCTATCCGCCGAGGTTACCCACATTCGGGCGGATCAGGCTAAGCGGACTCGCGAATCACCAGTTCGGTGGGGAGGATGACCGCGGCGTGCTGCTCACCCGCGATGTGCGCCAGCAGCAGCCGGACCATCTCCTGGCTGACCCGCGCGAACGGCTGGCGGATGGTGGTCAGCCGCGGCGTGGTGGTGGTCGCGACCTTGGAGTCGTCGAAGCCGCCGATCGCGATGTCCTCCGGCACCCGCTTGCCGATCCGGTGCAGGTACGCGATCGCGCCCACCGCCATCAGGTCGGAGCAGACGAAGACCGCGTCCAGGTCCGGGTTCTGCCGCAGCAGCCGCTCCATCGCGGCCTCACCGGACGCCTGGCTGTAGTCGCCGGCCTCGATCAGGCCGGGCTCCGCGTCGCCGGCCACGTCGCGGTACCCGGCCAGCCGGTCCACGCCGCCGGACGTGTCCAGCGGGCCGGTGATGATGCCGATCCGCCGGTGGCCGCGCGAGCGCAGGTAGGCGACCATCTGCCGGGCACCGTCCCGGTCGTCCGCCGCCACGTAGCTGACCTCGCGCTCGTGCCCGAGCGGGCGGCCGCAGACCACGAACGGCAGCCCGCGGCCCTTGAGCTCGTCGAGCAGCGGGCTGCCCAGGTGGTTGGAGACGACCAGCGCGCCGTCCACGTGGCCGGCCGTCACCCAGCGGCCGATGCGCTTGCGGTCCTCGCTGGTGCCGGCCACCGTGAGCAGCAGCGTGATGTCGTGCTCGGCCAGCACCTGGGTGCAGCCGCGCAGCAGGTTGTTGAAGTTCGGGTCCTCGAACAGCCGGTCCTGCGGTTCGGAGAGGATGAACGCCACCGAGTCGGAGCGCTGGGTGACCAGGCTGCGCGCGTGCTGATTGACGACGTAGCCGGTCTTGCGGATCGCGCGCTCGACCGCCTCCAGCGCGGGGCCGCTGACGTTGTGGCCGCCGTTGAGCACGCGGGAGACCGTGCCCCGCGAGACACCCGCGACCGCGGCGACGTCGTCCATCGTCGGGCGGTGACGCTGCGGGCGGGTGCTGCGGGGACGGTTCTGCTCGGCCACGGCTCACATTCTCCTGTACGCGCGCATCAGCCCTTCACCGCGCCGGAGATCAGGTCGGTACGCCAGTAGCGCTGGAGCGTGAGGAACAGCGCGATCAGGGGCACGATCGACAGCAGCGACCCGATGATCACCTGACTGTACAGCGCGGGCACGGTCGCACCCTGGTTGAGCAGCGTGAACAGGCCCACGGTGACGGGGAAGCGGTCGTCCGTGGAGAGCATGATGAACGGGAGCAGGAAGTTGTTCCAGATCGCCACGAACTGGAACAGGAACACGGTCACCAGTCCCGGCACCATCATCGGCAGCGCCACCCGGGCGAAGATCCGGAACTCGCCGGCGCCGTCCGTGCGCGCGGCCTCGACCACGGTGTCCGGCACGGCCGCGGCCGCGTAGATCCGGGCCAGGTAGATGCCGTACGGGCTGATGATCTGCGGCAGCAGCACCGACCAGTACGTGTCGGTCAGCCCCACCTTGGCCAGCAGCAGGTACTGCGGGATGGCGAGCGTGACGCCGGGCACCAGCACGCCGGCCAGCAGCACGTTGAAGATCGCGTTCCGGCCGGCGAACCGGTACGTGGCCAGCGTGTACCCGGAGATGCCGGAGACCAGCGCGGAGAGCAGCCCGCCCACGCCCGCGTAGAGCGCGGTGTTGAGCAGCCACCGCCAGTAGATGCCGCCGCCGTTCGCGGAGAGGTCGCCGAGGTTCTCGCCGAACCCGGTGCCGGGCGCGAACGTGAACGACGTGAAGAGGTCCGAGCCGTTCTTGGTCGACGCCGCCACCACCCAGGCGATCGGCAGCAGGCAGTAGACGGCGCCGAGCAGCAGGATCGCGGAGCCGAGCCAGGACGTGCGGCGGCGGGCCGCCGGCCGTACCGTGGCGGCTCGCCGATCCTGGGAAAGAGCCGGTGTGGTCATCGGTTCTCACCTCCGAAGGCCTGCCGGGACACCAGGCGCAGGAAGCCGAAGGACAGCACCAGCGTCACCAGCGCGATGACGACGGAGCTGGCCGCGGCCGAGTAGATGTCGTTCTGCGAGAACGCGTCGCGGTAGACCTTCATCAGCGGCGTCCAGGACGACGAGATCGAGTTGGTCAGCGAGCGGATCGTCAGCGGCTCGGTGAAGACCTGGAGCGTGGCGATCAGCGAGAAGACCATCGTCATGATCAGCGAGGGCAGCAGCAGCGGGATCTTGATGCGCAGCGCGATCTGCAGGTCGGACGCGCCGTCCAGCTGCGCGGACTCGTAGATCTCGCCGGGCACCGCGCGCAGCGACGTGAACAGCACGATCATGTTGAAGCCGACGCCGCCCCAGACCGCGATGTTGACGATCGCGAAGAAGACCGAGCCGCCGTTCAGCGGGTCCGGCCCGGGCAGGCCGAGCGCGTCCGCGACGTCGTTGAACGGGCTGACCGCGGGCAGGTAGAGGAAGCCCCACAACATGCTGGCGATCACGCCGGGCACCGCGTACGGCAGGAAGATCGCCAGCTTCGCGAACCGGCCGAACCGGACCCGTGGCGCGTCCAGCAACAGCGCGAACAGCAGCGCCAGGCCGAGCATGACGGGCAGCAGGACCAGGCCGTACGCGAGCACCCGCCCGGCACTGCCGAGCAGTTCCGGGTCGCCGAGCGCCCGCGCGTAGTTGTCGAAGCCCGCCCAGATCTCGGTGCGGGAGCCCTTCCCCAGGCCGAGCCCGCTGACCTTGATCCGGCGGAAGCTGAGGTAGACCGCGTAGCCGATCGGCAGCAGCAGGAAGAGCGTGAACAGCAGGATGGCCGGGGTGAGGAAGAGGTACGGCACCCCGCGGGGCACCGTACCCTTCCGCCGCCGGCCGGTGGCCGGTGTGCTCATTTCAGCCCGCGACCGTGAAGCCGTTTTTCCGCATGTCGTCGACCGTGGCCGACTGCATCACGTCCAGCGCGCCGGAGAACGGCGTCTTTGCGGTGATCGCCTTGGCGAACGCGTCCTTGTACGTGTCGTACGTGACGTTCACGTTCGGTCCCCAGGTGAAGCCGGCCGCGGTGCCCGCGATCGCCTTCGCCGAGGTGTAGAAGTCCGCCTGCTCCGGGAAGAACGCGGGCGGCTTCCGCAGATGCTGGCTGGACTGCGCGTCACTGGCGGCCGGGTAGATCGCGCCCGAGGTGATCAGCGAGTCGGTCGCGGCCGGGTCCGTGTTCATCCAGGTGGCGAACCTGACGGCCGCCTCCTTGTGCTTCGACGCCGCGGTCACGCCGGTCGACGAGCCGCCCCAGTTGCCGGTCCGGTTCTCCCCGGCGGCCCACTGCGGCAGCGGCGCCATCGCCCACTTGCCCTTGGTGTCCGGCGCGTTGCCCTCCAGCACGCCGGGACCCCAGACCGCGCTCGGCCAGGCGATGATCGTGCCGTCGTTCAGCGCCTTGTTCCACTCCGGCGTGTACATCGGGTTGCCGGAGACCACGCCCTCGTTGACCAGGCCGCCCCAGTAGTCGGCGACCTTCTTGGTGGCCGCGTCGTTGACCGACACCGTCCACGTCTCGCCGTCGATGCCCCACCAGGACGCGCCCGCCTGCTGCGCGAGCCCGGCGAACCAGCCCGGGTCGGCCGCGGAGAACGTGGTCAGCCACTTCGAGTCGTCCTTCTGCCGGACGGTGCGCGCCGCGGCCGCGAACTCGTCCCAGGTCTTCGGCACGCTCAGGCCCAGCTCCTGGAAGATGTCCGCGCGGTAGTAGAGCATCATCGGGCCGGAGTCCTGCGGGATCGCGTAGACCGACTCGGTGCCGAGCGTGACCTGCTGCCAGGCGCCCTCGGGGAACTTCTCCTTCACCGGGCCGGCCCGCTCCGCGATGTCCGCGAGCACGTCGTTGCTGACCAGCGTGGGCAGCGACTGGTACTCCACCTGCGCCAGGTCCGGCGGGTTGCCGGCCTTCGCGGCGGTGAGCAGCTTGGTGACGATGTCGCTGCCGCCGGCCTGCTTGCTCAGCACCACCTTGGTGTCCGGGTTCTGCTGGTTCCAGAGGTCGACGGTCTTCTCGATGCCCGGCGCCCAGGACCAGAAGCTGAGCTCGACCGGGCCGGTCGGCTCCTCGGTGGTGTCCCCGGAGCCGGAGCAGGCCGCGGTCGCCAGCACCGTGGTGACCAGCGCGGCGGCGAGGGTCTTGCCTATCGAAGGCCTCATCTCAAGAGCCTCTCTTCGACGTTTCGTGAGCGTGAGGGCGTGCGGTTTCGCCGTACGGCGGCATACCTGCACGTCGGCCGGCCGACCTCACGGGTGCCCGTGGCGTGGCGGCGCGGCGGTGCCGGCGTTACCGGCACGTGACTGAGCGGAAACAACTGTGAGCGCTCACAGCCTGGCGGCCGGATGCCGACGTGTCAATACCTGTCCTTGCTGTTCAAGGCTGTGCAATCATGCGTCGAACCGGTTGGGAGCGTTCACAGTTCGGAGCCGCACATGGTCCAGGTGTCTCAGTTGGCGGTACCGCAGGTCACGCCGCTCGTCCCCGGGTTGGATCGGATCGCCTACGGCGGGGACTACAACCCCGAGCAGTGGCCCGAGGAGGTCTGGGCCGAGGACGTGGCGCTGATGCGCGAGGCCGGCGTCAACCTGGTCAGCGTCGGCATCTTCAGCTGGGCGATGCTCGAGCCGACCCCGGGACGGTACGAGTTCGGCTGGCTGGACCGGCTGCTCGACCTGCTGCACGCGCACGGCATCGCGGTGGACCTGGCCACGCCCACCGCCGCGCCGCCGCCGTGGTTCCTGCGGCGCTTCCCCGCGGCCCGGCCGATGACCCGGTCGTCGACGCCGCTGGGCGGGGGCGCGCGGCAGACGTTCTGCCCGAGCTCCCCCGACTACGCAGCCGCGGCCGCCGCGATCACCACGGAACTGGGGAGACGGTACGGGTCGCACCCGGCCGTGCTGCTGTGGCACGCGCACAACGAGTACGGCGGCGCGAACGGCATCTGCTACTGCCCGGCCTCCGGCGCCGCGTTCCGGTCCTGGCTCGCCGACCGGTACGGCTCACTGGACGCGCTCAACGCGGCCTGGGGCACCACGTTCTGGAGCCAGCGCTACTCGGACTGGGACGAGATCGAGCCGCCCACCGAGGCGCCGACCGCGGTCAACCCGGCGCAGGAGCTGGACTACTACCGGTTCTCGTCGGACGCGCACCTGGCGAACTTCCGCCGCGAGCGGGACATCCTGCACGCGCTGTCGCCGGGCGTACCGGTGACCACGAACTTCATGCTGGCCAACTGCAAGAACATCGACTACTGGCGCTGGGCGGCCGAGGTGGACGTGGTCTCCAACGACCACTACCTGCAGGCGGAACGGCCGGACAACCACATCGAGCTGGCCATGTGCGCGGACCTGACCCGGTCGGTCGCGGGCGGCGCGCCGTGGCTGCTGATGGAGCACTCCACCGGCGCGGTCAACTGGCAGCCGCGCAACCTCGCCAAGCGCCCGGGCGAGCTGATCCGCAACAGCCTCGCGCACCTGGCCCGGGGCGCGGACGGGATCATGTTCTTCCAGTGGCGGGCCTCCCGCTACGGCGCGGAGAAGTTCCACTCCGCGATGCTGCCGCACGGCGGCACGGACACCCGGATCTGGCGGGACGTGGTGTCGCTGGGCACGTCGCTCGGCGCGCTGGACGCGGTGCGCGGCACGCCGGTCGCCGCGGACGCCGCGATCATCTGGGACTGGGAGTCGTGGTGGGCGCTGGAGCTGCCCTGGCGGCCCTCGGCCGAGCTGGCGTTCCGCGAGCGGCAGGAGGCGTTCTACGAGGCGCTGTGGCGGCGGCACCTGACCGTGGACTTCGCCCGGCCGTCCGCGCCGCTCGCGGCGTACCCGGTGGTGTTCCTGCCCGCCGGCTACCTGCTCACGGCCGCGGCCGCGGCCGGCCTGCGCGACTACGTGGCCGGCGGCGGCACGCTGGTCGTCTCGTACTTCTCCGGGATCGTGGACGAGCACGACGCGGTGCACCCGGGGCCGCACCCGGGCGCGCTGCGCGACGTGCTCGGCCTGCGGGTGGAGGAGTTCCTGCCGCTGCGCGAGGGCGAGACGACCGCGCTGTCCACCGGGGTCTCCGGCGACGTGTGGGCGGAGCGGCTGCTGCTCGACGGCGCCACCGAGATCGCGTCCTACCTGGACGGGCCGGCGGCCGGGCTGCCGGCGATCACGTCGCACGCGTACGGCGCGGGGCGGGCCTTCTACGTCTCCACCCGGCTGCGCGCGGAGGCGCTGGACGCGTTCGTCGCCTCGCTGGGCCTGCCCGAGCGCGACCTGCCCGCGGGCGTGGAGGTGGTGCGGCGCGGCGACTTCGTGATCGCGCTGAACCACACGGAGTCGGACGCGACCGTGCCCGGCAGCGGCGTGGAGCTGCTGACCGGGGAGCCGTGCGCGGACGGCGTGGTGGTGCCGGCGGGCGCGGTGCGGGTGCTGCGCACCACCCCTTGACAGCGATCGCCGTGGATGGTTCCGTGAGCGCTCACAGCGTACCGTCGACGGCCTTTGAAGCGGTTTCCCCCGACGCACCTGTGAGCGCTCACAGATTGTAGGAGCCCGTCATGCTTCGCAGACCCGTCCTCGTCTCGATCATCTCGCTCGGCCTGCTTCTCGGTTCCGCCGCCCCCGCGCTCGCCGCCACCGGCCCGGCCGTGGCCAACGCCGGCTTCGAGTCCGGCCTGTCCGGCTGGTCGGAGAGCGGCAACCGGGACGCCTCGTTCGCCGAGGCGGGCGGCCACCAGGGCGGCGGCCGGCTCACCCACGCCGCGTCCACGGCATATCGGGTGGAGACCACGCAGGCCGTCACCGGGCTCGCGCGCGGGCCACACACGCTCAGCCTCTGGGTGCGGTCGGACGGCAACCAGCCGGACGCGTACGTCTCGCTGCGCCACTGCGGCTCCGCGGAGCGGCGGGCCGCGATCCCGCGCACCGGCGAGCTCTGGGTGCGGCTGGCCGTCACGGTGACCGTCACCGGCGGCCGGTGCACGATCGTGCTGCACTCCGAGGCCGCCGCCGGGCAGTGGACGCACTTCGACGCCGTCGCGCTCACGCCCGGCGGCTCACCCGGCCTGGAGATCCGCGGCGCGGACGTCTCGCACGTGACGAAGAACGAGGACCACGGCGCCGTCTACCGCGACTTCTCCGGCCCGCGCCGCGACCCGTTCCGGCTGCTGGCCGCGAACGACGTGAACTACATCCGGCTCAAGGTCTGGGTGGACCCGGCCGACGGCTACAACGACCTCGACGACACGCTCGCCAAGGCCCGCCGCGCGCACGCGGCCGGCCAGCGGCTGCTGATCGACTTCCACTACTCCGACGCCTGGGCCGACCCCGGTAAGCAGAACAAGCCGGCCGCGTGGGCCGCGCTGGACTTCGCCGGGCTGCGGCAGGCCGTGTACGACCACACCTTCGAGGTGATCTCCGCGCTGCGCGCGCAGGGCACGCCCGCGGACCTGGCGCAGGTCGGCAACGAGATCAACGGCGGCATGCTGTGGCCGGACGGCCGCTGGGACAACTGGGACGGGCTGGCCGCGCTGCTCACCGCCGGCAGCACCGCGGTGACGGACGCGTCCCCGGCCACGAAGGTCGTGCTGCACCTGGCCGAGGGCGGGGACAACGGCGGCCACCGCTGGTGGTTCGACCAGGCCGTCGCCCGCGGCGTGCCGTTCGACGCGATCGCGGTCTCGCACTACGTCTACTGGCACGGCGCGCTCGGCGAGTTGCAGGCGAACCTCGTGGACCTCTCCGGCCGGTACGGGAAGCCGGTCATGGTCGTGGAGACCGCCTACGGCTTCACGCTCGCGGAGCAGGACCACGAGACGAACATCTTCAACGCCACGCTGGCCGCGGCCGGCGGCTACCCGGCGACGCCGCGCGGCCAGGCGGACGCGCTGCGGGACATCCTGACCGTGGTCGACGGCGTGCCGGGCGCGCTGGGCGTCTTCTACTGGGAGCCGACCTGGACCGCGGTGCCCGGCGCCGGCTGGGACCCGGCCGACCCCGCCTCCGGCGACGGCTGGGAGAACCAGGCGCTGTTCGACTACTCGGGCCGGGCGCTGCCCGCGCTCAAGGTCTTCGGCCGCTTCTGATCCGGTCTCGGCGCGCCGGCCCCCTCTCCCGGGCCGGCGCGCCGTTCTGCGCCCGGTGGCGGGCCGGCCGCGCCGAGCCTCCGCCGCCCGCGAAGCGCGATCGGCCCGCGGTGCGACCGTCCCGCGAGACGGCCGGGGAACTGCGGCGTGGTCCGGCATCAGGCGCCGGCCGAGCGGCTCCGCCGTACCCCCGCCGGCGCTTTTTGATCTTCAGGGTTCTTCTCGGGGTTGGCGGCGATACTTTGCCGATATATCGTCGAAGTATCAACGACAGCACGCCGACAGTCTGATCGGCAGGATGGAGAAGGGTCATGAAGGGCTTCGCCAGGGAGTTCTGGGGAGACGAGGGGCGCCGGCGCGGGTTCGGTTTCCCGCCGTTCGGGCCGGGTGGTCCCGGGTTCGGGCCGTGGGGGCACGGCGGGCATCACGGGCCGGGCGGGCATCACGGGCGCGGGCGCGGCGGCCGCGGGCGTAACGTGCGCGCCGCGGTGCTGGCGCTGCTGGCCGAGCGGCCGATGCACGGTTACGAGATCATCCAGGAGCTGGAGCAGCGGACCGGCGGCATCTGGCGGCCGAGCCCGGGGTCGGTCTACCCGACGTTGCAGCTGCTGGAGGACGAGGGCCTGATCGTCGCGGAGACCGACGGCGGGCGGAAGCGGTTCACGCTGACCGACACCGGCCGGGAGGCGGCGGCCACCGCGGCCGAGCAGCCGCCCTGGGCGGAGTACGGCGACGAGTGGGTGTCCCAGGCGCAGGACTTCCGGCAGGCGGCGGTCGGCATCATGAGCGCCCTGAAGCAGGTCGGCATCAGCGGCACGCCGGAGCAGCGGCAGGCGGCGCTGGACGTCCTCAACGAGACCAAGCGCAAGCTGTACGCGATCCTCGCCGAAACGGAGTGACGGCCGCACACGGTGAAGCCCCGGGCCTGGTGGAAGCAGGCCCGGGGCTTCGCCCCCTGAAGATTACTAGTGGACCGTCACGATCGGCTTCGTGGCGGGCAGCAGGTCGCGGAGTTCCTCCGGGAGCTCCGTGCCCATCTCGTCGGCGAGGCGCAGCGCCTCCTCGACCAGCGTCTCGACGATCTGCGACTCCGGCACGGTCTTGATGACCTGGCCCTTGACGAAGATCTGACCCTTGCCGTTGCCGGACGCGACGCCCAGGTCGGCCTCGCGGGCCTCGCCGGGACCGTTCACCACGCAGCCCATGACGGCGACGCGCAGCGGCGCGGGGAAGCCGTCGAGCGCGGCCGTGACCTGCTCGGCCAGCGTGTAGACGTCGACCTGCGCGCGGCCGC
Organism: Catenuloplanes atrovinosus; assembly: GCF_031458235.1. Classification (NCBI taxonomy): domain Bacteria; kingdom Bacillati; phylum Actinomycetota; class Actinomycetes; order Micromonosporales; family Micromonosporaceae; genus Catenuloplanes; species Catenuloplanes atrovinosus. The sequence continues at coordinate 150,584 of NZ_JAVDYB010000001.1, read as the reverse complement.
AGGACGGGCAGGAGACGATTTCCAGGCCGCGCTCGCGCAGGCCCAGCGACTCCAGGATCTGGTTGCCGACCTTGATCTCCTCGACCGGCGGCGCGGAGAGCGAGACGCGGATCGTGTCGCCGATGCCCTCGGCCAGCAGCGCGCCGAACGCGACCGCCGACTTGATCGTGCCCTGGAACGCGGGGCCGGCCTCGGTGACGCCCAGGTGCAGCGGGTAGTCGCACTGCTCGGCGAGCTGCCGGTACGCCCGGATCATCACCACCGGGTCGTTGTGCTTGACCGAGATCTTGATGTCCCGGAAGCCGTGCTCCTCGAACAGCGAGCACTCCCAGAGCGCGGACTCGACCAGCGCCTCCGCGGTCGCCTTGCCGTGCTTCTCCAGCAGGCGCTTGTCCAGCGAGCCCGCGTTCACGCCGATCCGGATCGGGACCTTGGCGTCGGACGCGGCCTTCGCGATCTCCTTGACCTTGTCGTCGAACTGGCGGATGTTGCCCGGGTTGACCCGGACCGCGGCGCAGCCGGCGTCGATCGCGGCGAACACGTACTTCGGCTGGAAGTGGATGTCGGCGATCACCGGGAGCTGGGACTTCTTGGCGATCGCGGGCAGCGCCAGCACGTCGTCCTGGGACGGGACGGCGACGCGGACGATCTGGCAGCCGGCCGCGGTGAGCTCCGCGATCTGCTGCAGCGTGGAGTTGACGTCGGCGGTCAGCGTGGTGGTCATCGACTGGACGCTCACCGGAGCGCCACCGCCGACCGCGACCGAGCCGACCATGATCTGCCGGCTGGCACGCCGGGGGGCGAGCGGCGGCGGGGGAACCGCGGGCATTCCGAGGTTGATGGCGGTCACAGGCTGTCCTTCTGACTCAGTTAAGAGTGATCGGGTTGACGATATCGGCGGTCAGCGTGAGCAGCGTGAACGCACCGAAGATGAGAATGACCACGTACGTCAACGGCATCAGCTTGAAGTAGTCCACCCGGCCCGGGTCGGGCCGGCCGAGACGCGCGTAGATCCACGACCGGATGCGCTCGAACCAGGCGATCGCGATGTGACCGCCGTCCAGCGGGAGCAGCGGCAGCAGGTTGAAGATGCCGATGAAGAAGTTGAGCACCACCAGCAGCCGCAGCGCGACCGCGTACTCCTGGCGCTCGACCAGTTCGCCACCGAGCCGGGTGGCGCCGAGCACGCTGATCGGCGTCTCCGGGTCGCGCTCCTCGCCGACGATCGCGGCCCAGAGCAGCGGGATCTTCTCCGGGATGCGCCTCAGCGACTCGAACGTGTTCACCACCATGTCGATCACGCCGTGGTAGGTCAGCCCGAACGCGGCGGCCGGTCCGGCCACCGTCTTCGGGATCACCGGGCTGATGCCGAGCACGCCGACCGTCTCGATGTCGTCCGGCGTGATGTCCTCGACGGTCCGCACGTCCGAGTCCTGCTTCACCCGCTCGGCCAGCGGGATGGTCACGGTGGCGGTCTGCGCGACGCCGCCGCGCTCGAACGCGAGCGTGGTCGACCTGCCGCCGGCCGCCCGGATCAGCTCGCTCATCTGGCCCCAGCCGGTCACCGGCGTGCCGTTCACCGCGGTGATCACGTCGCCGGGCTGGAGACCGGCCTGCTTCGCCGCGCTGGGCGTGCCGGTCGCCGGGTCGCAGAGCACCTGCCGGCCGTCCCGGACCTCCAGCTTCGGCGTGGTGCACTGGGTGACGGCGGCCACCTCGGGCCGGACCTCGTCGGCCCGGGCCGGGTCGCTGAACGGGATGAACGCGAACGTGCCCCAGAGCAGCACCGTGCCGAGCGCGAAGTGCATCGCGGAACCGGCGCCCATCACGATCGTCCGCTTCCACAGCGCCTGCCGCCACATCGCGCGCGGCTCGTCCTCCGGCGCCACGTCGTCGTCCTGCGGCACCATGCCGACGATCTTCACGAACGCACCGGCCGGGATCGCCTTCACGCCGTACTCGATCTCGCCGCGGCGGAACGAGAACAGCGTCGGGCCGAAGCCGATGAAGAAACGGGTGACCTTCATCTTGAAGGCCTGCGCGGACCACATGTGCCCGGCCTCGTGCAGCGCCAAGGAGATGATCAAGCCGATCGCGAAGACCAGCACGCCGACCCAGAACATCCAGCTCATGCAGCTCCCCCGGTACGGGTCGCCGGGCTCCCGGCGCTCAACGTCGTAATGATCTCTCGGCTTCGCGTACGCGCCCAGGCCTCAGCGGAAAGCACGTCGTCGACGGTACCCGGTTCGCCGAAATCGGGCGCCTCCGCGAGGACGTCCCGCACGGTGTCCACGATGCCGAGGAACGGAAGGTCGCCACGGGCGAACGCGGCCACGCACTCCTCGTTCGCCGCGTTGTAGATCGCCGGGCGGCACCGGCCCTCGCGGCCGGCCCGCTTGGCCAGCTCCACCGCCGGGAAGGCCACCTCGTCCAGCGGCTCGAACGTCCAGGCGCTCGCGGTGCTCCAGTCGACCGGCCGGGCCGCGCCCGGCACCCGCTCCGGCCAGCCCAGCGCCAGCGCGATCGGCAGCCGCATGTCCGGCGGGCTGGCCTGGGTGAGCGTGGAGCCGTCCACGAACTCGACCATCGAGTGGATCATCGACTGCGGGTGGACGACGACCTCGATCCGGTCGTACGGGATGCCGTACAGCTCGTGGGCCTCGATCACCTCGAGCCCCTTGTTCACGAGTGTGGCCGAGTTCATCGTGATGACCGGCCCCATGTCCCAGGTCGGGTGCGCGAGCGCCTGCGCGGGCGTGACCTCGGCCAGCTCGTCGCGCTCGCGCCCGCGGAACGGGCCGCCGCTCGCGGTCAGGATCAGCTTGTGCACCTCGTCCGCGGTTCCGCCGCGCAGGCACTGGGCCAGCGCCGAGTGCTCGGAGTCGACGGCCACGATCTGGTCCGGGCGCTGGATCGCGGCGCGGACCAGCGAACCGCCCGCGACCAGCGACTCCTTGTTCGCCAGGGCGAGCGTGCGGCCGTGCTTGAGCGCGGCCAGCGTGGGCGCCAGGCCAAGCGAGCCGACCACGCCGTTGAGCACGATGTCGCACGGGAGCGCGGCCAGCTCGGCCATCGCGTCCGGCCCGGCCAGAATCTTCGGGATGCGGAACTCACCGCTGGTCCAGCCGCGCCGGGAGGCCTCCGCGTAGAAGGCGAGCGTCAGATCCTGCGCGGCCGTGGCCTTCGCCACACCGACCACCTCGACGCCCAGCTCCAGCGCCTGACGGGCCAGCAACTCCACGTTGCCCCCGCCCGCGCCGATCGCCACCACCCGGAACCGTTCCGGATTCCGTACCACGATGTCGATGGCCTGCGTGCCGATGGACCCGGTCGAACCGAGCAGAACGATATGCCGAGGCGAACTCACGCCCCCATTCTTCCCCACGTTCCCCAACGCCCCACCGAGCGCCCGCCGCTCACTCGTCCAGCAGCTCCGCGGGATCCACCTCGAACCCGAACGGCTCCCTCATCACGAACCTCGTCCCGGCCGCGGCCGGGACGAGCGGCTGGTACTCGCCGTCGACGAGTTCCAGCAGCGTCATCGCCGGAACCCTGTTGCGGAAATCGACCCGGAGGAAGAAGGGCACACCGGATGCCGCGTACTCCTTCGGCCGCGGCCTCGAGTTCCTCGATCGGCCTGGTTCCCACGTGCCCTCCCTCGCCGCGGAACATCATGCCGAAGCCAGCCTATCGGCGCTGCCCGTGGCGGGCGACGTTCCCCATTCGTGGATCGGCGATGCGTCGGCCCCCACGCTGAACCGTGAGCGTGCGGGCGGCGGTGCCGGGGAAGTAAGGGGGACATGCGATTGTTCAGGCCGCTGAAGGGGCGGGATCTGGCGCTGCATGCGGCGGCGATCACGTTCTATGGGGGGATCGCGGTGGTGCCGGTGGCGCTGCTGGCGATCTGGGCGGCGAGCGTGCTGGCCGGGGCGGACGGGATGCGGGCGCTGGCGGAGCCGGCGGTGGCGGTGCTGCCGGACCGGATCGGGGCGGATCGGGCGGCGGCGGCGCTGCTGGAGGCGGGGCTGGGGCTGACGCCGGGGCTGGCGCTGGCGGCGCTGTTGCCGGCCACGTTCTACGGCGAGGGGCTGCGGCGGGCGTTCGTGTCGGTGGCGGGGCCCGGTGAGTCGCTGGTCGGGTGGCGCGGGCGGGTGCTGCTGTTGCCGCTGCTGGTGGCCTCGCCGGGGCTGCTGACCGCGACGCTGGTGTGCGTGCCGTACGCGGCCCGGCTGTTCGAGCAGGGCGGATGGGCGCGGTTCGGCGGGATCGTGGTGTCGTTCACGGCGGTGTGGCTGGCGCTGACGCCGGTGATGATCTGGGTCTACCGGGGGCTGGCGCCGGGGAGCGGCCCGGGGTGGCTGCGGACCGTGCTGGTCGGGTCGTTCACGGCGGCGAACCTGTCCGGGTTCGCGCACGGGTTCCTGCTGTTCTGCGCGCTGCCGCTGGATCTGGGGCTGCCGTTCGGCGGGCTGGACGCGGTGGGCGGCGTGGTGGCGGTGGGGCTGTGGCTGTACCTGTTCCACGTGATCGTGCTGGCGGGATTCGCGGCCAGCCGGAGCAGCATCGGCGGCGGCGAGCGGGGCGACAGCGGCGGCCGGGGGACCGAGCGCAGCGAGACGCGGGCGGCGGCACCGGAGCGGGACAGCGGGTCGGCGCCCGGCGCGGGGCGGACCGAGCGCCCGTCCACCGTACCCTCGAATGATCTTGATCTTTGAGAAGCGGGCCTAGGATGGGCGGATGAGCGCGGCGCCGACCCGGCGGGAACGGGTGCGCACCGCCACCGTGGCGGAGATCAAGGAGGTCGCCCGGCGGCTGCTGGTCGGCGGCGGGCTCTCCGCGGTGTCGCTGCGCGCGATCGGGCGTGAGGTCGGCATGACCGCGCCGGCCCTCTACCGGTACTTCCCGGGGCTGGACGCGCTGGTCGGGGCGCTGGCGGCGGACCTGTTCGCGGAGCTGACCGAGGCGGTCCGGGCGGTGCGCGACGACCTCGCCGGCGAGCCGCCGATGGTGCGGCTGACCGGGATGGCGCGCGCGTTCCGGCGGTGGAGCCTGGCGCATCCGCGGGAGTTCGCGCTGATGTTCGGCGGCGTGCTGGAGCACTGCGACAGCTCCGGGTTCGCGGAGCTGTTCCTGGCGGAGCTGACCGGGTTCGCGCCGGACGCCTTCCTGACCGCGTGGAGCCGGGTGTACGGGCTGGTCGCGCTGGAGGTGTTCGGGCACGTCCAGTGGGCCACGCCGGACCCGGAGGCGCTGTTCGAGCGGGAACTCGACCTGCTCGCGGAGGTGCTGCGGCCCCGCTAGGCTCGCGGCCATGACGACCTCGCGGGCCGATGTGATCATCGTGGGCGCCGGGCACAACGGGCTGGTCTCCGCGATCCTGCTGGCCCGCGCCGGGCTGGACGTGCTGGTGCTGGAGGGGTCTGACGTGCTCGGCGGCGCCGCGCGCACGGAGGCCCCGTTCCCGCGCGTGCCCGGGCTGCGGCACTCGACCGGGTCGTACCTGCTCGGCCTGATGCCGCCGGAGCTGCTGCGCACGCTGGACGTGGACATCCCGGTGCTGCGCCGCGACCCGCACTACTTCCTGCCCACGCCGGACGGGCCGTACCTGCTGTTCGGCCGCGACCGGGCGGCGACGCGGGCGCAGCTGACGTCGTTCTTCTCGGCGGCGGACGTGGCGGCCGACGACGCGATGCAGGCGGAGCTGGCCGCGCTGCGCGACGATCTGGCCCCGGCCTGGCTGTCGCCGCCGCTGCCGGTGGAGGAGACCGCGGACCGGTATGTCCGGCCGGCGCTCCGGGAGGTCTTCACGGACCTGGTCCGGGGCTCGGTGGCGGACTATCTGGCCCGCTTCGGCTTCGCGTCCGAGCTGCTGGTCTCCATGTACGCGGTGACCGACGGGCTGTCCGGGCTCCACGCGGGGCCGGACGACCCCGGCACCGGCCACAACTTCCTGGTGCACAACATGTGCCGGCTGCCCGGCGCGGACGGCACCTGGATGATCGCCCGGGGCGGCATGGGCACGGTCTCCGCCACGTTCGCGTCCGCGGCCCGGGCCGCCGGAGCCACCATCCGCACCGGTACGGAGGTGAGCGCGATCGACGTGACCGGCGGCGCGGTGTCCGGCGTGACGCTGGCCGACGGCCGGTCCGTGACCGCGCCCGTCGTGCTCGGCGCCTGCGACCCGTACCGGCTGATGTCCCTGGTCCCGACCGGTACCCTGCCGGCGTCGCTGGTGTCCCGGATGGAGGCGGTGCGCCGGCCGGGCACCACCCTGAAGGTCAACCTGGCGCTCTCCGGACTGCCGGACTTCTCCTGCCTGCCGCCGGGCGCGCCGAGCCCGTTCGGCGCCACGATCCACCTGCTGCCCGGCTCGTCCGCCGGGGGCGCGCCGATGGCGTCGCTGCGCGGGATGTGGGCGTCCGTGCTCGCGGGCGAGCTGCCGGCCGAGCCGACCATCGAGTGGTACCTGCACACCACGGTCGACCCGTCGCTGCGGGACGCGGACGGGCATCACTCGTCGGCGCTGTTCGTGCAGTCGGTGCCGTACGCGCCGGCGGCCGGGAGCTGGGACGCGCTGCTGCCGTCCTACGTGGACCGGCTGCTGGACGTCTGCGAGTCCTACGCGCCGGGGACGCGGGCGCTGGTCGCGGACGTGGTGCCGCTGACGCCGCCCGGCATCGAGGCCCACTTCGGCATCACCGGCGGCCACATCCACCACGTCGACAACACCGTGTCGTTCACCGACCGGATGCCGTACGCGACCGGGCTGGACGGCCTCTACGCGGGCAGCGCGGGCACGTTCCCGGCCGGCAGCGTGATCGGCGCGGCCGGCCACAACGCGGCGCGCGCCATCCTCGCGGACCTGGGGCGCTGACCGGGGTCAGGCGCTCCACATGACGGTGTCGAACGTCATGCTGTGGAACTTCTGGTAGTCGGTGGCGATCATCCGGACGATGCGGCCCTCGCTGGTGCGCACACACAGCACGGTGCCCTTCCGGACGTCCTCGACCGTGGTGATGCCCTGGTTGGCCGCGGCCTGCCGGCACTGCTCGTAGCCGGGCGTGCCGTCGCCGTCCCACTTCGCGATCAGCGCGCTGCCGTCGAAGTCGGAGAGATCGCCGGCGTCCTCGCGCATGTCGGGCTCGAGGAGGATGTCGTTGTCCTCGTCGTCCGGCGTCCGTTTCGGCGCGTCACCGTCGAGGTCCGTCTCGCTGTCGCTGCCGGCCTGGAACGTGATCGGGGCGTTGAACAGCTCCGTGCCGGCCGGCGTGCTGCCCGGCGTCGGGGACGCGCCGGTCGTGGTGGCCGCGGCGGGCGTGGTGACGGCGGCGGGCGGGGCGGGCGGGCTGGTGGCCACCGCGGCGTCCGGAGCGTCGTTGTCGCGCGCCGCCACCAGCGCGAACACGCCGGTGATCACCGCGGCCAGGATGACGCCGGCGAACGGCAGCCAGAGCGCGAGGCCGCGGTTCTGCGGTGACTCGGACACGAGTATGCCTCCGATCGAGAGAACGACAGGGGGAACATTATCGATCGAAGGCAAGGACGGATGTCAGCCGCGCACGGCACTCCGCGACGAACGCGGGGAACGTGTCGCGGTAGTAGGCGATGCCGCCGGTGGCGACCACGATCGCCCAGGCGCGGGCGCGTCTCCAGGTGGCGTCGTCGAGGTCGAGCGCGGCCCAGTACGCCTCGCGGGCCGGCGCCGGGAAGTCCCAGATCGTGGCGTGCTCGGCATCCGGGAAGCCGCGGGTCAGGCCGGCGAAGTCGATCACGGCGTGCAGCGCGCCGTCGCGTACCAGCAGGTTGGTGGGCTTGAGGTCGGAGTGCAGCCAGACGTGCGGCGCGGCCGGGTCGGGCAGCGCGACGGCCTCGCGCCACATCCGCTCCAGCGCGTCGATGCCGGGCACCAGGCCGGCACACTCCGCGAAGCTGCGGCCGGTCCAGTCGCCGGCGTCGCGCAGCGCGCCGCCCCGGTACAGGCACAGGTCGCCGGCCCGGGACGCGTCCATCGGGTCGAGCCCGTGCAGCTCGCGCACGAAGGCGGCCAGGTCGCGGCCGAACGCGGGCCAGTCCCGCACCGTGTCCGGGCCGGCCTCGGCGCCGTCGATCCAGCGGTAGACCGACCAGGGCAGCGGGAACACGGCCGACGGGCGGCCGTCGTGCACCGGCTCCGGGACGGCGAGCGGGAGCAGCGGCGCGAACCGGGGCAGCCAGTGCCGCTCCTTGCTCAGCATGCCGGCGGTGAACGGGCGGCGCGGCACCCGGACCAGCAGCTCGTCGCCGAGCCGGAACATCGTGTTGTCGGTCCCGGCGCCGGCGCGGGCCAGCGGCAGGCCGGCCCACTCCGGGCGCTCCGCCCGCAGCAGCGCCCGGACGATCGTCTCGTCGACCGGGATCTCGTCGTCGTGCAGCGTCACGATCGCCGATCCTCGCGGGCGCGGTGGATCGACGGCAACCGGTTAACGGGTGGAGGCGCGGCCCGGGTCAGGCCTCCGCGGAGGCGCCCTTGCGGGAGGCGCGGATCTTGTGGCCGACCGAGGTGAGGCAGCGGCCGGACGGCAGGTCGAAACGCCAGCCGTGGAGCTGGCAGGTGAGCTGGTCGCCCTCGACGATGCCGAAGCGGGTCAGGTCGGCCTTCAGGTGCGGGCAGCGGCGCTGGACCTCCCAGTCGCCGAGCTCGATGCTCTCCGCCTCGACCGCGCGCTCGTGCTCGTCGTACCAGCCCTCCGCGTACTGCAGGCGCTCGGTGGAGAGGCACTTGAAGAACGCGTAGACGAACTCGTTGTACTGGCCGATCCGCGCGGCGGAGAAGCGGCAGGACAGGAAGAGCGAGTTGACCCAGTCGACCTCGCCGGTGAAGAGCAGGTGCTCGATCAGCGCGCGCTCGGTCTTGAACCGGTACCGGACCTTCTCGTCCGCGTACGGCCGGACCTGCTTGCCGGGGAAGTCCACCACGATCGACTCGACGGACTCGCCGTCGTACCCGATCAGGTCGAAGCGGACCGGGCCGCCGACGCCCTTGGCCATGTAGATCGACTCTTCGAGCAGCGGCTCGATCCGGCGCTTCATCTCCGCGAGGACGTCGATCTCCGGGTGCCGCCAGGACGCCTTCTCGGCCTCGATGATCGGGCGCTTGCGCTCCCGCATCTCCTCCAGGTGGGCCACCTTGTTCGCGAAGAACTCGTCGACCGGCACCGGGTGCTCGGTGGCGATGCCGCCCTCCGCGTTCAGCTCGGCGACCGAGCCGGGCAGCAGCACGACGCCGTTGGTGCCGCCGACCTTCGCGTACTCCTTCAGGAACTCGCTCTGGTCCGGGAAGATCGCACCCTCGTCGCCGAAGATGTCGTTGAACTGCCAGAGCGAGTCGTCCAGGAAGCACGGCGGGCCGGCGATCGGGAAGACGTGGTCGGCCTTCAGGTCGTCGATGTAGCGCCAGGTCCGGTCGTACTGCCGCTCGCGCTTCTGCTTGCCGAACGCGCGCTTGGCGGCGTCCGGCAGCTCGTAGACCATCGGGTACCAGATCGCGCCGGAGAACTGCAGCATGTGCGCGTGCACGTGGCCCAGCTCGGCGAAGCGGGAGAGGTCGCTCGGGCGGGCGTCGTTCTGGTTGAGCAGGCGGACGCCGTCGTACTCGACCCACAGCGAGGAGTCGCCGATCGGGCCGTCGGTCGGCGAGATCAGCGCCTGGATCATGATCTTGAGGCCGCCGTCGAGCTCGACGACCTCCTCGTTCCTGGTCTTGATGAAGCTGCGGAAACCCAACTCGCGCAACTCGTCCTCGAGCTCGCTGGTCGGGTACTCCGGCAGCAGCACGGCCGCCTTCTTCGACACGTACCGCTTGAGGTTCTCCGCGTCGAAGTGGTCGCGGTGCAGGTGCGACACGTACAGGTAGTCGACCTGGCCGAGCGACTCCCAGTCGAGCTGCGAGTTGTCCGGGAAGGGGAACCACGACGCGAAGAAGGCGGGGTTCACCCAGGGGTCGGTGAGGATGCTTCCGGCCGCGGTGTCGATCCGCATGCTCGCATGACCGGTTCCCGTCACTCGCACGGCACTGCTCCCTTAAGCTACGACGGTCGGTGAGTCGGGCCAGACGTTACCCGACCCGCGGCACACACTTCCGGTGCGTCGGGCGGGAGGCTTCTGCGTCACAACATCCGCCGCATGTCAGACTGATCGCGGATGTGAACGCACAGCGCGAGGAAGGACCCACAGTGGCGGATAGCGAGCCGGTGGTCGCACCCGATCAGCTCAAGCCCGGCAACCGCAAGGCGGGACGCATCCTGGGGGTGCTGACCATCCTGGCCCTGCTGGCGTGCACCATGGGCAACCACGAGGGCAACGTCGAGAACCTCTTCCTGATCGTCATCGCGGCCGGGATCGCGGTGACGCTCATCGGCGACGCGGTGCTGCGCCGCGCCGGCCTGCGGGAGTAGATTCCACCCCACAAAAGATCAAGCCCGCTCCCACGGTACGTCCGGGAGGCGGGCTGATCTGTTTCCGCTGCTCAACGGCCGAGCAGGATGTCCTTGACCTCCTTGAGGGCCGCGTCCACCTCGGCCTCGAAGTAGCCGCCCGGCACCAGGCCGAACTGCAGCGTGTCCAGGTCGTTCTCGTTCACCGGCATCGGGCCGCGGCCGGACATGGCGGTGAGGATGCCCTCGAACAGCCGGTCCACCTGGTCCGGGTCGTAGCCGCTGCCGAACCGCCGCGGCTGGAACGTGCGCCGCAGCTGGTCCACGCGCTGGAGGTCGCCGCCGGGGCCACCCATGGGCGGGCCGGCGTCGTAGCCACCGTCGTAACCGCCGCCGGGCGGGGGCATGGGCGGGCCGCCGAAGCCGCCGCCGGGCGGAGGGCCGCCGAACCCGCCGGGCGGCGGGCCACCGATCGCGGGCGGGCCGGCCTGCGGGTTACGGGGGCGCCGCTCCAGCTCGGGCAGGCGGATCTCCGCGGTCATGTCCATCTTGCCGTGCCGGCCCGGCTCGAAGCCGGGGAAGCCGCCGCTGGGCGCGTCGAAGCCGCCGCGGTCACCGCGCGGGTCGCGGGGGTCACGCGGGTCGTCGTACGGGTTCTGGTCGTAGCCGCCGGGACCGCCCGGGCCGCCGGGACCCATGCCGCCCGGACCCTGGGGTCCGCGCGGGCCGGGGCCACCGGGGCCCATGCTGCCGGGGCCGCCCGGGCCCATGCCGCCGGGGCCCATGCCGCCGGGGCCGTGCGGACCCTGAGGCCCGCCGGGACCCTGCGGTCCGCCACGCGGCGGGAGGTCGAAGCCGCCGGTACGCGGGTCGTCGCGGGGCGGAAGGTCGAAACCGCCGGTCCGTGGGTCGTCGCCGAAGCCGCCACGGTCGCGCGGGTCCCGGGGATCGCGCGGGTCCCGGGGATCGCGCGGCGGCGGGCCGCCGAAACCGCCGGTGCGCGGCTCGTCGAAGCCGCCACGGTCGCGGGGGTCACGCGGAGGCGGGCCGGCGGCGAACCCGCCGGTGCGGGGCTCGTCGAAGCCGCCGAACGGCGGCGGACCGTCGTCGAAGCCGCCGCGGGCACCGGCCGGGACGCGCCCGGGCGGGCCCATCCGGTCGGGCGGGCCCATCCGGTCGGGCGGACCCATCCGGTCCGGCGGGCCCATCCGGTCCGGTGGCGGGCCGAAGCCGGGGCGCGGCTCGTCGAAGCCACCCGGGCCGCCGGGGCCGTCGAAGCCGTTGTCGAAACCACCGGGACCGTCGAAGCCACCCGGGCCGTCGAAGCCGCCGGGACCGGGACCGAACCCGGGACCGCCGGGACCACCGGGGCCGCCGCCCATGCGGTCCGGCGGGCCCATCCGGTCGGGCGGGCCCATCCGGTCGGCGCCGGCCGGGACGCGCTCGGGCCCACGGGCGCCGCCGCGCTCGTCCAGCTCCGCGAGCTGCCGCTCGACCCGGTCCAGGTGCAGGTCGACCTGCCACTCGTCGTAACCGCCGAAGCGCACGCGGAAGACGACGTCGTGCACCTCCTGCGCGGACACCGGCGGGCCGCTCTGCTCACCCGCGAGCGTGGCCTCCACCCGGTCGAGGAACGCGTCGACCTCTTCCACCTTGTACCCGCGGCGTAGCGCGCGCCTCCGGAAACGCTGACCCTGACTCGTCACTGTGTCTCCTGGTCCTGGTTCGCTCGCTCGGCGCCGGCGGGCACCCTCGCACGCGCGGCCGTCAGTGAACCTCGTTCATCGCGGCCCCGAGCCGGGCGGCCACGAAGAGCGTCCATCCGTGCGACGCCAAGACGTACATACCCGCGAGACGGAGGGTTCATCGTGCCTCCGCGCCGTCGACCACGCTCGCCGCCAGCTGGCCGCAGGCACCGTCGATCTCCTGGCCGCGGGTGTCGCGGACCGTGGTGGAGACGCCGGCCGCGCGCAGGCGGCGGACGAACTCCCGCTCCACCGGCTTCGGGCTGGCGTCCCAGCGGCTGCCCGGCGTGGGGTTGAGCGGAATGAGGTTGACGTGCGCCAGCTTCCCGGCCAGCAGCCGGCCGAGGAGGTCCGCACGCCAGGGTTGATCGTTCACATCCCGAATCATGGCGTACTCGATCGACACGCGCCGCCCCGTGCGCGCCGCGTAATCCCACGCGGCATCTAGCACCTCGGCCACCTTCCAGCGCTGGTTGACCGGAACGAGTTCATCGCGCAGATCATCATCGGGCGCGTGCAGGGACAGCGCAAGGGTCACCGAGAGGTCCTCATCGGCCAACTTACGCATGGCCGGAACCAGACCCACCGTCGAAACGGTGACATGTCGCTGAGAAAGCCCCAAACCGTCCGGGGCCGGGGCCGTCAGGCGGCGGATCGCGGCGATGACGCGCGGATAGTTCGCCAGCGGCTCGCCCATGCCCATGAAGACGACCCGGGACAGCCGCGGCGGGGAACCGGCCACCGCGCCGCTCGCCGCGACGCCGGCCAGGTAGACGACCTGGTCCACGATCTCGGCGGTGGAGAGGTTGCGGGTCAGGCCGGCCTGGCCGGTCGCGCAGAACGGGCAGGCCATGCCGCAGCCGGCCTGGCTGGACACGCACGCGGTGATCCGGTCCGGGTAGCCCATCAGCACGCTCTCCACGAGCGCGTTGTCGTGCAGCCGCCAGAGCGCCTTGCGGGTCGCCCCGTTGTCGCAGGCCAGCTCGCGCACCGGGGTGAGCAGGTGGGGCAGCAGGTCCGCCCCGATCCGCTCCCGGGCCGCGGCCGGCAGGTCGGTCATCTCCGCGACGTCACGCACCAGGCGACCGAAGTAGTGGGTGGAGAGCTGCTTGGCCCGGAACTCGGGCAGGCCCAGCTCCTTGACCGCCGCGCGGCGCGCCTCGGGGTCGAGGTCGGCCAGGTGGCGCGGCGGCATCGCCGGACGACGGCGACGGGGGCCGGCCTGCGCGGGCACGGCGTCGTCGGGCGTCTCCGGGGTGCTGGGAACGACGGGGATGAGAGGAAGGGTCGGGCCCATCACGGTGTCTGCAGCTGCCTCACTACGTCGGGTCAAATCTCGCGGCGGGAATCTCACCACAGTGGGAACGAGGCCGCGACCTGTCCAGTCTCCCACGGTACGGCCGGTAGCAATGCCGCACAGGGTGCCAAAGCTGCGTCCTCGCTCACCCCACCCCCTCCACGCGCGGGCCGCCCGGCCCTCTCGGCGCGCTCAGGAGGCCGGTGCGAGCAGGGAGAGCAGCAGGAACGCCGTCGGCAACGCGAACAGGACCGAGTCCAGCCGGTCCATCAGACCGCCGTGGCCCGGCAGCAGATTGCTCATGTCCTTGATGCCGAGATCCCTCTTGATCATCGACTCTGCCAGATCACCGAGCACCGCGGAGATCGTTATGCCGATTCCGAAGAGCGCGCCCCACCACGGTGCCACGCCGAGCATGAGATAGACCAGCAGCGCACTTCCCAGGGCGGACGCGAGCGCGGAGCCGCCGAAGCCCTCCCAGGACTTCTTCGGGCTGATCGACGGCGCCATGTAGTGCCTGCCGAGGAAGACGCCGGCGACGTAACCGCCGGTGTCGGTCAGCGCCACGGCCGCGATCGTGACGACCACCCGGGCCACGCCGTCCTCCGGGTAGGCCAGCAGCGCCGCGAACCCGCCCAGGAACGGCACGTAGACCGCGATCAGCGTGCTCGCCGCGGCGTCCTTGAGGAATCCGGACACGCCGTCGCCGAGCCGCCACAGCATGGCGGCCAGCACCGTGACCAGCAGGCCGAGGGAGAGTGCGTCCGGTCCGGCGTACCAGGCCAGGCCCGCCATCAGTACGCCGCCGGCGGCCAGCGGGATGAGCGGCGGGTGAGCGCCGCCGGCCGCGACCGCCCGCGTCATCTCCCACACGCCGACCACGATGGCGGCCGCGACCAGCAGCAGGAAGCCCTCGCGCCAGAAGACCAGCGAGCCGGCGACCAGCCCGGCCAGCACGATGCTGACGACGATCGCGGCCGGCAGGTCCCGGCCGGCCGCGGGCAGGCCGCGGCCCTTCCCCGGCTCGTCACCGGACTCGTAGGCGGCCCGGCGCAGCGCGTTGCCCGGCGCCGGGGCACCGGAGCGGGTCGCCCGGCGGCGCCCCTTCACCCGGCGGCGCGGCGGCTCCGGCAGCTCCTCGTCCAGCAGGTCCCTCTCCCCCGGCGACGAACCCCGCGGACGACCGTCGAGCCCGCTGGGCGACTCCGCCCCCGGACGGACGGGCACGGCGGCACCGGCGCGACCCGGCACGTCCGCCGTCGCGCGACCCGGCGCATCCGCCTCCGGATAGCCCGGCACACCCGAGCGAACCGGCGCATCCGGCCCCGGACGGCCCGGCGCACCGGCGTGACCCGGCGCATCCGCCCCCGAGCGACCCGGGATACCGGCACGGGCCGGCGCATCCGGGTGACCCGGCGTACCAGGGCGGCCGGGGGCATCGGTGCCCGGGCGGCCCGGCACACCGGCCCGGCCCGGCGCATCCGCCCCCGGGCGACCCGGCACACCCGCGCGGCCCGGCGCGTCCGTGCCGGGGCGGCCCGGGACAACCGCCGGCCGCGGGCCGGACGGGCGGTCCATCACGTAGTCCGTGGTGGAGCTCGTCTCCGTGCCGGGCGGCGCGTAGACGGGCGCGATCGGCTCCCGGCCGCCCGGCCGGTCGCCGCGGGGACCGCGTTCCGGACCGTGGTCCGGGCGCTGATCCGGCCGGTACGGGTCGGGCGCGGCACCACCGTGCCGCGCCCGCTGCCGTGCGTCGCGCGCGTCGTCGTAGGGGTCGAGGTACGACATCAGACCTCGAGGAGCTCGGCTTCCTTGTGCTTGACCAGCTCGTCGACCTGGGCCACGTACCGGTGGGTGAGGTCGTCCAGCTCCTTCTCGGCGCGGCGTCCCTCGTCCTCGCCGGCCTCGCCGTCCTTGACGATGCGGTCCAGCTCCTCCTTGGCGCGGCGGCGCACGTTGCGCACCGCCACCTTGCCGTCCTCGGCCTTGCCGCGGGCGACCTTGACCATCTCGCGGCGGCGCTCCTCGGTCATCTGCGGCAGCAGGATGCGCAGCATCGAGCCCTCGTTCGACGGGTTGACCCCGAGGTCCGAGTCGCGGATGGCCTTCTCCATGGCGCCCAGCTGCGAGGCGTCGTACGGCTTGATGATCGCCATCCGCGGCTCCGGGATGGCGACGGATGCCATCTGCGGGAGCGGGGTGGGCGTGCCGTAGTAGTCGATGACGATCCGGGAGAACATCGCCGGCGTGGCGCGACCGGTGCGGATGGCCGCCAGCTCGTCCTTGGCGTGCTCGACGGCACGCTCCATCTTCTCCTCGGCCTCGAGGAGCGTATCGTCGATCACCGCTCCGTCGCCTCCTCACTCCTGCTCGGCGGGTGCTACGTGGTTACCCGGGGATCATCAGTGGTCCGGCGGGCGCCGTCATCGCCAACAGCGCGGCGTCCGTCGTACCCCATCATGCTCTTGAATTTGATCTTGTGGTTCTTCCCGCCCTCGGGCGGGCCTTGCACCTAGGCGGTGATCAAGGTGCCGATCTTCTCGCCGCCCACGGCCTTGATGATCGTGTCAGGTCCCTCGGCGCCGAAAACCAACATCGGCATGCCGTTGTCCATGCAGAGGCTGAACGCGGTCGCGTCGGCCACCCGCAGCCCCTGCTGGAGCGCCTCGGAGAACGTGACGAAGTCGAGCTTGGTGGCGGTCGGGTCGGTCCGCGGGTCCGCGGTGTAGACGCCGTCCACGCCGTTCTTGCTCATCAGGACCACGTCGGCCTTGATCTCCAGCGCACGCTGGGCGGCCACCGTGTCGGTCGAGAAGTACGGCATGCCGGCGCCGGCGCCGAAGATCACGACTCGGCCCTTCTGCAGGTGGCGGATCGCGCGGAGCGGAATGTACGGCTCGGCGACCTGGGCCATCGTGATCGCGCTCTGCACGCGCGTCTCGATGCCCTCCTTCTCCAGGAAGTCCTGGAGCGCGAGCGAGTTCATGACGGTGCCGAGCATGCCCATGTAGTCGGCCCGGTTGCGGTCCATGCCACGCTTCTGCAGGTCGGCGCCGCGGAAGAAGTTTCCGCCGCCGACGACCACGGAGACCTGCACGCCGCGGCGCACCACCGTGGCGATCTGGCGCGCGATGGCCGACACCACGTCCGGGTCCACGCCGACGCTGCCGCCGCCGAAGACCTCGCCGGAGAGCTTCAGCACGACCCGCCGGGGCTTGCCGCCCGCCGGTGAGCCCGCCGGTTCCTCCACCGGAACGACCTGCTCGGTCACCACCGTCATGCGACCCGCCTTCCCTCAAGCTGTTGTCTCTGACTTACCCGCCGGCGCCGCCACGCCCGCGCGCAGCCGTCGCGGTGTGCACCATATGCGACGAGGAGACCGCGGTGCCTGTCGCAGTACACCAACGGCCTCCTCGTGTCATGGCCTGCGGCGCCGGCCTGCCGGCCGGCGCCCGTCGTGCGTGAGCCTGGGATCAGGCCTGGCCGACCTCGAGCCGGACGAACCGGGTGATCTCGATGCCCGCCTCGGCGAGAACCTGCTTCACGGTCTTCTTGTTGTCGGCGACCGAGGCCTGCTCGATCAGCACGGTGTCCTTGAAGAAGCCGTTGACCCGGCCCTCGACGATCTTCGGCAGCGCGGCCTCCGGCTTGCCCTCCTCGCGGGCGGTCTGCTCGGCGATCCGGCGCTCCGACTCGACGACGTCCGCGGGGACCTCGTCGCGGGTGACGTACTTCGGGCGCATGGCGGCGATCTGCATCGCGACGGCGCGCGCGTCCGCGTCGGCGGCCTCGTCCGACTTGCCGGTGTACTCCACCAGCACGCCGACGGCCGGCGGCAGGTCCTGCGCCTTGCGGTGCAGGTAGACGGCGGTGGTGCCGTCCAGCACGGCGAACCGGTTGACGACCAGCTTCTCGCCGATCTTGGCGGAGAGCTCCTGCACGGCGGCGTCGACGGTGCGGCCGTCGGACAGCGTGGAGGCCTTCAGCGCCTCCACGTCGGTGACGCCGGCGGTCTCGGCGTGCTCGACCAGCTGCTGCGCGAACGCGATGAAGTCGGCGTTCTTCGCGACGAAGTCGGTCTCACAGTTGAGCTCGAGCAGCGCCTTGCCGGAGTGGGCGACGAGACCGTTGGCGGCGGTACGGCCGGCACGCTTGCCGACGTCCTTCGCGCCCTTGATGCGGAGCAGCTCGACGGCCTTGTCGAAGTCGCCCTCGGCCTCGGTCAGGGCCTTCTTGCTGTCCATCATGCCGGCGCCCGTGAGGTCGCGCAGCTTCTTGACGTCCGCGGCGGTGAAGTTGGACATGACTCTCTCTTCGATGTCTGTGTCGTGTGGCGGCGGTCATACCTGCCGCGCCCGGTGTCGATCGTGCGCGCCGGACGCGGCGCGGGCCCGCTTGCACAGGCCCGCGCGACGCGGCGGTGTTACTCGGCGGCGGCCGGAGCCGCGGCCGGGGTGGCCTCGGCGTCGGCGGCCTTCTTCTCACCGGACTCGAGCAGCTCGCGCTCCCACTCGGCCAGCGGCTCGTCGGCGCCGACCGCGGTGCCCTGCGGCTTGTCGTCCGAGCCACCGCGGGAGGCGCGGCCCGAGCGGGCGATCAGGCCGTCGGCCACCGCGGAGGCGACCACGCGGGTCAGCAGCTCGGCGGAGCGGATGGCGTCGTCGTTGCCCGGGATCGGGAAGTCGACCTCGTCGGGGTCGCAGTTGGTGTCCAGCACCGCGATGACCGGGATGCCCAGCTTGCGGGCCTCGTCGACCGCGATGTGCTCCTTCTTGGTGTCGACGACCCAGATCGCCGACGGCACCTTCTGCATGTCCCGGAGACCACCCAGCGTCTTGGTGAGCTTGGTCTTCTCGCGGAAGAGCTGCAGGGTCTCCTTCTTGGTGTACCCGGCGGCGGTGCCGCTCAGGTCGCCCAGGGCCTCCAGCTCCTTCATCCGCTGCAGCCGCTTGTAGACCGTCTGGAAGTTGGTCAGCATGCCGCCCAGCCAGCGGTGGTTCACGTACGGCTGGCCGACCCGGGTGGCCTGCTCGGCGATGGCCTCCTGCGCCTGCTTCTTGGTGCCGACGAAGAGGATGCTGCCGCCCTCCGCGACGGTGTCGCGGATGAAGTCGTACGCCTTCTCGATGTAGTCGAGGGTCTGGCGGAGGTCGATGATGTAGATGCCGTTGCGCTCGGTGAAGATGAAGCGCTTCATCTTCGGGTTCCAGCGACGGGTCTGGTGCCCGAAGTGAACGCCGCTCTCCAGCAGCTGGCGCATGGTCACTACAGCCATGGTGAAATGCTCCCTGCGTTGTCCCTGGTTGTGCCGCCGATGCCAGTCGGCTCGGCGCCTGGCGCCCGGTCGCCGGCCAGGGTGGGCCCGGCGCTTGCGCGAGATCGGGACCAGGGAGGCCGGCGCCTCGCGGCGGAGTGTCACTGGTCACCGAGAGTGATCAATGGCCGCCGTGAAGAAGGCGCGCGAGGTCGACCGCCTGTCGCGGTCGCCGTGGACAAGCATACGCCGCTCCCGGGGCGCCACCCCGGGAGGGCCGTCGTCCGCGCTTTTCAGCTCCCCCGCCGGCTGTTCACCTGGCCGCGACGGCCGCGGCGATCAGCAGGATGAGGCCGAGGGGCAGGTAGGCCAGCGGCGGGCGCCACCACGTGCGGTGGTCGGCGGCGCGTCCGGTGGTCAGCAGCGCGTAGAGGCCGAAGCCGGTGAGCGGGAGGCTGAGCGCGAGCGCGAGGCCGCTGACCAGGTTGCCGGCCGCGGCGGTGCCGCCGGTGAACCCGTCCAGGAGCAGGCGCAGGGCCGGGATCTCCAGCAGAACCGCGACCAGGCCGATGGGTACGGCCAGGATGGGGCGGCGGGTGGTGTAGACGCGCTCGCCGCCGGGGCCGAAGGCCGGCTCCTGGCCGGGGTGGCCGCCGGCGGCCGGGCTGAACGGCGGTTCCACCGGCGGGCCGAAGGGCGGCTCCGCGGGTACGCCGTAGGGCGGCTCGGCCGGTACGCCGTAGGGCGGCTCGCCCGCCGGTGGGATGAACGCCGGGGCCGCCGGTGGGTGGACGGCGGCGGGGGCCGGGTCGGGTGCGGCGGCGTCCGGTCGCGCGGCGGCGGAGGGGTCCGCGGGCGGGCGGCGGAGGGCGGCGCGGTCCAGCGCCTCGGTGCGGAACTTGGGGATGTCGCCGGTCAGCGGGTACGCCGCGGTGCGGCTCGCGTCCGGGACGGCGGGCTCGGCGACCGGCTCCGGGGCCGCGGTGGCCGGCGTGACCACCGGCAGTGCCTCCAGGCCGCGGCCGGTGACGGCGTCGTACTCGTACCCGCCGGCGTAGCCGCGCCGGGAGCGGGCGTCGGGCTGGGCGGGCACGTCCGGCGTCTCCGGGGTGGGGGTGCGCGGCGTGTTCCAGTGGTCGCTGTAACCGGTCGGGTCGGTCAGCGGGTCCGAGGCGCGGCGGGGGCGGGTGGCTGCCCGGGGGTCGGCCTCGGCCGCGTCGGCGGCGGGGGTGCGCCAGTCGCGGTCGCCGTACCACTGCGGTTCAGGTTCATCTGCATACCGACGTCCATCCACGGTCGGCACCGTATGTCACCCGTCCTTCCGCGCGCTACCGCGGGCCGCCCGTTCCACCGGCCGTGAGGTGCGCGAAACGGACCTCACCTACCACAATCGTCCATGATCATCCGCCTGTCCACAGGCGGTTTCCCCCTCCACATTTCGATCTTGCGCCGTTGCCCCCGCCTCCTCCCCTCACGACCGTGAATCCCATGACATCCACAACCCGCGCGGTCGGCGCCTACGGGGAACGAGTGGCGCTGCGGCATCTGATCGAGGCGGGGATGACCCCGGTCGCCCGCAACTGGCAGTGCGCCGACGGCGAGGTGGACATCATCCTCTCCGACGGCGACGACCTCGTCTTCTGCGAGGTCAAGACGCGCCGGTCGACGACGTTCGGCGCGCCCGCGGAGGCGGTCGGCCCGCGCAAGCGGCAACGGCTGCGACGCGTCGCCTCCCGCTGGCTGGCCGGCGCGCCCGGTCACGGCGGCCACGTCCGCTTCGACGTGGTCGCCGTGACCGCCCGGCGCCAAGGCGCGGCCGCGGTCGAGCACGTCCGCAGCGCGTTCTGAGGCGGCCGGCGATGAGCTACGCCAAGGTGAGCTGCGTCGGGCTGGTCGGTGTGGAGGGCCACCTCGTCGAGGTCGAGGTCGACATCGCCCCCGGCCTGCCCGGGGTCACCCTCACCGGCCTGCCCGACGCCGCGCTCAACGAGGCCCGCGACCGGGTCCGCGCCGCGATCGTCAACTCCGGCGAGGAGTGGCCGAACCGGCGGCTCACCGTCAACCTCCTCCCCGCCACGCTGCCCAAGCGCGGCTCCGCCTTCGACCTGGCCATCGCGGCCGGAATCCTGGCCTGCGCGGGCGAGCTGCCCCCGGTCGGCCTGCACGGCGTGGCGATCCTCGGCGAGCTCGGCCTGGACGGCGCCGTGCGCCCGATCCGCGGCGTGCTCCCGATGGTCACCGCCGCCGCCCGGGCCGGCCTCACCCGCGCCGTCGTACCGGTCCAGAACGCGGACGAGGCCACCGTCGTCCCCGGCCTGGACGTCCGCGCGGTCGACACGCTGCAGCGGCTGATCGGCTTCGTCCGCGGCACGGACACGCTGCTTCCGCCGCCCGGCCTCCCGGCGCCCCCGCCGCCACCCGCGCCCGACCTGGCGGACGTGGCCGGGCAGGCCGTCGGCCGCCGCGCGCTGGAGGTCGCCGCCGCCGGCGCGCACAACCTCGCGCTCATCGGGCCGCCCGGCGCCGGCAAGACCATGCTCGCCGAGCGCCTGCCGTCCGTGCTCCCCGAGCTCGACGACGCGGCCGCGCTGGAGGTCACCGCGGTGCACTCGATCGCCGGTGTGCTCCCGCCCGGCGGTCGCCTGATCCGCCGGCCGCCGTTCCAGGCCCCGCACCACACGGCCAGCCTCTCCTCGCTGGTCGGCGGCGGCTCCGGCCTCGCCCGGCCCGGCGCGCTGTCCCTCGCCCACCGGGGCGTGCTCTTCCTCGACGAGGCGCCCGAGTTCGCGGCGCGCGTGCTCGACTCGCTGCGCCAGCCGCTGGAGTCCGGGCGGGTCACGCTCAACCGCACCGGCGGCACCACCGAATACCCCACCCGCGTACAGCTGATCATCGCGGCCAACCCGTGCCCCTGTGCGAGGCCGTCCGGCGACGCGGGCTGCGAGTGCACGCCACAGGCCCGGCGCCGCTACCTCGGCCGGCTCTCCGGGCCGCTGATGGACCGCATCGACCTGCGCGTCCGCCTGCACCCGATGCGCGCGGCCGACCTGGTCGGCGACGACCGCCCACGCGAGACGTCCGCCGCCGTCGCCGCGCGCGTCACCCGCGCCCGCGCCGCGGCCCGGGCGCGCTGGTCCGCGCACGGCTGGCGGACCAACGCGGAGGTCCCCGGCGCCGCGCTGCGCCGCCCGCCCTGGCAGCTGCCCCGCGCCGACGTCACGCTGCTCCAGCGGGCGCTCGACCGCGGCTCGCTCACCGCCCGCGGCTTCGACCGCGCCCTCCGCCTCGCCTGGACCATCGCCGACCTGGACGGCCTCGATCGCCCCGGTGCCGGCGAGGTCGCCGAGGCCAGCCAGCTGCGGGCCGGGGAGCACGGATGAGCACACCGATCACCGGCCCGGCGACGCGACGAGCCGGGGTGCCGGCATGACCGGGCGGGCCGACCGGCTGGCCCGGGTCGCGCTGAACTGGCTGCTCGAGCCCGGCCACCTGATCGGCTGGGAGATGGTCCACGCCTACGGCGCACCGGAGGCGCTCTGGCGCATCCTCAACGACCCGGCCTGCCACTCCGCCACCCGCAACACGGCCGCCGCACGCCTGCGGGCCGGTGACCCGTTGCAGACCGCCGAGGGGTTCCTGACCCGGGCCGAGCAGGTCGGGGCGCGGCTCCTCGTCCCCGGCGACGAGGAGTGGCCGGAGCAGGTGGCCGACCTGCGCACGATCGACCTGCGCAGCGACCGGGAGCGCGTCGACCGGGACACCCGGCCCCCGCTGTGCCTGTGGGCGCGCGGGCCGCTCCCGCTCGCCGCCTCGCTGGCCCGCTCCGTCGCGGTCGTCGGCGCCCGGGCCGCCACGGAGTACGGCGACCGCATCGCCTCGGAGATCGGCTTCGACCTCGCGAGCCAGGGCTGGACCGTCGTCTCCGGCGGCGCGTTCGGCGTCGACGGCGCCGCCCACCGTTCCGCGCTGCGCGCCGGCGGAGTCACCATCGCGGTCCTCGCCTGCGGCATCGACCGCCCCTACCCGAGCGGCAACACCGCGCTCTTCGAGAGGATCTCCGAGACCGGCCTGCTCCTGTCGGAGTGGGCACCGGGCGAGCCGCCGCTGCGCCACCGCTTCCTGGTCCGCAACCGCCTCATCGCCGCCGCCACCCGCGGCACCGTCGTGGTCGAGGCCGCCGCCCGCAGCGGCGCCATCCAGACGCTCGGCCGCGCCCACGCCCTCCCCGGCCGCACCGCCATGGCCGTGCCCGGCCCGGTCGGCTCCCTGATGTCCGTCGGCTGCCACGACGCCCTGCGCAACCAGCCCGGCACCCGCCTCGTCACCAGCGCCGCCGACATCCTCGAGGAGGTCGGCTCCATCGGCG
The DNA here is from genome assembly GCF_031458235.1 of Catenuloplanes atrovinosus. NCBI lineage: Bacteria > Bacillati > Actinomycetota > Actinomycetes > Micromonosporales > Micromonosporaceae > Catenuloplanes > Catenuloplanes atrovinosus. The sequence continues at coordinate 127,510 of NZ_JAVDYB010000001.1, read as the reverse complement.
ACGACCTCGCCCCCCGCCCTCGCGGCACCGTCCAGGACCGCGACCGACTCGACGAGGACTCCGCCCGGCTGCTCGACGCCTTCCCCCACGGCCGCGAGATCACCGCCGACCAACTCTCGGCCCGGGCCGGCATCGACCCCCGCACCACGCTCCGCCGCCTGGCCCTTCTCGTGGAGCTCGGCTTCGTGGTCGACCACGGCGGAAGTTACGTACTGGTCCCTCCGCGCCGGGTGCCGCCGTCATGACTGTTCTTCCGCCTTCGTCGCGACGCCGGAGCCGCCCCTCAGAGATGTCCCAGCCTCCGTGGCGACGCCGAGCCCTCCGTCCCACCGCCTCCGTCGCCACACCGTCGCTCCCCGGGTGTCTCACCGTCCCCGTCGAGACGCCGACGCCACCGCAGACCGGGCATCACACCACCTCCGCCGCAACACCGACGCCACCGCAGACCGGGCATCACACCACCTCCGCCGCAACGCCAAGGCCACCGCAGACCGGGCATGTTCTGCCGCGTACACCGCTGGCACTCTGCGACGGCGTGCCCAGCGCGGCTGAGTCAAGCGCGTGCGGGACCGCGTCGCGCAGCCGCGCACCAGAGCCGGCCGGCGCGACCCGGTCGCGGCGTTGGAGATCCATGCCAACACTGTGTTCCCCATCAAATTCGCCACGCTTCTCCGCCTGGCGCTTCTTACCGAATCTCTTTTCATCACCGGTCGCGGCGGCAGCTTCGCCGCCCCGGCTTCCGCGCCTTTCACGCCCGCGCTCTGCGCTCCCGCGTCCCGCGCTCATAGGCTCTCGCTCTGGCGTCGATCTCCGCGTCGGTTCACCGAGTGTCTGGCGGATCTTCGCCGGCCTGCGGCTGCGGAGCGGTCCCGGCGCCGCCCGGTCGCACATACGACACCGGTATGCGGGCTTATGCGCCGGCACGCCAGTCGACACCTGGGCAGCGCCGTGGCTTGACGGTCCACCAGATGCGCCCGAGAGCGGACTCCCGCACCTCGATCTCGTCACGCGCTTCGGCCTGGATCGCTCGCCTCATCCCGCCGCTCGCCACCGCACCATGACCATCCGTCCCGTCCCGTCCCGTCCCGCCGTGCCTGCCGGCCGATCGAGAGGGTCGCCGCGACCACTGCCCCGCTGCACCTCGCCGCCATGACCACTGCACCTCGCCGCCGTGACCGCTGCACCTCGCCGCTATGACCGCTGGCCTCGCCGCCATGACCACTGCACCTCGCCGCCACGACCACCGCACCTCGCCGCCACGACCACTGCACCTCGCCGCCACGACCACTGCACCTCGCCGCCACGACCACTGCACCTCGCCACCGTGACCGCTGCACCTCGCCGCCATGACCGCTGCCCCCGCTGTGTGCCGCGGTTTTCCGCCCGCTCCGCACCAGATCGGTCGTCACATGCACCGCCGCGCTGCGCACGGCGCCGTCCTCAGGCGCCCGCCTGGGCCGGGCCGGGCGTCCCCACCGGGCCAGCCCGCCGCGGGCGCGCGGGTAGCGACCGATCCATCGAGTCGCCGGTGCGCACCACGCCCGGCGCGGCCGGCTGCGCCGCACGGTTGCGATACCGCGGGGCGACTGGCCTGGCGACGCCGGGCCCGCACCGAACGCGCGAGGTCGCTCCAGTCGCCACGCTCGCCGAAACGACATCTCGTCGGCGTAGCCGGCCTCGATCCGGCCACCGCCGAGGGCCGCCTCCTGACCGGCACCGACGGCGGCGCGGCCCGGCGCCTAGGCCGGCGAACTGCGCCACCGTACCGGGGGCTGTTACGCCCCCCATGACAAGACGTCGCCGACAACACCGGGTGCCGGCTTCGGCCGGCTCATCCTCGCCCTCGTGGTGACGGTGGTGTTCGTCACCTCTGTAAGCGGGGTCGTCCCCGGGCTCGCCCGCGCAGGCCCACCGACCTGGTCGACGACGAGTGCCCGCAGTTGCTGTCCGCCGGTATCAACGATCGGCGGCGCCCCCACTCCCGGCTCGCGGAGTCCCTTCTCCCGCCTTATTCGGGCGGATCTTCGTCCTCCCTCCACCGCTGCCGCAGATCCGGGCCCAAGTCCGCACTCGCTCACGTACGCGTCACACCGACCCGCGCTAACCCGGCCCGCGGCCGTCAGCGAGCGGGACCCCGACCACGCCGACGTGCGTGGCCCTGGAGACAACCCACGGGATATAGCCCCAGCGATGGCGGGCGTCCCGATCACGGCGGGTACGAGATCATCCCGCCACGCCGCCCACCCCACGCGCCAGGCCCTGTGATCAAGGAACACGCCGAATCCGCGCGCGGCGGGTTGACGCCGACCGGCGGGACGCGGACTGTCGACGGATGGGGAGCAGCGAGCCGGCGCGTACCCGCGCGACACAGCACCTCTACGACGCCCTGCCGTCCGAGATGCGCACCGTGGTCGACGAGTTCGCGCATCACCTGGCGACCGTCGAGGACAGGTCGGCGCACACCGTGCGGGCCTATGTGGGCGACGCGGTCTCATTACTCGGGCACGCCGCCGACTCCGGGTGCACCAGACTGGGCGACCTGGACATCGCCGAGCTACGCAGCTGGCTGGCGGCACAGCGCACGAACGGGGCCGCCCGCACCTCCCTCGCCCGCCGGGCGGCCTCGGCCCGTGCCCTCACGGCCTGGGGGTACCGCGCCGGCCACCTGGAACACGACGTGGGAGCGCAACTCGCCAGCCCACGCCCGCACCGCACGCTGCCCGGCGCCCTGCGGGCCGATCAGGCAACCGCCCTGGTCACGGCGCCGGCCGGATCGACGCCCGCCACCGAGGAAGTCACGACCCAGCCGCCCACCCCCGTGCGGCTCCGCGACCACCTCGTGCTGGAGTTGCTCTACGCCACGGGCATCCGGGTCAGTGAGCTGTGCGGGCTCGACCTCGCCGACCTGGACCGCACCCGTCGTCTGGTGCGCGTCCTCGGCAAGGGCAACCGGGAGCGCTCCGTCCCGTACGGCGTCCCGGCCGAACAAGCACTGGACACCTACCTGCGCCGAGGGCGCCCCGCCCTGACCACCCCGGACAGTGGCGACGCCCTGCTGCTCGGTGCACGCGGAGGGCGGCTGCAGGCGACGATCGCGCGGCGGATCGTCGCCACCTACGCACGGGCGGAGAACCTGCCGCACACCACACCGCACGGGCTGCGCCACTCCGCCGCCACCCACCTGCTGGAAGGAGGCGCGGACCTGCGGTCGGTGCAGGAGTTGCTGGGGCATGCGTCGCTGGCGACCACGCAGATCTACACGCACGTGTCGGTCGAGCGGCTGCGCGCGGCGTACCGGCAGGCACATCCCCGGGCGTGAAAAGCAGCATCCGTACCGGTGTGACCTTTACGATCGACGGGTGGGCGCTGGTGACGTACGGCCGCCGGACGCGATAGCCGGCGCGCGGCTTCTCTTCTCGCTCGACCCGGCCGTCTCCTACCTGAATCACGGCACGGTCGGCGCGACCCCGATCGCGGTGCAGCGCGCCCAGCAGCGGCTGCGCGACGAGGTCGAGCTCGATCCGATGCGATTCCACACCCGCGGTCTGCGCGACCGGGTCGGTCACACGCGCCGGCACCTGGCGACGCAGTTCGGCGCGGACCCGGACGGCACCGCGCTGATCCCGAACACGACCGCCGGCATCGCGATCGTGCTGCAATCGCTGGGGCTGCGGGCCGGCGACGAGATCCTGCTGACCGATCACGGCTACGGCTCCGTCGCGATCGCCGCCGCCCGGGAGTGCCGCCGGACCGGTGCGGTGGTCCGCACGGTGCCGGTGCCGCTGTCCGCCCCCGACGGCGAGGTGGTGTCGCTGCTGCGGGCCGCGTTCACCGACCGTACCCGCCTGTTGATCGTGGACCAGATCGCCTCCTCCACGGTCAAGCTGTTCCCGCTCGTACCGATCGTGGAGGCCGCACACCGTGTGAACGTGGCCGTGCTGGTCGACGGCGCGCACGCGCCGGGAATGCTGCCGCTGGCGATCGACGAGATCGGCGCCGACTTCTGGGTCGGCAACCTGCACAAGTGGGCGTTCGCACCGCACTCGGTCGGCATGCTGGTCGTGGCACCGCGCTGGCGGGAGCGCATCGAGCCGCTCGCCGTCTCCTGGGACCACGACGAGGGCTTTCCCTCCAACGTGGAATCCCAGGGCACGCTCGACTACACCGCGTGGCTCGCCGCTCCGGCCGGCCTGTTCGTGCTGCGCACCCTCGGCCACGACCGCGTGCGCGCCCACAACGCCACGCTCGCCGCCTACGGCCAGCGCGTGATCGGCACCGCCCTCGGTCTCCGCGCCGCCGACCTGCCCGACCCCGGCGGCTCCGGCATCGCGATGCGCGTCCTGCCCCTCCCGCACGGCATCGCCACCACCGACGCCGACGCCGTCACGCTCCGCCACCGTATCGCCGACAAGCTCGGCGCCGCGGTCGGCATCAACGCCTGGAACTCCCGCGGCTGGCTCCGCATCTCCGCCCAGGTCTACAACCAACCGGACGAATACGACCGCCTCGCCGCACGCCTTCCGGCCCTGCTCACGGCCGGTAGCTAAACAAGATCAAGAACCGGATTTTCCCGCTCCCGGCGCGGCGATCACCGCATGCTCCCGCGGGCACCGGTCGTCGCTGGCGCTCCTCCCTGCCGGTTCCGCATCGTCAAGACCACCCCCGGGCTTCGCCACCCGCAGGCCGCATCGGCACCGCCCCGGATCGCGATCGTCAGCGGCCTCGGCTGGCACCAGTCAGCGTCCACTACCGCCGTCGGCCTGCGGGCGCTTATCCACAGGCCAATATTTCATCCACAGATCGTGAAGTTGAGGGCTCTCGGGCACGGCGAGCGCGCGATCCTCTCCCCCATGCCTTCCGCCCTGCTCGTCCTGATCACCTTCGGCATGACGGCGCTCCTACCCGCCGGTGACCCGCCACAGCCTCTCCCCGTGCCGGGTCGCTCCTCCACCACAACCGCGCTGATACACGCGACGCCCTCGCCGCCGCCATCCGGCTTCCCGGCCCCGTCCCGCACACCACCGGCGACCGCCAGGCCTTTCCGCACACCGGCCCCAACCCCCACGCCGACACCGGCGGCCACCCGCACCCTGACGCCCACGGGAACACCGGCTGCAACCGAAACGCCGTCGCCCCCGAAAACTCCGGCAGCAACGCGGTCCCCCGCGCCCACGGACCCGACCCCGCCGCCGTCCGCGGGCGGCCGCCTCACCTACGACTGGCCGGTCGACGGGCCACCGCCTCCGGTCCTCCGCCGGTTCGATCCTCCCCCGGAACGCTGGCTCCCCGGCCATCGCGGGGTGGACCTCGGCGCACCTCCGGCAACGATCATCCGCTCCGCCGGTGCCGGCACCGTGATCTTCGCCGGCCGGGTGGCGGGACACGGCGTGGTCAGCATCGAACACGCCGGCGGCCTGCGTACCACGTACCAGCCGCTTCACGTCGACATCGCGGCCGGCCAAACGGTCACCACAGGCACTCCCCTGGGCACACTCGCCACCGGTCACGACGGCTGCCCCGCCCCGGCCTGCCTCCACTGGGGCCTGCGGCGCGGCGCCGACTACCTGGACCCGTTGCTCCTACTGGCGCTCGGCCGCGTCCGCCTGCTCCCCACCGCCAGTCCTTGATCACTACCCGGCCCAACCGCCGCCCGGCGCTCGGCTACGAGGAGGACAGGATGACCGGCCTCTCCGACACGGTCCTCCCTGATCACCGGGCCGCCTCCCCGACCGCCGTCCGGAGCCGGACCCTGACCGCCACCGGCCCTACCGTTGCCGGGCCCCGCCTGCGCTTACCGCTGGCCGGCTCGCCGACCGCCGCCCGCGCCGCGTCTGCCCATCGCCTAGGACCCGCTCCGGAAAGGAGGGCGGATCGAGGCGGCGTGGTGCAGGTGCCGTCTGGGGGTGCGGCGTGGGCGCCGAGGTACCGGTGTCGTATTGAGGTGTCGTGCGGCCAGGCGGCGGCCGGGCCTCACCAACGCCGTCCTTGCTTGCTTTAAGGAGGCCGGAGCGCCGGCGGCCGGCCAGCCGAAGACCAGCGCCGACCCCGGACTGCACACGACGCTGGCCTTTGACCACCCGCCGACCTGGACGGCCGCTGGCAGCAGGTCCCGCGCGCCCTGGCAGCAGGTCTCGCGCGCCCTGGCCCCAGGTCTCGCGCGCCCCTGGCGGCAGGCCCCGTGCCGCCGACCGCAGGCCGCCTGCACCACCGGCCGCACGCCGCAGGCCCTGCCAGCCGCAGGTCACCCCCTACCGCAAGCCGCAGGCCGGACAACCGCAAGACCACAGCACCACCGACCACAGACCCCACCGACCGCAAGGCACCCGCGCCACCGACCACCGGCCACAAGCCGCAGCCAGCCGCCACGTCACCCCCACCACAAGCCGCAGCCAGCCGCCACGTCACCCCCACCGCAAGCCGCAGGCCGGACAACCGCAAGACCACCAGCACCACCGACCACAGACCCCACCGACCGCAAGGCACCCGCGCCACCGACCACCGGCCACAAGCCGCCTGCACCACCGGCCGCAGGCCCCGCCAGAAGCAGGTCACCCCGCTCCAGGCCGCAGGCCCGGACGATCGCACGTCACCGGCGCCACCGGCCACAGGCCCGCGCGACGCTGGCACCTGACCGCCAACCGGCCCTGACCGTCGCCCCACAGCCCTTGACCATGACCCGCGGCCGGGCAGCGTCGCGCGGACGGTCACAAACGACATACGGCCCATCCACGCGGGGGAGGGGCCGGGGGACGGCGGATGACCGCCGGTTCGTACTCATGAAGAAGCCCGGAGTGCGGCACGACCACACCGCGACTCCGGGCCGGAAAGGAGGGGGACGTCAGCTGGGGAAGCCGGTGTCCGTCGGCAAGGAGATCTCCGGCTTCTCCAGCTCCTCGACGTTCACGTCCTTGAAGGTCATCACCCGGACGTTCTTGACGAAGCGGGCCGGGCGGTACATGTCCCAGACCCACGCGTCCTGCATCTCGACCTCGAAGTAGACCTCGCCGTCCGAGTTGCGCACGTGCAGGTCGACGTGGTTCGCCAGGTAGAAGCGCCGCTCCGTCTCGACCACATAGGAGAACTGGCGGACGATGTCGCGGTACTCCCGGTAGAGCTGCAGCTCCATCTCGGTCTCGTACTTCTCGAGATCTTCTGCGCTCATCCTTGTCCGCCCTTCATCTGGCCATCTTCCCCCACCCACGTCGGCGGTCGTGGCTGCTGCTCCGATGCCACGCCGACGGTACTCCAGCCCGCGGCGGCCCGCGCCATCGCCTCGGCACCGCCCGACGCCACGCCGTCCGACGACGACCACACGCCGGGCGACGCAATGCCGCCGGGCGACACGACGCCGCCGGAGGACACCACCGACGGACGGTCGGACTCCGCGGAGACCGGACGGCGGGCCCGGGGCGGGCTGCCGTCACGGCCGGACGCGGCCGCCACGTTCACGTACGAGTACCGATGCTCCACGCACGGGCCGTACTGCGCCAGTGCCGCATTGTGCTCGGCCGTCACGTACCCCTTGTGGTCGGCGAAGCCGTACGCCGGGAACTCCGCGTCCAGCTCCACCATGATCCGATCCCGGGTGACCTTGGCGAGCACGCTCGCCGCCGCCACGCACGCCGCGACCTGGTCGCCCTTCCACACGGCGAGCCCGGGCACGCCGAGCCCGTCCACCGCGAAGCCGTCGGTGAGGACGTACTCCGGGCGGACCGTCAGCGAGGCCAGCGCGCGACGCATGGCCGCGAGGTTACACACATGCAGCCCGCGCGCATCCACCTCGGTCGGCGGTATGACCACCACCGAGTACGCCAGCGCCCGCGCCACCACCTCCGCGTAGATCCGCTCCCGGGCCGCGGCGGTCAGCAGTTTCGAGTCGGTCAGCCCGTCGATCTCGCCGCGCCGCCCGGTCGGCAGCACCACCGCGGCCGCGACCAGCGGTCCCGCGCACGCGCCCCGCCCGGCTTCGTCCGCGCCGGCGACCAGCGTGAACCCGCGGCGCTGCAACGCCCGCTCCAGCGCGTAGATGCCGGCCTCGCGCCGCACGATGGTCCGCTGCGGGCTAAGCACCGGCCGTCACCCGGCGCAGCAGCCCGGCGAGATCCGCCGGATGGACCGGCTCGGAGGCGGACGCCAGTTCGGCCGCCGACCACCACCGGTACGACGTGATGGTGGCCCGCTCGACGTCGTCGAACCCGCTCGTGTCGACCTCCACCCCGGGGGCGCGCACCAGGAAGAACTCCTGCTCCTGCCGGTACCACACGTGGTTGAACGGGAACTCCGTCACGTCCCGGTGCACCGCCGGCCCGATCGCCGAGGCCGGCAGGTCCAGCCCGGCCTCCTCGCGCAGCTCGCGCCGTGCGGCCTCGGCCGGCGTCTCGCCCTCGTCCAGGCCGCCGCCGATCGTGAACCAGTACGGCTCGCCGGGCCGCCCCGGGTCGACGCCGCGGAACAGCAGCACCCGCCCGGCCTCGTCGACCAGCAGCACACGAGCCGCGCGGCGCGGCACGAAGTCCACCATCACCCCAGCCTAGGAGACCCTCAGCCGCCGCTTCCGGACGGGACCTGATCGAACGTGTCCGGCGCGGAGAGCCAGTCGGCGCGCGAGAACGGCCAGAACAGGACGAACGCGCGCCCGACCACCGCGTCCTCGGCGATCGTGGACTTCTGCATGTCCCCGGACGACGTCGTCCAGTGCTCCAGCGAGTCGCCGGACTGCGAGCGGTGGTCGCCCATCACCCAGAGCCGGTCGGCCGGCACCACGATGTCGAACTCGGTGGAGGCGGGCGGATCCTGCACGCCGTTCTCCGAGTAGATGTACGGCTCGTCCAGCGACACGCCGTTCACCTGGATGCGCCCCTGCGCGTCGCAGCACATGACGCGGTCGCCGCCGACGCCGATGATGCGCTTGATGAAGTCCTCGCCCTTGGGCGTGCTGCGCCAGCCCTCCGGCGCCTCGAACACGATGATCTCGCCGCGCTCGGGGTCGCGGAAGTTGTAAACGAGCTTGTTGACCAGGACCCGGTCGTAGACGTTGAGCGTGTGCTCCATGGAGGGGGACGGGATGTAGAACGTCTGGAGCACGAACGTCCGGACCAGGATGGCGACAAGCAGCGCCACACCCAGGAGGATCGGTAGTTCTTTCCAGAACGAACTGCGTGGCTTGTCGGTCTGCTCGTCGATCACGAAGGGAGCCTACGACGACGGGCTGAGAATGGAGACCGGGAACGCGCGCTAAACGCCAGAGATGCCAACAAGGGGACAGTGAGCACGAATCCCCCTTGAGTGTCGGGCGCCGGGTTCTGCGGCGCGGCGGACGAGGCGGGCACGTCGTCCCACACCTCAGGCACGGGAATCCCGGCCCAGCTGTCCCGCGGCCACACGATCACGAATGCCTGGCCGACCACGTTCTCCACCGGGACCGGGCCCTGGCAGCGGGCGTCCTGGGAGACGGAGCGGTGGTCGCCCATCACGAAGATCTGGTTCTCCGGGACCACGACCTCCTGGAACCGCCGGGACCGGCAGTCGTTGCCGTCGCCGATCGTGTCGTCCAGCGGCGAGTCCTCGAAGATGTACGGCTCGTCGATCGGGACGCCGTTGACGAGGATGCGCCCCTGCTCGTCGCAGCAGGAGACCCGGTCGCCGGCGACGCCGATGACGCGCTTGATGAAGTCCTTCTCCCCGGGCCGGCCGACGCCGACGAGGTCGCCGATGGTACGGCTGAGCTTCGTCATGAACGTCAGCCCGGAGGTGTCGTCGGTGTGCTCGGGCGCCCACCGGTCCGTACCCCGGAAGACCACGACCTCGCCGCGCTGCGGCGTGCGGACGTCGTAGACCACCTTGTTGACCAGCACGCGGTCGCCGACGAGCAGCGTGTTCTCCATCGACCCGGAGGGGATGTAGAACGCCTGCACCAGGAACGTGCGGATGAGCACGGCCAGGCAGAACGCCACCACCAGCAGGATGGGCAGTTCCAGCCAGAGCGCCATCTGCTTCACCTGGCGCCGCGGCGGCCGCTCGTCGTCGCCGTCGTCCTCGCCGCGTCCACGGCGGCGGCGCGGCCGCTCGTCGGCCTCGTCCGGAGCCGGATCGTCGAAGAACGAGCCGCTGCCGCCCGTGCCCGGATACAGCACTACCGCCCGCGCCCCGTCCCCGTCGTTCTGACCGGAGGGAGGCGCCGAGCGGTAGGGCGGTGTTCTTCGACTGTCGCCGTCGTAGCGCCCGTACGTCACAGAAGCAAGCTTAGGTCGCGTTCGGCGCTACGGCTGCTCTCGGAGCGAGAGAAGCTGTCCCCGTCCGGGGGACGTCAGCCGGCGACCTTCTCGCGCTTCTCCTTGATCTTCGCGGCCTTGCCGCGGAGCTCACGGAGGTAGTACAGCTTGGCCCGGCGGACGTCACCGCGGGTGACGACCTCGAGCCGGTCGATCGCCGGGCTGTTGATCGGGTAGGTGCGCTCGACGCCGACGCCGAAGCTCACCTTCCGGATGGTGAAGGTCTCGCGCAGGCCGGCACCGTGGCGCCGGATGACGACACCCTGGAAGACCTGGACACGGGAGCGGTTGCCCTCGACGACGCGCGCGTGCACCTTCAGGGTGTCACCGGCGCGGAAGTCCGGGATGTCGGTCCGCTGCGACTGGGCGTCCAGTGCGTCGAGCGTGTTCATCGCTGCTGCATCCTCAAGGCTCGTGGCGAATCCCCGCGCCATGGCCAGTGGCGGCGCGAAAGAAAACTACTCGTTGCGCATGCGGGGACGTGCCCCGATCGCGGCAACCTCTCTACTTTGCCACACCGGCCTCGGGCACCGGAAATCCGGCCCCGGTCAACGTGGCGACATCGTGCTTGTCCAGCGTCTCCGGTGCGGTACTGGCCAGCATATCCGGCCGTTGCGCGGCCGTGCGCAGAAGGGACTGTGCCCGGCGCCACCGCGCGATCCGCCCGTGGTCCCCGGAGCGCAGCACCTCGGGCACCTCGCGCCCGCGCCAGACCGCCGGCTTCGTGTAGAGCGGCGCCTCCAGCAGGCCGTTCGCGTGCGACTCCTCGGTCAGCGACTCCGCGTTGCCGATCACCCCGGGCAGCAGCCGCACCACCGCCTCCAGCATCACCAGCACCGCGACCTCGCCGCCGAACAGCACGTAGTCGCCGAGCGAGACCTCGCGCACCCGCATCCGGGTCGCGGCCTCCTCCAGCACCCGCTGGTCGATCCCCTCGTACCGCCCGCAGGCGAAGATCAACCGCCGTTCGCCGGCGAACGCGTGCGCCATGGCTTGATCGAATCGTTGCCCGGCCGGCGTGGGCACGATCAAAACCGGAGCACGATCATCCAGCGGTACGGACTCCGGTCCGGTCAGGGGTGGGCGGTCGGGGGGTACCAGCTCGTCGAACGCGGCACCCCACGGCTCCGGCCGCATGACCATGCCCGGCCCGCCGCCGTAGGGGGTGTCGTCCACGGTGCGGTGCACGTCGTGCGTCCACTGCCGCAGGTCGTGCACGCCCACGTCGAGCAGCCCCGTGGTGCGCGCCTTCCCGATCAGGGAGAGCTCCAGCGGGGCGAAGTAGTCCGGGAAGATGGTCAGTACGTCGACGCGCATCTACAGGTCCAGCAGCCCGTCCGGCGGGTCCACCACGACCCGGCCACCGGCCACGTCGACCTCGGGGACGATCTGCCGGACGAACGGGATCAGCGCCGTCCCACCCTGCACGCGCTTGAGCACGATCAGGTCGGACGCGGCCGCGTGGTCGATGCGCAGCACCTCGCCGAGCTTCTGCCCGGCGGTGTCGACCACGGTCAGGCCGACCAGCTCGTGGTCGCGGAACTCGTCCGGATCGTCCAGCGGCGAGATCTCGTCGCTGTCCACGCAGAGCAGGACGCCCTTCATGGCCTCCGCCACATCGCGGTCGAGGATGCCCTCGAACGTGATGAGCAGCTTGTCCTGATGCTGCCGGACGGTCTCGATCACCAGCTTCGGGGGGATCTCGAACCGCACGGAACCGGCCGGGGCGGCGGCGTCCGCCGGAGCGGTGCGGACCCTCGAGGAGATCTCGGTGGTCAGCACCGCGCCGGGGACGAAACGCGCCTCGGGCTCGTCCGTGCGCACGTGCACGGCGACCTCGCCACGCACGCCGTGCGCGCGGGCGATGTGCCCGATGATGAGGAGCATCGACTCAGTACGCGTCGACTATGTCGACTCGCACGCCACGCCCGCCGATCGACCCGATCACCGTACGCAGCGCCTTGGCGGTGCGGCCGCCACGCCCGATGACCGTTCCCAGGTCCTCGGGGTGGACGCGCACCTCCAGCCGCTTGCCGCGGCGCGAGTCGACGAGCCGGACGCGCACGTCGTCCGGGTGGTCGACGATGCCCTTGACGAGGTGCTCCAGCGCGGGCCGGAGCGCCCCGTCAGCTCGCGTCGCCGGCGCCCGCATCGGCGGGCTCCTCGGCCTTGGCCTCAGCCTTGGGCTCGGCGGCCTTCGGCTCGGCAGCCTTCGGCTCGGCCTTCTTCGACGCGGACTTCGCCGGGGTGACGCCCGCGGCGGCCTGCGACTCGGCGTCGTAGACGGCCTTGCGGTCCGCCTTCGGCTCCGCGACCAGGAGCGGCGGCGGGGCCGGCAGACCCTTGAACTTCTGCCAGTCGCCGGTCTTCTCCAGGATGCGCTGCACGGCCTCGCTCGGCTGCGCGCCGACCGACAGCCAGTGCTGCACCCGGTCGGACTTGACCTCGATCACCGAAGGGTGCTCCTTCGGCTGGTAGATGCCCACGTACTCGATGGCCCGGCCGTCGCGCTTGGTCCGCGAGTCGGCCACGACGATGCGGTACTGAGGGTTGCGGATCTTGCCCATCCGCAGGAGCCGGATCTTTACGGCCACTGTCTGTTCGCTCCTGTTGCGATCTACACCGGTCTGGGCGACCGGTGCGCGGGTGAGCAGGCGGGCTCCCACGTGGGGCATGGGATCCGATGCTTCAGGGATTGGCGCCGCGTTCGCAGTTAGAGGGCAACAAACGCGTGCCGGATACCAGCTCACCATTGTGCCAGATCCGGGGCCCGCGGATGAAATGACCCCGGAACACGTACCCAAAGCGGGGCGAAGGGCTTTTCAGGGGCGCTCCAGGACCGGCCGGTCCCAGCCCGGCGCGGGCGCACCCGGCTTCCACGACGGGTCCGGCGCGAAGTCGGTCCAGGTGCCGTCGAACGGGAACTCGCCCGCCTCGATCCGCTCGATCACGCGCTTGCCCTCGGCCCACACCGCGGCCGCGTCCGGCACCCAGTAGTGGTCCGGGAACGCCAGCCGCTCGGCGAACTCGTCCTCGTCCTTCCACCGCCACGTGCGGTCGGGGGCCACCACGATGTCCAGGTCCTGGTCGACCATGTCCACGCCGGCCGCGGTGCCGTCGTCCCAGCGGATCGCCGGGGCCTCCAGGTTCACGTACCAGCCGGTGAACCGCCCGTGATCGTCGCGGAACCACCAGACCGAGTGCGACTCGCCGGGCGGTATGAACTTGAGCACGCCGGGCCCCTGCCAGACGGTCTCGGCCAGCCGGTAGTCCTGTCCCACCCACTCGCTGAACGGCATCGCGCGCATGCCCCGGCCGTCCGCCGCGACCTCGTTGATCACCCGGGTGCCGCGGTCCAGCCAGACCAGCAGCCCGCGCTCGTCGTCGCTGACCACCCGCACCGGGCGGACCCAGCCGATCCGGTGATGACGGACGTTGCGGTGCATTATCAGTCGGCCGCGCGCGAATCCCACGATCAGCCAGGTTAATCCCCGGTGGTGACCACGCCGTTACGACGCGACCACCACCGGGAGTGAAAATCAGTACGAACGGCCCAGGACCGCGATCAGGTCCGGCTCGGTCTCCGACTCCGGCACCGTGCCGTCCGCGCGGATCAGGCAGCGCACGGTCACCGCCTGCTTGTTCGCCTCCGCCTCGCCCTCGACGCCGACCGCGGACCAGGGCAGTCGCGCCCAGCCGGTGGCCGCCGCCTCGAGCGCCTCGCTCAGCGTCTTGACCTCGTGCGTGTTCGCCTCGCGGTGCGCCAGCGCCGCGTCGTAGAGCGCGCCCTGATCCGCCGCCAGCGCCGTGACCACCGCGTCGACCACGCCGGCCACCGGCACGCTCAGCTTGCTCCCGTCGAACCGCCGGGCCACCGTGACATTCCCCTCGGCGAGATCCCGCGGCCCGACCTCGATCCGGATCGGGTACCCCTTCAGCTCGGCGTCCACCGCCCGCCGGCCGAACGGCGTGTCCACCCGGTCGTCGAAGCCGACCCGTACCCCCGCGGCCTTGAGATCGTCCCTGATCCGCGCCGCCGCCTCGGCCACGCCCTCGCCGCCCTTGACGATCATCACGTGCGCCTGGATCGGCGCCAGCACCGGCGGCACCCGCAGCCCGCTGTCGTCGCCGTGGCACATGATCAGGCCGCCGACCATCCGCGTGGACGTGCCCCACGACGTGGTCCACGCGTGCTCGCGCGCGCCGCTCTGCGACGAGAACGCGATGTCGAACGCCCGCGCGAAGTTCTGTCCCAGCTCGTGCGACGTGCCCATCTGCAGCGCCTTGCCGTCGCCCATCATGCCCTCGAGGCAGTACGTGCTGGTCGCCCCCGCGAACCGCTCCCGGTCCGTCTTGCGCCCGACCAGCACCGGCATCGCCAGCACGGTGACCATCAGGTCCTCGTACGCCTCGTGCAGGATCTTCTTCGCGTAGGCCCGCGCGTCCGCCTCGGTCGCGTGCGCGGTGTGCCCCTCCTGCCAGAGGAACTCGCTGGTCCGCAGGAACACCCGCGGCCGCATTTCCCACCGCACCACATTCGCCCACTGGTTGAGCAGCAGCGGCAGGTCCCGGTAGGAGTCGATCCACTTCGCCATGAACTCGCCGATCACGGTCTCACTCGTCGGCCGCACCACCACCGGCTCGGCCAGTTGCTTGCCGCCACCGTGCGTGACCACCGCCAGCTCCGGCGAGAACCCCTCGACGTGCTCCGCCTCCCGGGTCAGGTAATTCTCCGGGATGAACAGCGGAAAATACGCGTTCTCCGCGCCCGCCGCCTTGATCCGCGCATCCATCTCGGACTGGATCCGCTCCCAGATGGCATACGCCGTCGGCCGGATCACCATCGTCCCGCGTACCGGCCCGTTGTCGGCCAGCTGCGCCTTGGCGATCAGATCCTGGTACCAGCGGGGAAAATCCTCCGCCCGGGGAGTGAGCACACGAGCCATAACCGCACATCCTAGGCCGCGCGGTTTCCCCGCCTCCGCCCGCCGGGGCCTTCCAATCCTTTAAAGATCAACTTCATGTTCCCGCTTCCGGCGTGGCCACTCCGCGCATGCTCCCGCGGGCAAACCGCGCTGCGCCCTCCGACTCCGCTGGCGCTCCGCTCCGGTCTCCGCGTCGGAGCCGGTCCCAGCCCGGTTCCGAAACACCCCGCGATTCGCACGCCGCCGCGTTCCCGGCCGCCCTTCCGTCCCGCGCGGCCGGCGCCGCCCTCTCCGCTGTCCGGCCGAGCCGAGCGGGTCATCGGTCCCGGCCTGGTTCCCGGACTCCCGCGATCCCGCGGTCATCCGCACTGCCGGCGCGCCCCCGCCTCACACGGCCGACGCCGCTCTCGGCTGCCCGCTGCCCGGCTGCCACGTGAGCCGACCGGCCGATCGGAGCCGATTCCCGCAATCCCCGCGGCCTTCCATTGCCGGCGCGTCCGCTGTCCTGAACGGCCGGCACCGTCACCCGCTATTCGCCTACGCCGATCGGGCCATCGAGGCCGGTCCCGGCATGGCGTGGAGCATCCCGCGATTCCCACGGCCATCGCCGTCCCGGCCCACGCGGTCGACGCCGTCCCCGGCCGAGCCGAACGGTCACCATAAGCGTGGTGGCGGTGGGTGGCCGGCCACCGCCCGCGCGAAGGGATGCGGCGAGCGGCCGGTGCCGCTGACGCCGACCCGCTCGCCGATGCCGCTCGACGCCTCCGGGCGGGCGGTCAGCGGACGCACGCAGCGGCATGGCCCGTCGGCGCCTCACGTTCATCGCCGCCCTCGCATGAGAGGAGCGGAAGCTGCGGACCCCGGCCGGCCGGGTGTCATGGCACGTCCCGCGCCGTGAGCGGCACGGCCCGTCGGCGCCCCACGTTCCTCGCCGCCCTCGCATGAGAGGAGCGGGAGCGGCGGACCCGGCCGGCCGGGTGTCATGGCACGTCCCGCGCCGTGAGCGGCACGGCCCGTCGGCGCCCCACGTTCCTCGCCGCCCTCGCATGAGAGGAGCGGGAGCGGCGGACCCAGGCCGGCCGGGTGTCATGGCACGTCCCGCGCCGTGTGCGGCGAGGAAACCGGCGAGTCAGCGGAGGACGCGCCCCCGGAGCACGATGCGGCGCGGGCTGCGGACCGCGGCGAGGTCCTGGCGCGGGTCGGTGTCGTAGACGACCAGGTCGGCGAGGCCGCCCTCGGTCAGGCCGGGCAGGCCGAGCCAGGCGCGGGCGCCCCAGGACGCCGCGGCGAGGACCGCCTCGGCCGGCATGCCGGCGCGCGTGTGCAGCAGCAGCATCTCCTCGGCGGCCTGGCCGTGCGCGATTCCGCCGCCGGCGTCGGTGCCGACGTAGATCGGGACGCCGGCCTCGTACGCGGCGCGGACCACCGACGGATGGCGGTCGCGGAGCGCGAGCATGTGGGACGCGTACCCGGGGAACTTCTGCTCGGCCTGCGCCGCGATGTCCCCGAACGTCAGAATGTTGATCATCGTGGGTACCAGCGCCGTGCCGCGCCGCGCCATCTCGTCCACCAGATCCGGGCTCAGCCCGGTGCCGTGCTCGACCGAGTCCACCCCGGCCCGCACCATGATCTCCACGCCCTCCTCGGAGAACGTGTGCACCGCCGCCCGCGCCCCCGCCGCATGCGCCGCCTCGACCGCGGCGGTCAGCGTGGCCGCGTCCCAGCTCGGCGCCAGGTCACCGGCCCCGCGGTCGATCCAGTCGCCGACCAGCTTGACCCAGCCGTTCCCGGCCTTGGCCTGCGCGCTCACGGCCGCCGGCACGTCCACCGGCTCCACTTCGACCGCGGTGTCCCGCAGATAGCGCTTCGGCGCCGCGATGTGCCGGCCGGCCCGGATCAGGCGCGGCATCTCCACCTCGTCGTCCAGCTCCGGGTAGGGAAACGGCGACCCCGCGTCCCGGATCGCCAGCACGCCCGCGTCCCGGTCCTTGAAGGCCAGTTCCCGCGCCTGCGCCAGCGACTCCACCGGCGCCCCACCGGGCGCGATCCCGGCATGGCAGTGCGCATCCACCAGCCCCGGCAGCACGAACCCGCCATCCGCGATCGTCTCCGCCCCGGCCCGCGGCTCGAACGTCACCCGATCCCCGACCAGCCACAGATCCCGGACCTCGTCCTCGGGCAGCAGCACCCCGCGCACATGCAACACCATGCGCCCAGTCTTACCGACGACGGGCGATCGATCACGCGGCGCCGTGGAGGACGCGCAGATCTATGGGGCGTCATCCTCCGGCGGCCCGAACAGCTCGTTGCAGTGGCGCAGGAGCGCCGGCAGGTCGAGCGTCACCGGCCACGGCACCTCGGTGGTGAAGACGCCGTCCGTCTTGGCCGTGATCTGGTAGGCGTCGCCGACCAGCGTCCACTCGGT
This sequence comes from Catenuloplanes atrovinosus, assembly GCF_031458235.1. Lineage (NCBI taxonomy): Bacteria > Bacillati > Actinomycetota > Actinomycetes > Micromonosporales > Micromonosporaceae > Catenuloplanes > Catenuloplanes atrovinosus. Next base: position 109,889 of record NZ_JAVDYB010000001.1, on the reverse strand, counting down.
GAGCACGAGACGATCATGATACGGATCGATCAGCCAGTAGGCTTTGACGCCGGCGCGGGCATAGAGCTCCACCTTGTCCCGTTGGTCGCGGATCGTGGAGGTGGGCGAGACCACCTCCGCCACCACGACCGCGTCCTCGATCGGCAGCGGGGTGCGCCGGCCGCGGGCCGGGTTCGCCACCAGGACGTCCGGCCGGGGCTCGTTGCGGTCGTCGACGCGCAGCGAGAGGTCGAGGGCCGGGCGCAGGCCGCGTGGACAGTTCCGCTTGAGAGCCTCGTAGACCGCGAGGCAGATCTCCTGGTGCATGAATGTCGGGGACGCCAAGATGACTAACCTCCCGTTGATCAGCTCGTACCGCAGATCCGGGGGAAGCCGAGTCAGACCGGCGACCGTCCACTCGCCACTCTGGGGCGGATTGGGCGTCGCTGACATGTTCCTCCTCGAAGTCGGCAGAGCTAATTGGAAGCTGTCAACATAATCGACTTAGTCGACGTTCCGCTGCCCCGGACCCCTCGAACGGGTGACTGACATCCGACGGTTCGAGCGAGTTCGACGCCGGGGCGTACCGCATCCGATGCAGTCCGGGCGACCGTCGGCTCGGACGGGATGGACGCCGACGTCGCGCTCCTCCTTCACAGCCGGCGCACCTGAGGGGTGTCACCAACTTAATCGACCATGTCGCCCGGCCGCTGCCCCGCGCACCCGATCGGGTGAGAACGAAGCTCAGTCCTCGTCGTCGCGCTTCTTCGGGGACTTGTTGAGCTTGTTGAAGTCGATGTTGGGGAGCTTGAAGCCCTGCATCCCCCCGCCACCCAGCGCGTTCGGGTCGAGGCCCGGGGGGAGCTGCGGCATGCCGCCCATGCCGGGGAAGCCGCCGGGCACGCCGCCGGTGCGCGGCCGGTTGTTGCCGCCGCCCTTCGTACCCTTGCGCTTGTTCTTCGGGCTCTTGGTGGCCTTGCGGCGGTTGCCGCCGCCGGGCAGGCCCATCATGCCGCCCATCTGCTTCATCATCTTCTGCGCGTCGGCGAAGCGGTTGAGCAGCTGGTTCACGTCCATCACCTGGACGCCGGCGCCGTTGGCGATGCGGGCGCGCCGCGAGCCGTTGAGGATCTTGGGGTTGGTGCGCTCGGCCGGGGTCATCGAGCGGATGATCGCGGTGACCCGGTCGAAGTGCTTGTCGTCGAGCTCGGAGAGCTGGTCCTTCATCTGCCCCATGCCGGGCATCATGGACAGCACGTTCGCGATCGGGCCCATTCGGCGCACGGCGACGAGCTGGTCGAGGAAGTCCTCCAGCGTGAACTGCTCGCCACCGAGCAGCTTCGCCGTCATCTTCTCCTTCTGGTCCTCGTCGAACGCGGCCTCGGCCTGCTCGATGAGGGTCAGCACGTCGCCCATGCCGAGGATGCGGCTGGCCATCCGGTCCGGGTGGAAGACGTCGAAGTCCTCCAGCTTCTCGCCGGTGGACGCGAAGAGGATGGGCTGCCCGGTGACGTGCCGGACGGAGAGCGCGGCACCGCCGCGGGCGTCGCCGTCCAGCTTGGAGAGGACCACGCCGGTGATGCCGACGCCGTCACGGAACGCCTCCGCGGTACGCACCGCGTCCTGACCGACCATGGCGTCGATGACGAAGATGACCTCGTCCGGGTCGACCGCGTCGCGGATGCCGGCGGCCTGCGCCATCATCTCCTGGTCGATGCCGAGGCGGCCGGCGGTGTCGACGATGACGATGTCGCGGGCCTGGCGCTTGGCGTGCTCGATCGAGTCGCGCGCGACCTGGATCGGGTCGCCCACGCCGTTGCCGGGGGACGGCGCGTAGACCTCGACGCCGGCCCGGCCGCCGAGCACCTGCAGCTGGTTCACCGCGTTCGGCCGCTGGAGGTCGGCGGCGACCAGCATCGGCTGGTGGCCCTGGGCCTTGAGCCAGCGGGCGAGCTTGCCGGCCAGCGTGGTCTTACCGGCGCCCTGGAGACCGGCCAGCATGATCACGGTGGGCGCGGTCTTGGCGAACTGGAGCCGCCGTCCCTCGCCGCCGAGGATCGCGATCAGCTCCTCGTGCACGATCTTGATGACCTGCTGCGCCGGGTTGAGCGCCTCGGAGACGGCGGAGCCGCGCGCCCGCTCCTTGAGCGTGTGGATGAACGCCTTGACCACCGGGAGCGCGACATCCGCCTCCAGCAGCGCGAGGCGGATCTCGCGCGCGGTGGCGTCGATGTCGGCGTCGGTGAGCTTGCCCTTGCCGCGGAGCTTGCCGAAGATCCCGGAGAGGCGATCACTCAAGGTGTCAAACACTGCTCAACATCCCGTTCCTGTCGAATGCGCACCGGCGCCGAAAGGCCCCAGGCAAGGGTAACCCGGTCGGTCAGGCGTGCGCTGCGGCGGCCAGCACGGCGGCCTCGACCCGGTCCCGCTTCGTCGCGTCGGTCCACGCGCCGACCAGGTAGAACGCGTCCACCACGTCGCCGCCGAGCGTGGAGATCCGCGCGGCGCGCACCGAGGCGCCCGCGTCCTCGAGCACGGACGCCACGCGGTAGAGCAGCCCGGGCGAGTCCGCGGCCCGCACCTCCAGGACCACGGCGTCGGTGGCCACGTCCCGGTGCCAGACGACCTTCGGAGCCGCGCCGGTACGCGTCCGCACCGCGCGCCCGCGCAGCCGCTGCGTGACGGACACGTCGCCGTTGAGCACGCGGCGCAGGTCGGCGGTGAGCGCGATCGGCTCCGCGGGCGTGCCGTAGCGGGGGACGACGCGCACCTCCAGCACCGCGCGCTCCCCCACGGTGGTCACGTCCGCGGAGAGCACGTCGAGCCGGTGCATGGACAGGCAGCCGGCCACGGCCGCGAGCAGCCCGCGCCGGTCCGCGGCCGCCACCGCCACCCGGTCGCCGTCCAGGTGCACCACGGGCAGCGGCGCGTCCAGCAGCGCCGGGTCGGGCTCGGCCGGCCGGGGCAGCGCGCCGGTGTCCAGCGCGGTCCGTACCCGCCGGACCAGTTCCCCGATCAGCCGGCCCTTCCAGTCCGACCAGGCGGCCGGCCCGGTGGCTATCGCGTCCGCGCGGGCCAGCGCGTGCAGCAGGTCCAGCGTGAGCGGGTCCCGGACCTCGTCCGCGACCCGGCTGATGGTGACCGGGTCGCCCAGGTCGCGGCGGGTGGCCACCTCGGGCAGCAGCAGGTGCAGGCGCACCAGCCGCGAGATCAGCGCGACCTCGTCCGGCGGGTATCCGATGCGCTCCGCGATGCCGGCCGCGATCGGCGCGCCCACGACGCTGTGGTCGCCGGGCAGACCCTTGCCGACATCGTGCAGGAACGCGGCGAGCAGCAGCAGGTCCGGCCGGTCCACCTCGCGGGTGAACGCGGTCGCCTCGGACGCGGCCTGGACCAGGTGCCGGTCGAGCGTGTACCGGTGGACCGGGTTGTGCTGGGGCAGGCTGCGCATGCGGGCCCACTCCGGCAGCCAGCCGTCCACCAGGCCGTACCGGTCACAGGTCTCCCAGGTGGCGGGCAGCCCGCTGCCGGCGCCGAGCAGCGTGATCAGCGCGGACCGGGCCGCCTCCGGCCAGGGCGCCGGCAACGGCGGGCAGTACGTGGCCAGCCACTCGCAGGTGGCACGCGCGATCGGTAGCCGCGCGACGGCGGCGGCCGCGGCGACGCGGAGCGAGAGGCTGGGGTCGGGGCGCGGGCCGATCGCGGTTCGTGCCAGTACGAGTTCGCCGTCGTGCTCGACCACGTCGCGCGCGACCGGGCGGCGTACCGGCGGCCCTGCGCCCAGCGGGCGGCGGCGACCGCTGCGGAGCCGGTCCGCGGCGCGCCAGGCGTCGTCGACCGCGTGTGCGACGGTGCGCGCGTCGCCGGAGACGCGGCGCAGCAGCGCGTCGCCGTCGTCCAGGCCGAGCGCGGACGCGACCGCCGGCCGTTCCTGGGCGACCAGCCGGTCCACCCGGCGGCCGACCGCGAGGTGCAGCGCGTCGCGGACGTCCAGCATGTGCAGGTTCGCGGCGCGGACCGCGGGGCGCATGGTGTCGGCGATCCCGGCCCGCCCCATGCCGCGCAGGATGGTGACGTCGCGCAGGCCGCCGGACGCCTCCTTGAGGTCGCCCTCCAGCAGGTACGCCAGCTCGCCGTGCGCGTCCCAGCGGGCGCGGGTGATCTCGCGCAGCGCGTCCAGGTCGCGGACCGCGGTGCGCCGCCACTGGTCGGCGGACTCGGCGATCAGCCGGTCGGAGAGCGCGCGGTCGCCGGCGAGGTGGCGGGCGTCGAGCATGCCGAGCGCGGCCTTGACGTCCTCGGCCGCGACCGCGAGGGCCTCGTCGACGGTGCGGACCGAGTGGTCGAGCTTGTGCTTGGCGTCCCAGATCGGGTACCAGATCGAGGAGGCCAGCTCCGCCACGCCGGTGACGCCCGCGTGCACCAGCACCAGGTCGAGGTCGCTGAACGGGGCGACCTCCCGGCGGCCCAGCCCGCCCACCGCGACCAGCGCGACACCGGGCACCCCCGCGGGCAGGAGCGTGGCCAGCCATGAGTCGAGCGCCGCCGCACGCGCGGAGCGTGCGGCGGCGCCGATGTCACTCATCCGTGGTTACAGCGCGTCGAGGCCGCGCTCGCCGGTCCGGACCCGGATGACGTCGTCGACGGACGTCACCCAGACCTTCCCGTCGCCGATCTTCCCGGTCCGGGCGGCCGCGACGACGGCGTCGACGACCTTCTCGACGTCGATCTCGTCGGTCAGCACCTCGACGCGGATCTTCGGCAGGAACTCCACCGTGTACTCCGCACCGCGGTAGACCTCGGTGTGCCCCTTCTGCCGGCCGTAGCCCTGCACCTCGCTCACGGTGAGCCCGGCGACGCCGAGGGCGTGCAGAGCCTCCTTCACCGCGTCGAGCTGGTACGGCTTGATGACCGCGGTCACCAGCTTCATGCTCAGTCCCTCCATCGTGGCAACGTAACCGGTGACCGGTTAGCCGGCGACCTTTTCGTCGACCGGGGCGGACGCGGCCGGCGTGGTGCCGCCGGACGGGGTGATGCCCGCCATGGCGAACGCGCCGCCGCCGGTGGGCGAGGAGAAGTCGTACGCGCTCTCCGCGTGCTCGGTCTGGTCGACGCCCTCGGTCTCGGCCTCGGACGAGACGGTCAGGCCGATCGTCTTGTCGATCGCGAAGCCCAGGACGACCGAGATGATCAGCGAGTAGGCCAGGACCGCGAACGCGCCCGCCGCCTGCTTGCCGAGCTGGTCGATGCCGCCGCCGTAGAACAGGCCCTGCGGGCCCGCCTCGCCGTAGAACTTCTGGGTGGCGATGAGGCCGATGGACAGCGCGCCGATCAGACCGCCGACCATGTGCACGCCGACCACGTCGAGCGAGTCGTCGAAGCCGAGCCGGTACTTCAGGCCGACCGCCAGCGCGCAGACCGCGCCGGTGACGATGCCCAGGCCGATGGCGGCGACGGGCTCGACGAAGGCACAGGCCGGGGTGATGGCGACCAGGCCGGCGATGGCGCCGGACGACGCGCCCAGCAGCGTGGGCTTGCCGTCGCGGATCCACTCCACGACCAGCCAGCCGATGACCGCGGCGGCCGTGGCGACCTGGGTGTTCAGGAACGCGATGCCGGCGATCGCGTCGGCCGCGCCCTCGGAGCCGGCGTTGAAGCCGAACCAGCCGAACCAGAGCAGGCCGGCGCCGAGCGCCACGGTCGGCACGTTGTGCGGCTTGTACGCGCCGGACGGCCAGCCGTTCCGCTTGCGCAGGATGATCGCGAGGCCGAGCGCCGCCGCACCGGCGTTGATGTGCACCGCGGTGCCGCCGGCGAAGTCGAACGCGCCCATCTCGAAGATCCAGCCGCCGCCCCACACCCAGTTGGCCACCGGGAAGTAGACGATGGAGGCCCAGGCGACCGCGTAGACGATCCAGCCGGCGAACTTCGCCCGGTCGGCGAGCGCGCCGCTGATCAGCGCGACCGTGATGATCGCGAACATCATCTGGAAGACGGCGAACACGAAGGTCGGCACCGGGACCAGCTCGGACCAGGCGCCGGTCAGGTCCTGCGTCATGAACGCGTACTGCGTGATGTCGCCGAAGACGCCGTTCGACTTGCCGAAGGCGAGTGAGAAGCCGTAGAAGACCCAGAGCAGGGACACGATGGCGATGGAGCTGAAGCTCATCATCATCATGTTCAGGATGCCCTTGGACTTGGTCATGCCACCGTAGAAGAGGGCCAGGCCCGGCGTCATGAGCAGAACAAGAGCGGACGAAACAAGCAACCAGGCGGTGTGCCCAGAATCAATGGCGATCTCCGGCACGCTGCCTCCTCTCGGTTTTGAATTCCTCCCTCCGGTGGCAAGGCGGCATCGCCCCGTCGCCGGTTGGACGAGAGCTTCATGGGCCGCTGTTTCGCGCTGGGTCTCCGAACAGTTTCTTGAGAGTGACGCGTTGTTTCCAACGTGTGAAGAAAACCTCACCATCGATGGAACGGATGGCGCCATATCACCCGAATAGTCAGGCGGGCGTCACCGATCGGGCCGTCACCTATCGCAGAGTGTACTCAAGAGCGTTCCGCTCGTAGTCGAGCAGCCGCAAATCGCGCATCGGACGGCGCAGGTGTCCCTTCTGCACGATGGTGACGAACGCCGGGTCACCGGCCGCCGCCATCCGCCGGATGCCCTCGACGTGGTCCACGATCCGCTTGCGGATGGTCCGGACCAGACGGTGCCGGTCGCGCGGGATCAGCCCGTACGCGTCCGCGAACAGCCGCAGCCGGCGCGGGCGGTTCGGCCGCTTCCAGCCCAGCGTGTGCGAGTCCCGGTCGGAGAAGAGCGGCACCCAGGTCCACGCCGCGTACGCCACGTCGTAGATGCGCGCGCCGGGCGAGGCGAGGTCGAAGTCGATCAGCGCGAGCGTGCCGTCCGGCCGCCAGATCACGTTGTGCGGCGCCGCGTCGTGGTGGCAGATCACCTCGGTGTCCGGCGGCGGCGGGCCGAACGAGCGCCACACCGCGCCGGGCGGCGGCTGGAACCCGTACTGCGCGTCGTGGAACATCCGCAGCATGGTCGCCACGGTGACCAGGGCCTCGTCCGTGACCCAGTGCTCGGCCAGCGGATATTCGCCGCACTCGCCCTCGATGTACGACAGCACCTCGCGGCCCTTGTCGTCTATCCCGAGCGCGCGCGGGGAGCCGCTGAAGCCCACGTACTCCATGTGGCGCAGCAGCGCGTGCACGGACGGCGTCCACGGGCCGGCGTTGCGGCGCACGGTGTCGCCGACGCGGTGCACCGTGCTGACGTTGCCGCCGCGCAGCGGCACCTCCTCGTACCCCGGCTCCGGGTGGACCTGGGGCACGTACGGCCGGCCGGGCTGCTGCGGCGTCTGCGGCGGGTACTGATGCACCGGCGGCGGCTGCTGGGGCGGCTGGTGGTAGACCGGCGGCTGCTGCTGCGCGTGCTGGGGCGCGTAGTGCTGCTGGCCCGCACCGCCCGAGGGCGGCCACGACATGTCCGGCGCGCGGTGTGGATGCGTCACGGCGGTTACGCGCCGGTCCCGAGGAGCGCGTCGACGAACTGCACGGGCTCGAAGGGCGCCAGGTCGTCCGGGCCCTCGCCCAGGCCGACCAGCTTGACCGGGATGCCCAGCTTGCGCTGCACCGCGATCACGATCCCTCCCTTCGCCGTGCCGTCCAGCTTGGTCAGCACGACACCCGTCACGTCGACCACCTCTGTGAAGACCCTCGCCTGCTCCAGGCCGTTCTGCCCGGTGGTGGCGTCGAGCACCAACAGCGTCTCATCCACCGGCCCGTGCTTCTCCACGACCCGCTTGACCTTACCCAGCTCGTCCATCAGGCCGACCTTGTTCTGCAGCCGGCCCGCGGTGTCCACCAACACGGTATCCACCCGGGTCTCGATACCCCGTTTCACGGCGTCGAACGCGACACTCGCCGGGTCGGCCCCCTCCGGGCCGCGAACCACCTCGGCGCCGACCCGGGAACCCCAGGTGGCCAGCTGCTCGGCCGCGGCGGCCCGGAACGTGTCCGCCGCACCCATCACGACGGTACGCCCGTCCGCGATCAGCACCCGGGCGATCTTGCCGCAGGTGGTGGTCTTGCCCGCGCCGTTCACGCCGACCACCATCACCACCGCGGGGGTGTCGCCGGTGGGCGAGGACTTCAGCGTCCGGTCCATCGCCGGGTCGAGCGCCGCGACCAGCTCCTCGGCCAGCAGCGCGCGTACGTCCGCGGCGGAGCGGGTGCCGAGCACGCGGGTCCGCTCGCGCAGCCGCTCGACGATCACGGTGGTCGCCTCGATGCCGACGTCCGCGCCGATCAGGCTGTCCTCGATCTCCTCCCACGTGTCCTCGTCGATGTGGTCGCGCGCGAGCAGGCCGAGCAGGCTCTTGCCGAAGACGTTCTGCGAGCGGGCCAGCCGGGCGCGCAGCCGCACCAGCCGACCGGCGGACGGCTCCGGCCGCTCCACCACGGGCTCGGGCGGCGCCTCGACGACCGGCGCCTCCGGTGCCACCGCGGGCACGGTGACCGGCGGCGCCTCGGTGACCGGCTCCTCGGTAACCGGCGCCTCGGTGACCGGCGCCTCGGTGACGGCCGGGCCGACGACGGGCGGGGATGAGGGCGTAACGGGCGGGGGTGAGGGGCGCCGACGCAGCCGCGGCACCACCAGACCGATCCCGCCGAGCACCAGGACGCCCAGCAACGCCAGAGCGACGACCACGTAATCCATGACCGAATCCTGTCAGATGGGCCCGCAGGCGTCCCGCCGACCGTTCCACCCCTTACCGGGCCGTCGACAGAGCAACGCCCGGCTCACCGGCCGGTAACTATGGCGGGTACCCCTCCCCGCACAGTTGAACTCTGGATTAGCGGGTGATGAGCGACACGCGCCGCAGTGGCGCGCCCGGCGATCGGGTGTGCAGGATGAAGCCCACCATCCCCCGGAGGTCTGTTGAATGACGACCGATCAGACGACCGAGACGGGCGGCGAACCGCTGCTCATCGGCCCGCTCCTGCGGCGCATCGCCGGCACGAAGGCCACGGTCTGGGTCGAGACCGCGCACGCGGCACAGGTCGAGGTCCGCGCCGGTGACGCCGGCGGCCGCGCGGCCACCTTCTCGGCGTTCGGTCACCACTACGCGCTGGTCGTGGTGGAGGGGCTCACGCCGGGCAGCAGCACCCCCTACGACGTGTACGTCGACGGCGAGCACGCCTGGCCGCCGGCGGACTACCCGTACCCCCGCAGCGTCATCCGGACCCGCGCCGACGCGGAGGGTGCGACGACCGCGCGGCTGGTGTTCGGCTCCTGCCGGGAGACCACGCAGCACGCGACCGCGCGGCGGCTGCCGCCGGACGCGCTGGACGCCTACGCACGCCGCCTGATGCGCGACCGGGACGACCCCGAGGCCTGGCCGGACATGCTGGTGCTGCTCGGCGACCAGGTCTACGCGGACAAGACGTCCGCGACCGTCCGGCAGCAGCTCAAGGAGCGCACGCTGCCGCACCACGGCGTCCGCGACGACGTGCAGACGTACGACGAGTACACCAAGCTCTACCTGGAGTCGTGGCGCGATCCGGAGATCCGCTGGCTGTTCTCCACGGTGCCGGCCGTGATGATGTTCGACGACCACGAGATCATCGACGACTGGAACTCGTCCGCGGCCTGGCGCGCGGACATGCGCCGGCAACCCTGGTGGGCCGAGCGGGTCATGAACGGGCTCGCCTCGTACTGGGTCTACCAGCACATGGGCAACCTGTCGCCGGACCTGTTGCAGGACGACGCGCTCTACCCGAAGGTCGCGGCGGCCGGGGACGCCACCGCGATCCTGCGCGATTTCGCGTCCCGGGTGGACCAGGAGGCGGACTTCGGGCACGACCCGGAGAGCTGGAAGTCCCGGCAGTACCAGTGGAGCTTCGCGGTGGACCTGGGCCGTACCCGGCTGGTGGTGCTCGACAACCGGTGCAGCCGGGTGCTGGACCCGGCGCATCGCGCGATGCTGCCGGCCGCGGAGTGGTCGTGGTTCCTCTCCCAGGCGCACGGCTCGTCCTTCGACCACCTGGTGGTGGGCTCCTCGCTGCCGTGGCTGATGCCGCCGGCGATCCACCACCTGGAGGCCTGGAACGAGCGGCTCAGCGCGTCGAGGCGACCGCGGGTGGCCGCGTTCGGCGAGATGGTGCGCCGCGCCGTGGACCTGGAGCACTGGGCCGCGTTCGGCACGTCGTTCGAGGCGCTGGCGGACCTGTTCCGGGTGGTGGGCCGCAGCAGCACCGGCCCGGCGTCGATCTCCGTGCTCTCCGGTGACGTGCACCACAGCTACGTGGCCCGCGCCGAGCTGGGCCGCGACGTGACCACGCCGGTGCACCAGCTGACCTGCTCGCCGATCCACAACCAGGTGCCGAGCTTCATGCGCCCGCTGATGCGCGTCGGCTGGGCCGGCTGGGCCGCCGTGATCGCCCACGGGCTGGCCCGGGTGTCCGGGGCGCGCACGCCGTCGCTGCGCTGGCGGAAGACCGGGGACGGCCCCTACTTCGGCAACGCGGTCGCCACGCTGGTCCACCGGGACCTGGAGGCGCGCGTGCTGATCGAGGGCACCACGCCGGACGGCGGCCTGGACGTCGTCGCCGACGTGGTCCTCACGACTCGGTGATCTCCGCGTACGGCCCGTCGTTGAACCACAGCGCGTCGATCGTGTAGGCCCGGCCGCCGCCGGTGAAGCGCACCACGAGGCGCTCCGGTGACGGCTGGGCCGCGTCCATGGCGAACCCGGTGGCCGGCGTCGCGGACACCAGGCTCACCACCCGGTCCACGATCTGGATCACTGCCTGACCACCGTCAAGCTTGAAACTTCGGACATACGTGATTTTGCCGCCGCTATCGGTCACGGTCCAGCCGTTGACGGTGGTCTGCTTCGGCGCCGCGGGCGCCTGTTCCGCCGTGGGAGCGCTACTACGACCGGCGGTACGGCCCGGCGTCGGCGACTCGGCCGCGCCGGACGGCGAGGGAGTCGGCGACGGCGTCGGCGACTCCGTCACTGTCGGTATCGGCTCCGGCGTGAGCGTGATCACCGGCGACACCGGAGCCGGCGACAACCTGCGAAGATCCGACGCCGTCAGTGGAATGGCGCGGTCGGGCAGCGCCGTGTTCAACACGGGGCGTAACCCCACCCACACCGTCACGGCGCCCAGCACGGTGGCCAGAACCCACGCCACCGTGCCGCCACCCAACTGCCAGATCCGCACGGGACTCATAGTGCCAACTCGGGATAGCGTGCTGCCATGCCCCTCGTCCTGCTCGTCGACGACGACCCCACGGTGCGCGGCGCCATCGCGCATACGCTGACCGACCTCGGACATGCCGTCCGCGCGGTCGGCAGTGCCATGGAGGCGCTGCAGGAGATCACCAACAACCCGCCCGACCTGGTGATCCTTGATCTGGGGCTGCCGGACATCGACGGCGCGGACGCGCTGCGCATGCTCCGCACGATCTGCGACGTGCCGGTGATCGTGGCCACCGCGCGCCGCGGTGAACTGGACATCATTCGCCTGCTCAACGCGGGTGCGGACGACTACGTGGTGAAGCCGTTCTCCACCGCCCACCTGGCCGCGCGGGTCACCGCCGTGCTGCGCCGGGGCCGCCCGGCCGCGCCGGAGCGCAGCTCCGAGCCGATCCGGGTGGGCGGGCTCTGCGTAGACCCGTCCCGGCGGACCATCACGCTCGACGGCGAGGTCCTGAAGCTCACCCGAAAGGAGTACGAACTGCTCGCGTATCTCGCCGGTCGCGCCGGCCAGGTGGTCACGCGCAAGGAGCTCGTGACGGAGGTGTGGCGCGCGCCGTACGCCGGCTTCGAGAAGACGCTCGACGTCCACATCTCGTGGTTGCGCCGCAAGCTCGGCGAGACCGCGGCCCGGCCCCGCCTGCTGCACGCCGTCCGCGGCGTCGGCATCATGCTGGCGGACCACAGTTGAGGGCCGCGCTCGCCCGGCTCGCGCTGGCCGTGACGTCGATGGTGGCGCTGTCGTTCGTCATCCCGCTGGCGCTGGTCGTGCTGGAGATAGCCGAGGACCGCGCGATCGCCGACGCGCATCAGCAGGCCGTCGGCATGGTCGCGGCGCTGACCGTCACGGACGACCCCGGCGTGCTCACCCGCGCCATGGCCGCGACCGCCGCCGGGGCCGACGGGCGGCTCGCCGTGCACCTGCCGGACTCCCCGCCGATGGGCACCAGCGTGGCCGACCAGCAGGACGTGGAGCTGGTGGAGTCGCGCCGGCAGGCGACCACCGCGGCCGTGCCCGGCGGTCAGGTGTACCTGCAGGCCACCGCGATCGACGGCAACCGTACGGCCGTGATCGAGGTCTTCGTGCCCGAGGAGGACCTGCACCGCGGCGTCGCCGTGGCCTGGGCCGCGATGGCCGGCATGTCGCTCGTGCTGGTGGCCGGCTCGGTCTTCGTCGCGGACCGGATCGGCGTGCGCCTGGTCCGCTCCGCCCGGTCGCTGGCCGGCGCCGCCCGCGCGTTCGGCGCCAAGGACCTCTCCGTGCGCGTCACGCCCGCGGGCCCGCCGGAGCTGCGCGAGGCCGGCACCGCGTTCAACACCATGGCGGACCGGATCATCCAGTTCATCGACAAGGAGCGGGAGCTCGCGTCCGACCTGTCGCACCGGCTGCACACGCCGCTGACCGCGCTGCGCCTGGACGCGGACCGGATTCCGCCAGGCCCGGTCGCGGACCGGGTGCGCCAGGCGGTGTCGGATCTCCAACACGAGATCGACGAGATCATCAGCGGAGCGCGACGGCCGGTCACCGAGCGTACCGACGCGCAGACCGATCTCGTCGAGGTGCTCGCCGACCGGCTGTCGTTCTGGGCCGTGCTGGCGGACGACCACGGCCGCCCCTGGCAGGTGGTGGGCGCGGACCGGCCGGTCTGGGTCAGCGTGCCGGAGGAGGACCTGATCGGCGTGGTGGACGCGCTCATCGGCAACGTCTTCGAGCACACGCCGCAGGGCACGCCGTTCCTGGTCACGGTCTCGGACGACGCGCTGACCGTCTCCGACGCCGGCCCCGGCATCGCGAACCCGCGGGCCGCGCTCCAGCGCGGTCACAGCGGCGGCGGATCGACCGGACTCGGCCTGTCGATCGTGCACCGGGTCGCCACGGAACTCGGCGGTGCCGTCCGGATCGACCGCGGCGAGCTGGGCGGGGCGCGGGTCACCCTGCACCTCAAGCCGGTGCACGCGCACGCGCTATCTTGATCGCTCGTCACCCCCCGCAGTTGTCATTCCGCTGAACGGCCGGCACGCGCGCCGGTGGAGGGAAGAGCCAGTCCGTGAACATCCTCGAAGCGGTGCTGCTCGGCGCCGTCGAAGGCTTCACCGAGTTCCTGCCGGTCTCCAGCACGGGTCACCTCACGATCCTGGAGAAGCTGCTCGGCTACCAGATCGACGCGCCGGACATCACCGCGTTCACCGCGATCATCCAGTCCGGCGCGGTCCTGGCCACGCTGCTCTACCTGCGCGGCGACATCCTCCGGATCATCAAGGCGTGGTTCCTGGGCCTGTTCAAGGCGGAGAACCGCGGCACGCCGGACCACAGGTTCAGCTGGGCGGTCATCCTCGGCTCGGTCCCGATCGCGATCATCGGCCTGCTCTTCAAGGACCAGATCGAGACCACGCTGCGCAGCCTGTGGTTCGTCGGCAGCGCGCTGATCGTGTGGAGCTTCGTCATGTGGTTCGCCGACCGCGCGGCCACCCAGACCCGCCACGAGTCGGACGTGACCTGGAAGGACACGCTGATCATCGGCGTCACCCAGTGTCTCGCGCTGATCCCCGGCGTCTCCCGCTCGGGCGCCACCATGTCCGCCGGCCTGCTGCGCGACCTCGACCGCGTCACGGTCACCCGGCTGTCGTTCTTCCTGTCCATCCCGGCGCTGACCGCGGCCACGCTGCTGCAGGTCGTCACCGAGTTCGAGAACATCTCCAACGGCGTCGGCTGGGTCAACACGCTGGTCGCGACCGTGGTCAGCTTCATCGTCGCGTACTTCGCGGTCAACTGGCTGCTCAAGTTCGTCGCCAAGCACAGCTACACGGTGTTCATCGTCTACCGCATCGTGCTGGGCACCATCGTCCTCGCGCTGGTCGCCACGAACACCATCCCCGCGACGTAGCCGGCCCGGCGGTCGTCCGCCCGTGGCGGTACGGCACGGGCGGATCGGCTCAGCCGTGCGGCCGATCGGCGGCGAATCCCCTGCGTACCCGGGAGGCCCGCTCACATACTGGCGAGACATCGGCCGGCCGGAGGTCATCGGCGGGCCGCTCGACCACGAGGGGGACTCCATGCACACCCACCACCGCCGGCCCCGCGCCGGTTCCGTCCTGGCGGCCGCGCTGATCGGCCTGGCCTGCGCGCTCACCGTGACGACCGCCCCGGCGGCCGCCAAGCACTGCCAGACCTGCGAGGACAAGGACGCGCCGCTTCCCGGCGGCCACACCCCGGGCTCCGGCACCGCGGGCTGACGCCGGCCGCGGGCTCCGACGTCACGCGCGGCCGGCCCGCCCGCACCGCGCCGGCCGGCGACGAGGCGCCGTAGCGCACCCGCCGGGCCCGGCCGCCCGGGCCCGGCGGTAAATCCGGCGAGGACCGGCGCCCGCTGCGGCACAATCGCGCGCATGACGACCGAATGGACCGCGCCCACCATCCAGCGCGCCACCGAGCCCTACGTCGCCCCGGAGCGGGAGATGCTGGAGGGCTGGCTGGACTGGCACCGGCACACGCTGCTGACCAAGTGCGCCGGGCTGACCGCCGCGCAGCTGAAGTCCGCGAGCGTGGAGCCGTCGAACCTGACGCTGCTCGGGCTGGTGCGGCACATGGCCGAGGTGGAGCGCTGGTGGTTCCGCGTCTTCACCGGGGTGGCGCCGGACCTGGACGACATCTACTGCACGCCGGAGCAGCGCGACGGCGACTTCGAGAACGTCGCGGAGGCGGACGCGGAGCGGGATTTCGCCACCTTCATCGCGGAGACCGAGCAGGCGCGGGCCGCGGTCAAGGGCGTTCCGCTCGACCACATCTACCGGCACCCCACGAACGGCACCGAGAAGAACCTGCGCTGGATCTACGTCCACATGATCGAGGAGTACGCCCGGCACAACGGCCACGCGGACCTCCTCCGGGAACGCATCGATGGCGTGACCGGCGGCTAGCGCGTGTCTGGCGGATCTTCGCCGGCCTGCGGCGTGGCCCAGGCGCCGCCCGGCCGCACGTCGCGAAAGCCCACATACAACACCGGGATGCGGACTTCCGCGCCGCACACCCAGACGACACCTGGACCTCGCCTCGGCTCGACGAGATCCACCAGACACGCGCTAGACCTCCAGCGCGGCCCGGACGTAGCGGAGGTCGTCCGGGCCGCTCCAGCGCAGCGCGGACAGACCGGCGGCGCGGGCGCCGCGTACCGCGCGATCGTCCGCGTCGATGAAGAACACGGCCGGCGGGGGTACGCCGATCGCCTGGCACGCCGCCAGGAAGAACTCCTTGGCCGGCTTGTGCGCGCCCACCTCGGACGAGTTGACCACCACGTCGACCTCGCCGGTCAGCCCGAGCGCGTCCAGTTCGGCGCCGAGCGCGTCGGTGCCGTTGGTGGCTATGCCGACCGGGAGGCCGGCGGCGCGCACGTCGCGGACGAAGGACAGCACGGTCTGGTCCACGGTGCCGCGCTCGGCCTGCCACTCCGCGACGGCGGCGCGGGCGCGCTCCGGGCCGCCGGCCGCGAAGGCCAGTTCGTCCGCGACAACGGACATCCACTGCGCGTGCGACACCTCGCCGACCAGCGCGGGCTGCATGCGGCCCCACACGGACGCGGTCTGCCGGAGGCGGCCGGGCTCCATTCCGTACCGTCGCTCGATCTCCTGGGCTTTGTTGACGGGGATGTGCCGGAGCACGCCGTCCAGGTCGACGAGCAGGGCACGTGCCCGCTGCCTACGCATCCGCACTCTCCTTGACGAGCTTCTGGCTGATGACCTCGGTGACGCCGGCGCGCATGGTGATGCCGTAGAGCGCGTCGGCCACCTCCATGGTGCGCTTCTGGTGGGTGATGATGATCAGCTGGGAACGCTCGCGAAGCTGCTCGAACAGCGTGATCAGGCGGCCCAGGTTGACGTCGTCCAGCGCGGCCTCGACCTCGTCCATGATGTAGAACGGGCTGGGGCGGGCCCGGAAGATCGCGCAGAGCATGGCCACCGCGGTCAGCGAGCGCTCGCCACCGGAGAGCAGCGACAATCGCTTGATCTTCTTGCCCGGCGGGCGCGCCTCCACCTCGACGCCGGTGGTCAGCATGTCGTCCGGCTCGGTGAGCACCAGCCGGCCCTCGCCACCGGGGAACAGCACCTGGAAGACGTGCTCGAACTCGCGCGCGGTGTCCTCGAACGCGGAGGTGAACACCTCCAGGATCCGGTCGTCCACGTCCTTGACCACGGTGAGCAGGTCCTTGCGCGTGGCCTTCAGATCCTCCAGCTGGTCGGAGAGGAACTTGAACCGCTCCTCCAGCGCCGCGAACTCCTCCAGCGCCAGCGGGTTGACCTTGCCGAGCAGCGTCAGGTCGCGCTCCGCCTTGGCCGCGCGCTTCTCCTGGGTCGGCCGGTGGAACGGCACCGGCTCCGGGACCGGCTTGCCCTCCTGCTCCGCGGCGGCCACGTCGGCCTGGCTCGGCGGCACCGGGTTCTGCGGGCCGTACTCGCTGGTCAGCGTCTCCACGTCGAGCGAGAAGTCCTCGGCCGCCTTCGCCTCCAACTGCTCCAGCCGCAGCCGCTGCTCCGCCCGGGCGACCTCGTCGCGGTGCACCTCGCTGGTCAGCCGCTCCAGCTCGCCGGCCAGTTGCTTGGCGACGGACCGCACCTCCTGCAGCTCGGCCTCGCGCGCGGACCGGGTCGCGGCGATCTCGTCGCGGCGCTGCGCGGCCGTCTCCAGCGACGCGGCGACCCGGACCAGCGCCTGCCCCGCGCCGGCCACCACCGCGCGGGCGATGGCGGCGCCCCGGGCGCGGGCCGCCTTGCGGGCCGCGGCGCGCTCGCGGGCGGCGCGTTCCGCGTTCGCCTGGCGCAGCAGCGAATCGGCCCGGCCCGAGATGGACGACACCCGTTCCTCCGCGGTACGGACCGCGAGCCGGACCTCCATCTCGTTCTGCCGCGCCTGGGGGACGCTGGCGGCCAGTATGTCGCGCTCCTCGGTGGACGGCTCCTCGTCCAGCGGCGTCTCCTCCGCGACGCGCAGCCGCTCCTCCAGCTCCGCCAGGCGCATCAGGTCCTGCTCGCGGGCGGCCTCGGCCTTGGCCCGGGACGCGGCGAGCCGGTCGGTCTCGGCCTTGGCGGAGCGCGCGGCGGCGCCCAGCTCGGCGAGCCGCCGGGCGGCGGCGTTGCGCTGGCTCTCCGCCTCGCGCTTGGCCGCGGCCGCCACCTGGACCTCCTCCTTGCGCGCGGCCACCTCCTCGCGCGCCTCGGCCAGTTCGTCCTTGAGCCCGGCGATCGTGGCCTCGGCGGCCTCCCGGTTGGCCTTCGCCTCGTCGACCGCGGCCTGCACCTCGATGTAGCTGACCGCCTTGCCGGACCCGCCCGCGGCCGCGAACGCGCCGAGCACGTCGCCCTCGGGCGTGACCGCGCGCAGCTCCGGGTTGCTCGCGGCGAGCGCGGCCGCGGCCTCCAGCGAGGGCACGAACACCACGTCGCGCAGCGCCCGGTGGACCGCGGGCCGCACCTGCTCCGCGCAGGTGATCAGGTCGGGGGCCCAGGACGCGCCGTCCGGCAGCGCGGGCCGCAGTGCGTCGAGCGAGCCGAGGTCGCCGGGTCCCGCCTCGCCCGCGACCAGCATCGCGGCCCGGCCGGCGTCGGCGATCTTGAGCGTGCGCATCGCCTCCACGGCCTCGTCGACGCCGGCCACCGCGACCGCGTCGGCCAGCACGCCCAGCGCGGCGGCCAGCGCGGCCTCGTGACCGGGGCGCACGGACAGCATCCCGGCGAGGCTGCCCAGCAGGCCCGGGACCTGCCCGGCGCGCGCCAGCAGCGCGCCGGCGCCGTCCTTGCGCTGGAGGCCCATGGCCAGCGCCTCCTCGCGCGCCTTCCAGCTGGCCGCGTCCTTCTCCGCCTTGCGCTCGGCCTCGGAGAGCTGCCGGACCACGGCCGACGCGGCGTCGTGCGCGGCGACCGCCTCGGCGTGCCGCGCGTCCAGGTCCGCGTTGTCGCGGTCGGCCTCGGTCGACTCGGCGGAGACCGCGTCCACCGCGGCCTGCGCCCGCTCGGCGCGCTCGGCCGCGTCCGTGTGCGCGGCGGCCAGCCGGGAGATCTCCTCCAGCGCCGTGGACGACCGGGCCTGCGCCGCGTTGACCTGGCCGGTCAGCTTCGCCAGGCCCTCCCTGCGGTCGGCGATGGCCTTCGCGGCGGTACGCAGCGCGCGCTCCGCGTCCGCGAGCTGGCGCTCCATCTCCTGCCGCTGCTCGACCGCCTCGGCCAGCCGGGCCTTGTCCTCCTCCAGCGCCTCGCGCAGCTCCTCCTCCTGCGCCCGGACCTCCTCGGCCTGGGCCTCCAGCAGGTCGGGGTCGCGGCCGGGCCGTTCCTCCGCGTCCGGCGCGGACAGGTGCCGCAGCCGCTCGCCGGCCAGTTGCTCGGTGGAGCGGAAGCGCTCCTGCAGCGCGGACAGCTTGTACCAGGCGTCCTGCGCGGCGGCGAGCAGCGGCGCGTCCTCCGCGTGCGCGGCCTCCAGCGCGGCCAGCCGGCGCTGGGCGACCTCGTTCTCCCGCTCCAGCTCGCCCCGGCGGATCTTGAGCGCGGCCTCGTCCGCGATCTCCTTCTCCAGCGTGGTGCGCAGCGTGGTCAGGTCGTCGGCGAGCAGCCGGAGCCGGGCGTCACGCAGGTCGGACTGGATGCCGGCGGCACGGCGGGCCACCTCGGCCTGGCGGCCCAGCGGCTTGAGCTGGCGGCGCAGCTCCGCGGTGAGGTCGGTCAGCCGGTTCAGGTTGACCTGCATGGCGTCCAGCTTGCGGATCGCCTTCTCTTTCCGCTTGCGGTGCTTGAGGACGCCGGCCGCCTCCTCGATGAACGCGCGGCGGTCCTCCGGCTTCGCGTGCAGCATGCTGTCCAGCCGGCCCTGGCCGACGATGATGTGCATCTCCCGGCCGATGCCGGAGTCGGAGAGCAGTTCCTGGATGTCGAGCAGCCGGCAGCCGTTGCCGTTGATCTCGTACTCGGACTCGCCGGAGCGGAACATCCGCCGGGTGATCGAGACCTCGGTGTAGTCGATCGGCAGCGCGCCGTCCGTGTTGTCGATGGTGAGCGTCACCTCGGCGCGGCCGAGCGGCGCGCGGCCGGCGGTGCCGGCGAAGATCACATCCTCCATCTTGCCGCCGCGCAGCGCCTTCGCGCCCTGCTCGCCGAGCACCCAGGCGATCGCGTCCACGACGTTGGACTTGCCGGAGCCGTTCGGCCCCACCACACAGGTGATGCCGGGCTCCAGGCGCATGGTCGTGGCGCTGGCGAAGGACTTGAAACCCTTCACCGTCAGGCTCTTGAGATGCACGTCCTCGTATCCTCACCCCGGCGTGCCCCGCCGTGGAGGCCGGCGGCAGGCAGATTCCGCAGGGTAACCCATCACGCAGCGGCCCTGCTGAGGCCGGTGCTCCCGGATGGTCAACGAGCCGGGCGCGATCACGGGAACGTGCCGCCGTCCGGGCCCGTACAAAAGGCTGCGCGCCGCCACAGGAACGTGTGTCGGCGCGCTCAAGGATTCTGTTGTTTCGTTCGGGCGTAGCCGCGGGGGCAGTGCACTGCGGTGGGCGCCGGCGGGCCGACGCCCCGGAATCAGGTCAGCGCAGGTTCGCGCAGACTCATCAGATCTTCCGCCTCGGCGGCGGCAGCGGCGAGCCGATCGTTGTCAGCACGCAGCCTGGTGATCTCGAACTCCAGTGCCTGCACCGTGGCACGCAGTCGGGTGACCTCGTCGACGAGGCGCCGGTCTTGCGCCATGCCGACGTGGCCGTAGAGGGCCTTCGCCATTTCGTCTCCTCGTAATGCGCTGCCGGAAAGGCCGGCCAACGCGCGCCCAGCAAATCGCGACTCCACGCTCATGGGCACACACGGGCGTGATCGGGCGCGACTGGCGACTCCTCCATAGTCCGCCGACCCGCCAAAAGAGTCAAGCGCGGCGTGTCCCGCGCCACGTCGGTCACGCCGGGTAACTAGCATTTTGCGGACGGTCCGACGCTTCTTAGGTCTTCCCTAGGTCTTCCTTAGGTCTGTTGGAAGTGTCCTGGTCACCCGTTTACGTTCGACTGGCAACCTGCACCCATCGACCGCGCTGCGTGAGCAGGCCGGTCCACCGTCTGTGGAGGCGTTCACCCCGTGTCACGGCGAGCCGAGCGAGCGACGAGCCAGCGAGAGCTGCCCCGGGCCGAGGAGACCACCTCCGGCGGGCGGCACAAGGCCAAGAGGGTCAAGAAGGCGCGGCGGGTCCCCGGCGGCACGGCCGGGCTGGTGGCGCTGGTCGCCGCCGTGCTCGCGATCTTCGGCCTGGCCGCGTACGTGCTGCCGCCGAGCATCGGGGGCGGGCGGGACGGTGAGACGTACGACTCCGCGAGCGGTGCCGACCGCGACGACCTCGCCGCCGACCCGGCCGCCGCGCGCGGCGCGGACCGCCCGGCGGGCGAGATCAGCGGCGAGGCCATGATGGGTGAGAACCCGGCCTCCCCCTCGCCGTCGCCGAGCGCGTCCCCCTCGGCCGCGCCACAGCCCACCAAGCCGGCCCCGCCCGCGCCGGCCGAGCCGGAGCCGGACACCGGGAACACCGGCGGCGGGAACACCGGCGGGAACACGGGCGGTGGCGACTCCGGCGGCGGTTCCGGCGACTCCGGCGGCGCGGCCACCGACGAGATCACCTCGATGGAGAACGCGGTCACCACGATCGTCAACGCGCGGCGCGCCGAGAACGGCTGCGGCGCCGTCACCACGAACGAGAAGCTCCGCACCGCGTCCCGGGGCCACAGCGCGGACATGGCCGAGCAGAACTACTTCAACCACACCAGCCTGAACGGCGACACGCCGTGGGACCGGGCCGGTGAGGCCGGGTACTCGCGGGCGATCGGCGAGAACATCGCGAAGGGCCAGCAGACGCCGGAGCAGGTCATGGAGTCCTGGATGAACAGCGCGGGCCACCGGGCGAACATCCTGAACTGTGACGCCAAGGAGACCGGCGTCGGCCTGGTCTACGACGGTGGCACACCGATCTGGACCCAGATGTTCGGCGCCGGGTCCTGACCCCCGACCGGGTGGGATGGCTGTCCCCAAGCCGACAGCGCGCGCATCCGCCTGAGGAGCGCTCGTTGCGCTCGGCGTGACCACCTGTTCCTCCACACGCGACCGGCGGTAGTCACCGGTGCGGGTCGCGCTCGTCACCGAGACCGGCACACCGGCCGCCACCTGGGCGCGCCGGCTGCTCGGCGCCGTCACCGGGCACACGTTCCACCTGCTCCGGCTCGCCCCGGACCGGCACCGCGCCACGCCGGACGAGGACCTGCCGCCGCACGTCGCCTCCGTCCGCGACGTCCGGACCGGCGGTCGCGGCAGGCCGCTGCCGCGGGCGGACCGGCACGCCGCGGTCACCGCCGCCACCCTGCTCTGCCGCGGCATGCTGGGCGAGGACGAGCCGTCCGCCCGGCTGTTCGCGGACGGCCTGCACCGGCTGACCGCGCTGGCCCGGGACGGCAGGCACCCGCTGCGCGGCGCGCCGGTCGCGGCCGTGCTCGCCGACGCGGTCCGGGCGGCGCGCGGCGTCGACGAGGCGCTCCCCCTGCTCACGCCGCGCGCCGCGCGGCACGCGGCCGGCCAGCTGGAACGCGCGGTCGATCCGCTCGCGGTCCGGGTGCCGGGCGCCGACCTCACGCACGCGGCCGCGGCCGGGCCGCCGCTGCTCGTCGCGCTGGCCGCACGGTGGCGCGACGGCACGCCGTTCCTGCTCACCGAGCACGACATCGAGCTGCGGCGGCGGTACCTGGAGGCGGGCGACGGCGACGACGTGCTGCTGCGCTTCCACCGCGCGCTGGCCCGGCTCGGGTACGCGCAGGCCGCGCTCGTGGTCGCCGCCAGCCGCTTCCACCGGCGGTGGCAGCTGCGGCTCGGCGCGGACCCGGCCCGCGTGCTGGTCGTACCGCCGGGGCTGGACGATCCGGGCGGCGCGCCGCCCGAACCGGCGGCGCCGGTGCTGCTGTGGCGGGGCACGGTCGGGCCACGCGCGGGGCTGCCGTGCCTGATCAGCGCGTTCGGACTGGTGCGGGCCCGGGTGCCGGGCGCGCGGCTGCTGGTGGACGGGCCGGTCGCGGAGCCCCGGTACGCCGCCGGCTGCCGTGCCCTGGCGCGCCGGCTGGGGCTGGACGGGGCGCTGCGGTTCACCGACGATCCGGGCGCGGACGGGCAGGTCACGGTCGCCACGACGGTGACGGACGGCGTGCCGTACCCGCTCATCCGGTCCTTGATCGCGGGACGGCCGGCGGTCGCGGCGGACGTCGGCATGGTGGCGGAGACGGTCGGCGACGGTGGCCTGCTGGTGCCGCCCGGCCGCGCGGAGCCGCTCGCGGACGCGGCGGTCCGGCTGCTGCTCGACCACGACCTGCGGCGGCGGGCGGGCGCGGCGGCCCGGCGGCATGCGCTGGCCCGGCACGCGCCGGGAGCGACGCTGGGCGCCTACCGGCACCTGTACCGGGACCTGGGGACGTGACGCCCGGTGGCGCCGCCCGGATCGGTCCGCGGGGAAGCGGTCCGCGCGGGGGAACGGTGACCACGCCGCACCTGGCGACCTGGCGGACACCTCGTGCCGATCTCCCGGAGCTACCGGCACGCCGACAGCGGCTGGCCCGTGCGGGGCAGCCGGAGCACACCGAGCGGAGGGAGACGGGATGACCGTGCCGAGGATTCGGCCGGCCGTGCCGGCGCAGGCTCGTCCGGAGTGGAGGACGGCGGTGCCGCCGGTGGAGCGGGTGGAGGAGAGCGCGCCGCCGACCGGGCTGGTGGAGTGGGCTGCGATGAGGACGGGCGCTCCGGGGACGGGCGTGCCGGTGCTGCTGCCGCTGGAGGCGCATCGGCGGTGTCCGGCGGAGATCTGGGCGGCCGTGGCCGGAGTGGACAGCGCGGTGACCGCGATCCTGGACGTGCCGGACCGGGAACTGCGGGCCACGATCGCGACGCTGGCCGCGGCCGGCGTGCGGATGCTCGGCCGGGTGGACCTGGAGCGCGGGCGGCGCCCGGTCGCCGCGCTGGTCGACGACGTGGCGGGCTGGGCCGGGCGGCCGGTGCACGGGCTGGTGCTGGACCACTGCCCGCCGGAGGCGGACGAACTGGGCGCGGTGGCGCTGGCGGTCCGGCACGCGGAGCGGCTCGGGCTGGCGGAGGTGCTGCTCGCGCCGGGTGCGGAGCCGCATCCGCGGTACCGGTGCCTGGGCGCGCGGATCGTGGGCTTCGCCGGGAGCTGGCTGGACTACCAGCGGACCGCCACGCGGCCGGGCGACGCGCATCTGGTCCACGACGTGCCGGTCGCCCAGCTCGACGTCGCCCGCCGCCTGATCGGCCTGCGCGGCGCGGCCTGGGCGCTGGCCAGCCCGGTGCCGCTCCCCTGAGGCGCCGCGACCCGAGGCGCCGCGACCCGAGGCGCCGCGACCCGAGGCGCCGCGACCCGAGGCGCCGCGGCCGGCGGCGAGGTGCGGGGCCGCGGTTGTGGGCTTGCGGCCACGGATGCCGAAGGGAGGAGCGCCAGCGACGACCGGTGCCCGCGGGAGCATGCGGAAACCGACCCGCCGGAAGCGGGTATATCGGGGTCTATCGGGGTTTGGGCTGGCAGCGTGGACAGCTGAAGCTGGAGCGGTTCATGAACGACTCGCGGCGGATCGGGGTGCCGCAGCGGGTGCAGGGCAGGCCCTCCTGGCCGTAGACGTTGAGTGACCGGTCGAAGTAGCCGCTCTCGCCGTTGACGTTGACGTAGAGCGCGTCGAAGCTGGTGCCGCCCTCCTTGATCGCGGCGGCGAGCACGTCGCGGACGTGGCCGAGCAGGCGGGCGACGGCGGGGCGGGTGAGCGCGTCGGTGGGGCGGGCGCCGTGCAGCTTGGCGCGCCACAGCGCCTCGTCGGCGTAGATGTTGCCGACGCCGGAGATCAGGGACTGGTCGAGCAGCGCGCGCTTGATCTCGGTGTGCTTGCGGCGCAGGCGCTCCGTGAAGTCGGCGTCGTCGAACAGCGGGTCCATCGGGTCGCGGGCGATGTGCGCGATCTCGGGCGGCAGTTCGGCGCCGCCGGACGAGACGGACAGGCCGCCGAACGTGCGCTGGTCGATGAAGCGCAGCTCCGGGCCGTCGTCGTCGAAGCCGAAGCGGACGCGCAGGTGCGTCTCCTCGGGCGTGCCGGGCGGCTGGACCAGCAGTTGGCCGGACATGCCGAGGTGGCCGATGATCGCGTCGCCGGAGTCGAGCGGGAGCCAGAGGTACTTGCCGCGGCGGCACACGTCCGTGATCGTGCGCCCGGCCAGCACGGCCGCGAAGTGCTCGGCGCCGGGTACGTGACGGCGGATCGCGCGCGGGTGGCGGACCTCCACCGTGTGCAGGCGGCGGCCGATGACCCAGCTGGTCAGGCCCGC
This sequence comes from Catenuloplanes atrovinosus, assembly GCF_031458235.1. NCBI lineage: Bacteria > Bacillati > Actinomycetota > Actinomycetes > Micromonosporales > Micromonosporaceae > Catenuloplanes > Catenuloplanes atrovinosus. The sequence continues at coordinate 85,263 of NZ_JAVDYB010000001.1, read as the reverse complement.
GCGGACGGTCTCGACCTCGGGGAGTTCGGGCACGGGTGACCTCAGATCGTGTAGGGCCAGACGGTGACGAGGTAGGCGCCGTACCAGAGGCCGAACGCGGCGTAGCCGGCGAGCGCGGGGACCATCGTGCGCCAGCGGGCACGGCCCAGCGCGGTCGCGAGCGGCAGCAGGATCAGCAGCACGGGTACGAGCAGGCGCGGCTTGGAATGGTAGTAGCCGCCCTGGCCGACCACCAGCACGAGCGTGACCAGGCCGTACGCGACGAGCGGCCACCACGGCCGCTGAAGCACGGCCACGACCGCGAGCACGACCGCGCCGATCAGGATCCACGCCACGCTGACCTGCACCCAGCTGTTCCCGGTACGCAGCGTGTTGTCCAGGAACGCGATCGTGGTCCGGCCGAAGTCGAACGTGGAGCCCCACCCGGCGGTCTGCACGGTGAACCAGGCGTTCCAGTCGCCGATCCGATGACCGGCCCAGAGCAGGTAGGCGGGCGTGCCGGACAGCGCGACCGCGGCCGCGGCCAGCGAGGTGGCCCGGCCGCGCGCGGTCTCGGTGCGCCAGGCCAGCAGCGCCGCGACCGCGAGCGCCACGGTGAGTGCGAAGCCGGTCGGCCGGGCGAGCGCGCCGGCCAGGCCGAGCACGCCCATCCAGACCCAGGCCCGCCGGTGCGCCGCGAGTAGCGCGCCGGCCGCCAGCGCCAGGAACAGGCCCTCCGAGTAGCCCATGTTCAGCACCACGGACATCGGCTGCGCGATCACGAGGACGGTGAGCGCATAGCCGGTGCGGCGGTCGTAGAGGCGCGTGCCGAGCAGGAGCAGCGCGACCGTGGCCGCGGCGCCGCAGGTCCAGGTGACGGCCAGCGCGGCGTCCGCCAGGCCGAGCCCGGTGTACGAGACGAGCCGGATCAGCGCGGGATAGAGCGGGAAGAACGCGATGCCGTTGCCGACCAGCGTGCCCTCGTCGTCGTAGGTGTAGCCGGTCGGGTAGCCCTCCGCCGCGACCCGGATGAACCACCCCGCGTCCCAGGAGAGCAGGCTGTCCGCGACCGTGGCGCCGGGCAGCGCGAGCCAGGCGATGGCCGCGGACTGGAGGCCGCGCACCGCGACGTAGATCCCGAGCACGATGGCGACGTGCCAGAGCGTGGAGAGGCGCTCGGGGCGCCGGACCGGGTCCTCGGTGACGGACCCGGCTCGAGCCACGTCCGTCACGGTGCCCCATCGGTGGGTACGCCGGTGCTGAGCGAGCCCGGGCCCTGGTCGGAGAGGACCCGCCAGGCCGCCTCCGCCGCCCGCTGCTCCGCCTGCTTCTTGCTCTTGCCCTCGGCGCCGCCGTACCGCTCGCCGGCCACCACGACCCAGGCGGTGAACGTCTTCGCGTGGTCCGGCCCGGCCTCGTCGATCCGGTACTCCGGCACGCCCAGCCCGAGCGAGGCGGTCAGCTCCTGGAGGCTGGTCTTCCAGTCCAGGCTCGGTCCCTGCTTCGAGGACGCGGCCATCAGCGGGTCGAACAGCTTGTGGATCACCTCGGCCGCGACGTCCAGGCCGTGCTGGAGGTAGATCGCGCCGAGCAGCGCCTCCAGCGTGTCCGCCAGGATGCTGGCCTTGTCCCGGCCGCCGGTGGTCTCCTCGCCCTTGCCGAGGAAGAGGTACGCACCCAGCCCTTCCGGGCCGAGCGTGCGCGCCACGTCCGCGAGCGCGGTCATGTTGACCACGCTGGCCCGCAGCTTCGCGAGCTTGCCCTCGGGCAGGTCCGGGTGGTCGGTGAAGAGCGCCGTGGTGATCACGACGCCGAGCACGGAGTCGCCGAGGAACTCCAGCCGCTCGTTGGTGGGCAGGCCGCCGTTCTCGTACGCGTACGACCGGTGGGTCAGCGCCCGTTCCAGCAGCTCCGGATCGATCGACACCCCGAAGGCGGACTCCAGATGCCCCACCGGAGGCCTCCGCCGTCTATCCCGCTCACTCATGCCGGGCACCCCGATCCCGTGCGGTGACGCCGTGGTCGGCGCTGAGCCGACGATTCGTTCGCAAGCTCACTCATGCCGGGCACCCCGATCCCGTGCGGTGACGCCGTGGTCGGCGCTGAGCCGACGATTCGTTCGCAAGCTCACTCATGCTCCACTCCGATAAGGTCGCAGATCGCCGCCATCGCGGCGCGTCGATGCAGGTCGGCGGCCAGGGCGATGCCCGAGGCCAGGTCGGCGCCGGTGGCGGCGCCGTGACAGACGACCACGGTCCCGCCGACGCCCAGCAGGGCGGCGGCGCGCGGTGGAGTCTCGTCGGAGGCGGTCGTGCCGTAGACGCCCTCGACGCCCTTGAGCAGGACGTTCCCGGTGAAGCCGTCGGTCACGACGACGTCGGCGAGCTCGCCGGTGGAGATCTCGTAGCCCTCGACCAGCCCGGCGTAGCGGGCGCCGCCGGGCAGCGCGCGGCCGGCCAGCGCGACATCCGCCGCGCGGCGCGGATGGTCGCCCTTGCCGGGCTCGGTGCCGATGGAGAGCAGCCCCAGGCGCGGGGCGGACATGCCGAGGACGGCGCCGGCGTACGCGACGCCGAGCAGGCCGTGCTGGACCAGGGTGGCGGGGCTGGCCTCGATCGAGGCGCCCACGTCGAGCAGCAGCACCGGGCCGTGCGCGGCCGGCAGCGTGGCGGCGAGCGCGGGACGGCGGACACCGGGCATGCGGCCGAAGCCGAGCACGGCCGCGGTGACGATGGCGCCGCTCGGGCCGGCGGACGTCATCGCGTCCGCGTGGCCCTCCGCGACCGCGGCGGCGGCCGCCCGCACCGTGGTGTCGGCGCGGCCCCCGCTCGCGGGTGCGTCCGCCATCGCGACCGCGCGCCGCGCGCCACGGACGGCGACGCGGTCCCGGTCGTTCGGCGGGAGGGCATGGATGATCTCGTCGGCCACCTCGGAGGGGCCGACGAGCAGCAGATGCAGGTCGGAATCGGCCCGGCACGCTCGCAGAGCGCCGTCAACCACGACGGCGGGTGCAGAATCCCCGCCGAGGAGGTCGACGGCGATCCGCGCGGTGCCCGGCTCCGCGGGGGGAGCCGATGCACCGGGCAGTCGCCGTGGTGCGGGCGCGGTCCGACCGGCGGCCGGATGCGTCACCGCGCGGCGTCAGACCTCGAGGACCTGACGACCGTTGTAGGTGCCGCAGACGTTGCAGGCCGTGTGCGGCAGCTTCGGCGAGCGGCACTGCGGGCAGGCAACGGTCGCGACCGCCGAGGTCTTCCACTGCGCCCGGCGCGACCGGGTGTTGCTGCGCGACATCTTGCGCTTCGGGACGGCCACGGTAATTACTCCTCGGTGTTGGTCAGGTTGTGCAAGGCGGCCCAGCGTGGGTCGGTCTGCTCGTGGGTGTGGTCCTCGGGCAGGTCGTCCCAGTGCACCCCGCACTCGGAGCACAACCCTGGGCAGTCGTCGCGGCACAGCGGGTTGGTCGGCAGGGCCAGCACCACCGCGTCCCGCACGGCCGGCTCCAGGTCGATCAGATCGCCCTGCATCCGGCCAACTTCATCCTCGTCGGTCGTCTCGTCCGTGGCGCTGTGCTCGTACGCATACAGCTCCTGGATGGTGACGGTCAACGAGTCGTCGATCGTGCGGAGGCATCGGCCGCACTCGCCGGTGATCGGCCCGGACACGGAGCCCGACACGAGCACGCCCTCGGACACCGACTCCAGCCGCAGGTTCAGGCTGATCTCGGCGCCCTTAGCCACACCGATCATCTCCACGCCGAGATCCGCCGGAGCCTCGACCACCCGGGCGAGCTCACGCATGGCACCAGGACGGCGCGGCAGCTCGACGGTGTCGAGCACGAGCGGCGACCGGGGGTCGAGGTGATTCTCAGGGTTCTTAGGCATAACGATTCTCTGTAGCGCGAGTCGAGGGCACAGCAGTCTCCGGCCGTGAGGACGGCCGACGAAAAAGGTTACCCGACCGGCAACCGCAGCGTCGAATCGGCCCAGGCTAGAACGGCAGCGGGCGCTCGCCCTCGTCGGTCCCGGCGAACGAGCCGATCTCGCGCAGCGCGTGCATCTTGTCCCGGCCGCGCTCGATCGACGCCAGCGCCCGGGTCAGGAACTGCTCGAAGTTGGCCAGCGCGGTGTCGACGTAGTCGTCGACCTCCTCGCGCAGCCGCTGCGCCTCGGCGCGGGCCTCCGCGATGATCCGGGCGCCCTCGTGCTCGGCCGAGACCGTGATCTCGTTCACCGAGACCAGGCGCGCGTGCTCCGCCTCGCCCTCCGCGATGATCCGCTCGGCCTCGCTGCGGCCCTTGTCGATTATCCGGTCGCGCTCCTCCAGCAGGGCCGCGGCCTTGCGCAGGTCCGTGGGGAGCTCGGCGCGGAGGTCCTCGAGCATGCCGATCATCTCGCCGCGCTCGACCATGCAATTCGTCCGGGACATCGGCACGGAGCGCGCCTGCTCCACGATGTTGATGATCTCGTCGATGCGGTCGAGCGGGTCCATACGGTCGGACGGGTCCACCGGCGCCTCACTCCTGTCACTGACTGCGGCCACTCCGCCGTTCTGCTTCACTCATCATGCGGCCAGAGGCCCCGTTGCGGCGAAACCTACCTCGTCGGCGCGTCGGATCCGTCGTCATCTCGTTACCGGCCGACGGCGGATCTAGGCCTGGCGCAACCGTGCCCGCAGCCGGCGGTCCACCTCGTCCGGGACGTGCGCGGAGACGTCGCCGCCCCACTTCGCCACCTCCTTGACCAGGCTGGACGAGAGAAACGAATACAGCGGGTTCGTCGGCATGAACAGCGTCTCCACGCCGGCGAGCCCGATGTTCATCTGGGCCATCTGCAGCTCGTAGTCGAAGTCGCTGACCGCGCGCAGGCCCTTGACCACCACGCCCGCCCGCTGCGCCCGGCAGAAGTCGACCAGCAGGCCCTGGAACGAGTCCACCCGGACGTTGCCGTACGAGGCGGTCACCTCGGTGAGCAGCTCGATGCGCTCCTCGATGGTGAAGAGGCCGCGCTTGGACTGATTGATCAGCACTCCGACGATCACCTCGTCGAAGAGCCGACTGGCCCGGCCGATGATGTCCAGATGGCCGTTGGTCACGGGATCGAAGGATCCGGGGCACACAGCACGCGTCATGATCGGCGACCGTACCAAAGAGTAGTTTCGCCGTACCGACGGCTGCGGACCGCAGTGATGCCCTCCACCCAGGCGAGATCCGGGCCGCGGCTGGAGCGCTCCACGACCACCACCGCGTCCTCGGCGAGCCAGCCGTGCTCCACCAGCGCCACCAGCACGGCGGTGACCTCCTGATCCGGCATCGGGTACGGCGGGTCCGCGAACACCAGGTCGTAGCGCTCCCCGTCCGGCGGGCCGGCCGCGAGCGCCGTGGAGACCTTCGCCGCGAGCAGGTGCGCGCGGTCCCGCGCGTCCAGCGCCGCGATGTTGGCCCGGACGATCCGCCCCGCCTTCGGGTCGTGCTCGACCAGCAGCGCGTGCGCCGCGCCCCGGGACAACGCCTCCAGCCCGACCGCGCCGGACCCGGCGTAGAGGTCGGCGACGCGCGCGCCGTCCAGGTCGGTCAGCGTCTCCAGCGTGTTGAACAGCGCCTCCCGGACCCGGTCGGAGGTGGGCCGGGTGTGCGAGCCGGCCGGCACGGTCAGCCGGCGGCCGCCCAGCGCGCCCGCGACGATCCTGGTCATGCCGCGTCCTCCCGGCTCATCCGAGCCCCGTCGGCGGTGCGAAGGAGCCGTCCGGCTCCGGCGGGTACGGATGCACCGCGAGCACCGCGTGGATCGGGATCGGTCCGTAGACGTGCGGGAACGTCAGGTCCGTCCCCTCCCCGGGCTCCCAGCGCGGCGGCTCCGGCAGCCGGGACTCGTCGATCTCCAGCAGCACCAGGTCGGTGCGGCCCTTGGCCAGCATGGTGGCGGGGATGTGCACCTGTGCGGCCGTCGAGCAGTGGATGAAGCCCTCGGTGCGCAGCGAGTCCGCGGTGTACTCCCCCGCGCGCTGCGCGTCCGCCCAGTCGGATGCGGTGCAGAAGTGCAGGATCATGCGTCAGCCCTTCTCCAGGTACTCGGCGCGCTCGTCGTCGACGAGCGCCGCGACGGACGCGGCCAGCGCCGGATGGCGGTCCAGCTCCGGATCGTCCCGGACCAGCGCCAGCGCCTGCGCCCGGGCCTCCGTGATCAGCTTCTGGTCGCGGAGCAGCGACAGCAGCCGCAGGTGCGAGCGGCGGCCGGACTGCGCGGCGCCCAGCACGTCGCCCTCGCGGCGCTGCTCCAGATCCAGCTCGGCCAGGCGGAACCCGTCCGTGGTGGAGGCGACCGCGTCCAGCCGGACCCGCGCGGGCGTGCCCTCCAGCGCGTCCGTGACCAGCAGGCACAGGCCGGGCGCGCTGCCCCGGCCGACCCGGCCGCGCAACTGGTGCAACTGAGAGACGCCGAACCGGTCCGCGTCCAGCACGATCATGACGGTCGCGTTGGGCACGTTCACGCCGACCTCGATGACGGTGGTGGCGATCAGCACGTCCACGTCACCGGCCGCGTAGGCGCGCATCACCGCGTCCTTCTCGTCGGCCGGGAGCTTGCCGTGCAGCACGCCGATCCGCAGGCCCTTGAGGTAGTCCTCGGCCAGGATCGGCGCCACCTCCAGCACCGCGATCGGCGGCCGGCGCGCGTCCGAGCCGTCGCCGGGCGGCTCCACGTCGTCCTCGCCGTCCTCCGAGCCGATCCGCGGGCACACCACGTACCCCTGATGGCCCTTCTCGACCTCCTCGCGCATGCGCCGCCAGGCGCGCTCGAAGAACGCGGGCTTCTCCGCGGTCGGCACCACGTGCGACGCGATCGGCGACCGGCCGCGCGGCAGCTGCGCCAGCACGGAGACCTCCAGGTCGCCGAAGACCGTCATGGCGACCGTGCGCGGGATCGGCGTGGCCGTCATCACCAGCACGTGCGGCGGCTGCGCGGCCCTGGCGCGCAGCGCGTCCCGCTGCTCGACGCCGAACCGGTGCTGCTCGTCCACCACGACCAGACCGAGATCCTTGAAGTCGACGCCCTCGTAGAGCAGCGCGTGGGTGCCGACCACGATGCCGGCCCGCCCGGACGCGACCTCGGCCAGCGCGGCGCGCCGCGCCTTCGCCCCGAGCGAGCCGGTGATCAGCGTGAGGCGGGTGGCGTCCGGGTCGGAGTCCAGCTCGCCGGCGCGGCCGAGCGGGCCGAGCAGCTCCGCGATGCCGCGGTAGTGCTGCGCGGCCAGCACCTCGGTGGGCGCCAGCAGCACGGCCTGGCCGCCCGCGTCCACCACCTGGAGCATCGCGCGCACCGCGACCAGCGTCTTGCCGGAGCCGACCTCGCCCTGGAGCAGCCGGTGCATCGGGTGCGGCGTGCTCAGGTCGGCGGCGATCTCCTCGCCCACCGTGGCCTGGCCCTCGGTCAGCTCGAACGGCATCGCGGCGTCGAACCGCTCCAGCAGGCCGCCGTCCCGGCGCGGGCGCGGGCGGGCCGGCCAGGACGCGGCCCGCACCTTCCGCTGGACCAGCGTGAGCTGCACCGCGAACGCCTCGTCCCACTTCAGGCGGTGCTTGGCGCGGTAGAGCCCGGCCTCGTCGGACGGCTTGTGGATCTCGCGGAGCGCGCGGTCCAGGCTCATCAGCCCGTGCTCGGCCCGCACGGCGGAGGGCAGCGGGTCCTCCGGCATGGTGATCACGCCGAGCACCACGTCCACCGCCTTCGCGACGGTCCAGGTCGGCACCGCGGCGGCGGCCGGGTAGACCGGGATGAAGGCGCCGGCGAAGTCGTCGATCTCGACCTCGGACTCCTCGTCGAACAGCATGTACTCCGGGCCGTTGAGCTGCCGCTTGCCGCGGAACTCGGTGACCTTGCCGGCGAACATGCCCCACCGGCCGGGCCGCAGGTCGCGCTGCCGCCACGCCTGGCTGAAGAAGGTCAGCGAGATCGTGTTGCCGGTGTCGTCGCCGACCAGCACCTCCAGCAGCTGGCCCTTGCGCTGCCGCATCGGGCGCACCTCGGCGCGCTTGACCTGGGCCAGGACGGTGACGTCCTCGCCGACCTCCAGCCCGCGGATGTCGGTGTGCTCGCCGCGCTGGTCGTGCCGGCGGGGGAAGTGGTAGAGCAGGTCACCGGCGGTGTGCAGGCCGAGCTTGTCGGCCAGCGGCTTCGCCGACTTCGCGCCGAGGACCTTCTCCAGGGGGGTGTCGACCGTGACGGCCGTCTCCGTCATGCGCTCACTCCACGCCGATCAGCAGGGGGTAGACGGGCTGACCGCCGTCGTAGCCGCGGACCTCCACGAACGGCCAGGCGGCCGCCAGGTGGGCGCGCAGCGCCGGCTCCAGCCCGGACGGCGCGTCCGCGCCGAAGAGCAGCGTGACCAGCTCGCCACCGCCGCCGAGCAACCGGTCGAGCAGCTCGGTGCCGACGCCGGTGAGCTGCGACCCGATCAGCGTGACCTCGCCCTCGATCAGGCCCAGCACGTCGCCGGCCCGGCAGCGGCCGGCCATGGTCAGCGCCTCCCGGCTGGCCCGCGTCACCTCGGCCCAGCGGCACGCGCCGGCCGCCTCGGCCATCGCGATCACGTCGTCCTCGAAGCTGCGCGCGTCGTCGCGCACCGCGAGCGCGGCCAGCGTCTGCACCGGCGAGCGGGTCGGCACCACGCTGACCCGCGGGCCGGTCACCTCGCGCGCGGCGGCGACCGCGACCGCGCGGGTGTCGCCGTCGTTCGGCAGCAGCACGACCTCCATGGCACCGCTGGCCGAGATCGCCTCCAGCAGCTCGCGCGGCGACGGGTTGTCGCCGACCACGATCGCGCCCTCGCCGGTGTAGAGCGCGGCGAGCCCGGGGCCGTCCGCCATCACCACGGCCGCGCGGGCGCGGGCGCGCGGGGCGGGCAGCGCGGCGGCGTGGTCCGCGAACCGGGTGACCGTGATCTGGTGCGGGCGGCCCGCGACCACGCCCGCCTCGATCGCGGCACCCACGTCGTTCACGTGGACGTGCACGTGCCAGACCGGGGGACGCCCGCCGGAGCCGACCACGACCAGCGAGTCGCCCAGCCCGCGCAGCGTGCGCTTGAGCCGGTCGACCGCGTCCTCCTCCGCGTCCAGCAGGTACTGCACCTCGTACGCGAAGTCGGGTGAGCCGGTCTCGCGCGGCGCGGCGGGTGGGCGCGGGACCGGCGACGACGCGACGGGCGGCGGCTCCTCGACCTCGCCGGGCTCGCCGTCGAACGACTCGGCCAGCGCCTCCAGCAGCAGGCACAGCCCGCGCCCGCCGGCGTCCACCACGCCGGCCCGGGCCAGCACCGGCAGTTGCTCCGGCGTGCGGGCCAGTGCCACCGACGCGGACGCGGACGCGGCGCGCGCCACCTCGGCCACGTCGTCGGTCTCGGCCCGGGACGCGCCGTCCGCGGCCGCGGAGAGCACGGACAGCACGGTGCCCTCGACCGGCTCGGCGACCGCGGAGTATGCCGCCGCGGTGGCCGCGCGCAGCGCCGCGGCCAGCTGCCGGCCGCGCACCTCGGGCACGTCGGCCAGCGTGTCCGCCATGCCGCGCAGCACCTGCGAGATGATCACGCCGGAGTTGCCGCGCGCGCCGAGCAGCGCGCCACGGGCCAGCAGGTGCAGCGTGTGGCCGTGCGCGGTGCGGCCGGTCTCGGCCGAGTTGTCCAGGTCGAGCGCGAGCGCGCGCTGCGCGGAGGTGAGCGTGAGCACCAGGTTGGTCCCGGTGTCGCCGTCGGGCACCGGATAGACGTTCAGCTCGTCGATCTCGCGCTGGTGCGCCCGCAACGCGCTCAGCCCGGCACCGCACCAGCGGCGCACGACCGTCGCATCCAGGGTCTCCAGCACGGAAAAAGCCTATAGTCGGTCACCGACACTTTCGCGGGTCGGGACGGTCCTCGGACCCGATTGGCTGGTCGGGGCCCGCGTCGGGTAGCCTGGTCGGGTTGCCTAGGCCTCGTGCGCGGGTGACCTCACGTCTGCGGCCCGCGCCGCGGGACTGTCGCATGGTGTCACGCCAGCACATGGCGTCACCTCGTGCGACGAGCATCGATCGATCGACAGCAGGAGACTTCCGTGGCAAGCGTCTGCGACGTCTGTGGCAAGGGGCCGGGCTTCGGCCACAACGTGTCCCACTCGCACCGGCGGACCAACCGCCGCTGGAACCCGAACATCCAGACGGTGCGCACCCCGGCCGGTGGCGGTAACACCCGCAAGGTCCAGGCCTGCACCTCGTGCATCAAGGCCGGCAAGGTCACCCGGGCCTAACGACATAGGTTCGCTTGACGTACGCCCTGTCGCCCACGGCGGCAGGGCGTACGTGCGCGTTATCTGCGCTTTCCGCCTCACCGGCTCGCTTTTCGTCCCTATCCTGAGGGAACTGGCTGCGGCGATACGAGCGCGGGGTGCTGATGGGCGGAACGACCGATCCCGACGGCGACGAGGCCGTGCTGTCGCTCTCCCTGGACGGCCGGATCACCGACGCCGGTGACGGCGCGCGCACGCTCCTCGGATATCACCCGCACGAGCTCTTCGGGCGCCCGGTGGAGGACGTCATCCCGGAGCCCGGCGGGCTGCTCAGCGGCCCCGGCCACGACCTGAGCGCCGCGATCGGCAACGACTCCTCCCGGTTCGAGCTGAGCTGCCGCTGCGCGGACGGCACGGTCTTCCCCGCGGTGGTCACGGTGTGGCGCAGCATGGAGGAGCACGGGCTCACCATCACGGCCGCGATCCGCCGGCTGAGCGCGGAGGACCAGCTGGCCGGTGCGATCAACCTGGTCGGCGCGCTGGTCCGGTCCTCGCACGACGCCATCATCGCGGCCGACCGGGACGGCATGGTCACCATCTGGAACCCGGCGGCCGAGCGCCTCTACGGCTACACCGCGGCGGAGATGCTGGGCCGCCCGCGCAGCGTGCTGTTCCCGCCGGACGGGCAGGAGCTGGAGGAGGAGCGGTTCCGCCGGACCATCTCCGGCAGCCACGTCGAGATGTTCTCCGCGGTCCGCCGCCACAAGGACGGCCGGCTGCTCACGGTCGCGGCCACCATCTCCCCGATCGCGGACGCGCGCGGCCACATCATCGGGGCGGCCGGCTTCTCCCGGGACATCGGCGAGACGAACCGGGCGCAGAGCATGTTCCGCGGGCTGCTGAACGCGCTGCCGATCGGCATCATCGGCATCGGTGAGGACGGCCTGATCCGCTTCGTGAACCCGGAGACCGAGCGGCTGTTCGGCTACGGCGCGGAGGAGGTGCTGGGCCTGCCGGTCGAGCGCCTGATCCCCCGCTCCGGCGCCGAGGAGCAGGACCTGCACGGGGTACGGAAGGACGGCAGTCGCTTCCCGGCGGAGGTCTCGCTGTCCCCGATCGACGTCGGCTCCGAGACGCTGATCTCGGCCACCGTGGTGGACACCACCGACCGGATCGCGGCCGAGGCCGAGCGCACCCGCCTGGAGCAGGAGCTGAACGCGGCACTGCGGCTGGAGAGCGTGGGCCAGCTCGCGGGCGGCGTCGCGCACCACTTCAACAACCTGCTGGCCATCATCGACTCGCACGCCGGCTTCGTGGCCGAGGAGCTGAGCGGGCCGGTCACCGGCGCCAGCGTGCGTGAGGCACTCACCGACATCGCGCAGATCCGCAAGACCGTGGACCGGGCCAGCGAGTACGCCCGGCAGCTGCTCGCGTTCGGCCGGCGCGAGGTGGCCCGGCCGGTCCGGCACGACATCTCCCGTACCGTGGCGGACGTCTACGCGCTGCTCGCCCACTCGATCGGCGACGACATCACGATCACCACGAACGCGCACAAGGACCTGCCGCCCGTGGTGGTCGACCCGGGTCAGTTGGAGCAGACGCTGGTCAACCTGGCCCTCAACGCGCGCGACGCGATGCCGCACGGCGGCCGGCTGAGCATCACGGCCGAGCCGTGCACCAAGAGCGTGCCGGGCGCGCGGCCCAGCCGCCAGGTCAAGATCCGGGTCACCGACACCGGCACCGGCATGCCCCCGGAGGTGCTGGAGCGCGCGTTCGAGCCGTTCTACACCACCAAGGACCCGGTCTCGTTCGCCGGCATGGGCCTGGCCGTGGCGCACGGCATGGTCACCGCGGCCGGCGGTGAGATCAACATCGCGTCCGACCCGGGCCGGGGCACCACCGTGGTGATCATGTTGCCCGCCGACGACGTCCTGGAGCCGCGCCGCGGCACCGGCGACCCGGTGGCGGGCGCCGGGGCGGAGCGGGACGGCCGCCGCACCATCCTGGTCGTCGACGACGAGCCGGACCTGCGCGAGGTGGTCCGCCGGATGCTCGGCAAGTCCGGCTACGACGTGCTCATCGCCGCGGACGGGCACGAGGCGCTGGACCGGGCGCGCGCTCACGACGGCAGCATCGACCTGCTGATCACCGACATCATGATGCCCGAGATGTCCGGCACGGAACTGGCCGAGAAGCTGCGCGAGTTCCGCGACGGGCTGCCCGTGCTGTTCATGTCCGGCTACGCCGCGCCGGTGCTCACCGAGAAGGGCAGCCTCGACCCGGGCACGGTCCTGCTGCAGAAGCCGTTCCGCAAGCAGGAGCTGATCACCGCGGTGGAGAACGTGCTGTCCGTCCCGGTCTAGCGCATGATCGCGTAGCGGTCGCCGTAGACGCTCCACCGCAGTGGTGGGTTCAGGTCGAGGTTGCCGGCTTTCAGGAAGGCCCGCTGGGCGGTGTCGACGCGGCTGGTGTCCCGGTGTGCCGCCTCCCGGCGCATGGCCGCGGTGCGGGCGGTCAGGAAGGCGTGCAGGTAGGCGGTCTCGGCACCGCCCTGGGCCGGCGTGCGGGCGCGGCGCATGGCGGCGGCGCGGATGCCGCCGAAGCTCGCCGGGTCCGGGCCGGGGCCGTGCATGACCATCGCGTCGAAGTAGGCGAACTGTCCCAGCGCGCGCAGCCCGTCCCGCATGGCCTGCCCGACCGCCGGGCTGAGGTAGACGCGGTCCCGCGTGGCGTCCTGCGCGGCGCGGAACAGCGGGTCGGCGGCGGCGGCCCGCCAGGCGCGCGGGAACCCGGGGTCCAGGCCGGCGTGCGAGCCGCTGCCGATCACCCGGCGCAGCGCGGGGACGTAGCGGGCCAGCGGGTTCACCGGCCGGGCCGCGGTGTACCGGAGCACGACCGCCAGCAGGTCGCCGGTGCCGCTCGTGAAGCCGATGATGCCGCCGGTGTAGCCCCGGCCGTCCCGGATGTCCTCGATGTAGCCGTACTGCGCGCGCCAGTTCAGCGACGAGTTCTCCGCGCTGGAGACCAGCCGCATGGCGATCTCCTTCTTCGCGGGGTGGTCCAGGTCCCGCCGGGGCAGACCGCCCATCCGGTGCACCGCCGCCCTCGCCTCCGCGGGGTCGTGGGTCGGCCGGCCGGTCAGCGTGAACCCGGCCGCGGCCAGCACCACGGCGGCCACCGCGGGTGCGAGCGCCCGCCGGCGGAGTGTCCGGCTAGAGGACCCGGGCGAAGGAGAGGCAGCCCGGGTCGTTCCGGTAGAAGCCGAAGTTCTCGATCCGGTCATACCCGCAAGCGTGGTACATCGCGATCGCCTCCGGCTGGAGATCGCCGACTTCGAGGATCATCCGCCTGCGGCCCTGTGCCCGCGCCGACTCCTCCACCGCGGCCAGCACCCGGCGGCCGATCCCCCGGCCACGCACGGCCACGGACGTGAACATCCGCTTCAGCTCCGCGTCCTCGTCGCCGTGCGCGCGCCAGCCCGCGCCGCCGACCGGCTCGCCGCCCAGGAACGCGACCACGAAGTCGCCGCGCGGCGGGGTGAACTCGGCCGGGTCCATCGGGGTGTCGTCACCGGTGCCGCCGTAGCGGACGGCCAGCTCCGCCAGCGCCGCGCGCATGACGGTCTGGGCCTCCGGCTCGTCGTACCGGACCGATCGCACCTCGAAGTCCTTCACAGTCCGAGAGGGTACGACCACGACCAGCCGAAACCCAGAGGCCGACAGCCAAATGAGATTCGCGCTACGGAACGTCGCCGAGCGCCTCGGCCACGGCCCGCGACGGGCCCGGGTTTTCCGGCCCACCGCGGGACCGGCAGGGAGGCCGCCCGCGGCCGACCGGTGCCCGCGGGAGCATGCGGGCCGCGACCGGGCCGGAAGCGGGAAATCTAGATCTTGAAATGGTCCCAGCCGAGCCGGCCCTCCCAGGCCCGCCCGTCGACCGTGACGCCCTCGCCCTCGGCGACCGTGCCCACCCGGCGCCACTCCTCCGGCAGCGCGACCCCGGCCGGGAACGTCGCGCAGAGCGCGTGGTCGTCGCCGCCGCCGAGGACCCAGCTGTACGGGTCGACGCCCAGCGCGGTGGCCGCGTCGCGCATCTGGTCGGGCAGGTCGAACGCGTCCCGGTGCACGTCGATCGCGACCTTGCTGGCGTCCGCGATGTGCCCGAGGTCGGCCAGCAGCCCGTCCGAGACATCGATCATCGAGGTGGCGCCGAGCCGGTTCGCGATCGGGCCCTGCTTGTACGGCACCTGCGGCCGCCGGTACGCGTCGACCAGCAGCTTCGGCGTGCGGAAGCCGCGCGACAGCACGGTGTAACCCGCGCCCGCGAACCCGACCCGCCCGGCCATCGCCACGATGTCGCCCGGCCGCGCGCCGCTGCGCAGCACCGGTTGCAGGCCGTGCATGTCGCCGAGCGCGGTGACCGCGACGGTGAGCGTCGGGCTGGCCGACATGTCGCCGCCGACCACGCTGGCGCCGACCGACTCCGCCTCCTCGGCGAGGCCGTCCGCGAGCTCCTCGGCCCAGGCGGCGTCCAGGTCCGGCGGCGCGCAGAGGGCGACCAGGAGCGCGGTCGGATACGCGCCCATCGCCGCGATGTCGGCCAGGTTCGCCGCGGCGGCGCGGTGGCCGATGTCGGTGCCGCTGCCCCAATCGCGCCGGAAGTGGCGGCCGTCGACGAGCACGTCCGTGGAGGCGACGACCCGCCCGTCCGGCGCCGCGACCAGCGCCGCGTCGTCGCCGGGACCCAGCAGACAGGTCGGCCCGGCGGTGAGTCGCGCGGTGACCCGGGCGATCAACCCGAACTCGCCGTCCTTCGCCACTGACGTCCCCTCAGTCACCCTGCGCTCCTCCTGCACACGGACCTGCACTTCCGTACGGTAGTTTCACCAACCGAGCCGCCGGCGGCGGCGGATAGGAGTCGTGTCGTGGTCCAGGCGTACATCCTCATCCAGACGGAGGTCGGACGCGCGCGTGACGTGGCCGCGCAGATCAGCAACATATCCGGCGTCATCAGGGTCGACGCGGTCGTGGGCCCCTACGACGTGGTGGTGCTCACAGAGGCCACCACGGTGGACGAACTCGGGAAGATCGTCGTGAGCAAGGTTCAGCTCGTGCCGGGCATCACCCGCACGGTCACCTGCTCGGTGGTGCGTCTCTAGATGGACCGCACCACCCGTACGGCAGCGCTGTGGGCCACGATCGTCGCGGTGCCCGTCGCCGTGATCGTGGCCCTCGTCGCCATCTCCGCGCTGCCCGACGCCGAGCCCGAGGCCGCACCGTCCTCGGGCGCCCCCCGCCCCGTGCCGACGACCCCGGTGGAGATGGCCGCCCCGACGCTCGGCACGGACGAGACGGTCGCCTGCCGCGCGCTGACCTCACAACTGCCCGTGACGCTCCGAGACCTGCCACAGCGCCCGGTCTCCGCCGGCCCCGAGCAGAACGTGGCCTACGGCGAGCCCGCCATCACCGTCGCCTGCGGCGGAGATCAGCCGTCATTCCTGGCCACGGACCTGGTCTACCCGCTGAGCGGCGTCTGCTGGCACGCCACCGAAACCGCCTCCGGCTCCACCTGGACCACCGTCGACCGCCGCGTCCCGGTGACGGTCACCATCCCGAAGGACTACGAGTCCCCCGGGCAGTGGACCACGGAGTTCTCCGCCACCATCGCGTCGACGCTGCTCTCCCGCGAGGACGTGCCGACCGGCTGCCGTAGCTGAGATCGTTTCTCCGTGCTGTCCGGACGCCGGCGCTCGCCCCGCCGATCGTCGAAGACCTGAAAGCCTTTGCCTTTCCCGCTTCCGGCGGGGCCGGGTTCCGCACGCTCCCGCGGGCAAACCGCGCGGCGCCCTCCGACTCCGCTGGCGCTCCGCTCCGGACGCCGCGCCGGAGCCGGTGCCGTGGGTGGTCCCGCAAGAGCCGCGACTCCCGCACCACTTGCGACGGATGCCGCGCCGGAGGGGACACGGCTGGTCCCGCGAGAGCCGCGCAACCCCGCGCCACGTGCGACGGGCGCCGCGCCCGGGGCACGGCCGGTCCCGGGGCACGGCCGGTCCGGCCTCCGCTGCGGACGGACCCGAAAGCACGGCGGGTTCCACGGTTCGCCGCACGGTCCGGGCCGGAGGCCGGCGGACGAACCGTCGCCTGGCGCGGTCCCGCTTCGGCGGCTGGTCCCGCGGGTCCGCGAGTTCCCCGCGCAAACCGGCCCGCCCGCCGAACCCGGTGCCGGTTCCCCTATCGGGTCGACGCCCGACGGGACGTCCGGGGGTGCGGTAGGCGCCCCGGTCGCCGACCCGCTATCGATCTCGCATCGAGCACTAAAGATACGTAGAGCACGTTATGAGTGGCTCATAACGTGCTCTACGTATCTTTAGCCAAGATCCGCGCCGTGCACCCGCCCGCCTTAACGCGATGTTCGGGCACGGAGCCGGCGGCCGCACGTCCCGTTCCCTCCGCAAGCCCGTCGCAGCGCACGGCTAGCGGGCCATACGAGCGTGTTGGCCGGACACGCTGAACCGTCCGGCCCTCGCGCGAGCGCGGGGGCCGGACGCGACGGCAGGGCCCGCGACCCCCCGTTCGGTATCGCGGGCCCGTCGTCGCGGTGAGGTCAGGTCCAGCGGAAGAGGCGGGTGGCGAGGAAGGTGATGGCGACCGCGTACGCGGCGAGGACCGCCAGGGCCGTGGGGGCGATGGTGGTGCCGGACCAGGCGTCGGAGAGGGCCTGGGAGGCGGCGCCGAGCGGGGTGAACTCGGCGATGCGGCGAAGGTTCTCGGGCATGATCGGGCCGGGGGTCCAGACGCCGGCGAAGAAGAGCAGCGGGAAGTAGACGAGCATGCCGACGCCGCTGGCGGTCTTGGCGGTGGGGACCACGGCGGCGATCAGCAGGCCGATGGCGAACATGGCGACCGTGGCGAGCAGCAGCACGCCGGCGAACTGCGGGATCGAGGCCGGCAGTGACACGTCCAGGACCGCGACGCCGATCGTGATCGCGACGGCGACCGAGATCAGCAGCGCGATCAGTTGCACGATGAGCTGGGCGCCGAGCAGCGGTGCGGGGCCGACCGGCGTGGTGGCCATCCGGCGGAGCACGCCGCGTTCGCGGTGGGTGGCGAGCGTGGCCGGGAGCGTGGTGATGGCGATGGTGGCGAGCGCCATGGCGACCACGATCGGCAGGTAGATGTCGATGGCGCGGACGCCGCCCAGTTCCGGGTCGACCTCGCGGAAGCCGGGCATCAGGCCGCCGAGCACGTAGAGCAGGACGGACGGGAAGAACAGGCCGAATCCGACGGACATGCCGTCGCGCAGGAACAGCTTGCCCTCGGACAGGGTGAGCGCGGTGAGCGGACGCATGATGATATCTCCTGAAAAATCAGTCTTGATCGAGGGCGCGGCCGGTCAGGGTGAGGAAGGCGTCGTCGAGCGTGGCCTGGTCCATGCGCAGCTCGCGGGGACGGATTCCGGCGACGGCCAGTGCGGACACCACCGTGAAGAGCAGGTCGCCACCGCCGGTGATCACGACGGTACGGCCGGACGTGCCCACCGTGACGCCCGGCGCGTCGGCCAGGAAGTCTGCGGGCAACGGCGTCTCCGGTACGAACCGGATGCGCTGCGCGTCCGCCGCGGCCGTGCCGATCAGCCCGGCCGGCGAGTCGACCGCGAGCACCCGGCCGCCCTCGATGATCGCGATCCGGTCGCAGAGCCGGTCCACCTCCTCCATGAAGTGGCTGACCAGCACGACCGTGACGCCCCGGTTGCGTACCGACTCGATCAGGTCCCAGGTCTCGCGCCGCGCCGCCGGGTCCAGTCCGGTGGTGAGCTCGTCCAGGAACGCGACCCTCGGGTTGCCGACCAGCGCCAGCGCGATGGAGAGGCGCTGCTTCTGCCCACCGGACAGTTTGGCGAACGCCGTGTTCTGCTTGTCGCCCAACCCGAGCAGGTCGAGCAGCTCGCGCCAGTCGGCCGGTTCCGGATAGAACGAGGCGTAGAGGCGCATCGCCTCGCCGACCCGGAGCTTGTCCGGCAGCGCGGACTCCTGCAGCTGCATGCCGAGCCGGCGCCGCAGCTCCCGGCCGTCGCGCCGCGGGTCCAGGCCGAGCACGCGGACCGTGCCGCCGTCCGGCCGGCGGAGCCCGGCGGCCATCTCGACCGTGGTGGTCTTGCCGGCGCCGTTCGGGCCGATGATGCCGAAGATCTCGCCCTGCTCGACGGTGAGCGAGACGTCCCGCACGGCGACGGTGTCGCCGTACCGCTTGTTCAGGTTGCGCAACTCGATGACGGACATGACGGAGCGCCTCCGATGAGAGAAAGAGGGGGTCAGCGGGTGGCGGCGGGGCGGACCGGCATGGTGCGGTACACCCGGTAGGTGGCGGCCAGGAAGAGGACGAGGATGCCGGTGGCGACGGCGAGCCCGATCGGCAGCGGCGCGGTGGGCAGGCCGAGGAGGCGGTTGACGCCCAGCCCGGCCCACTCGGCGTTGAACGCGGCCTCGGCCGCGATCGGGGGCAGCACCGCGATCGGGATGATCGCCAGTCCGGCCCACACTCGGTAGCGGTAGAAGCCGATGCCGATCAGCGCACCCGCGGTGAGGTAGACCAGGTCGAGGACGAACGCGGAGAGCAGCGTCGCGACGGCGTCGCCCGCGCCGGTGACCGGGTAGCGCTCGACGAGATTGCCCATGACGCCGGCGGCCGAGTAGATCGCGTGCTCCGGTGCGAACCCGGCCACCTGGACCAGCGCGAAGAGCAGCGCGGTCACCGCGTAGAGCGCGAGGTACGCCTCGCCGAGCTGGCGCCGGGTGACGCCCATGGAGATGTACACCCGGGCCTGCACCACGGTGATGACGCCCATGGAGAGCAGCCAGTACCGCGGTGGCGGGCCGCCGACCCGCAGCCACATGCTCTGCTCGAGCGTGTCGAAGAGCGCGATCGAACCGGCCACGACGACGTAGACGATGAGGAGAATCCCCCAGTACATCGCCACGATCGGGGCCATGTGCCGGGTCATGCGCCGAAGGAGGACGGCGAGTACGCCGGGGTGACGGTTCATCGGTGCCTTCCTCAGACGATCTTGCCGCGGATGGCGACGGCGCGGACGGAGACGTGGATGACGGCGAACCCGGCCGCGACCAGCGCGGCGGTGATCAGCGCGGGCACGGCGAACGGGAGCCGCGGCCCGCCCACGACGGTGACCGTGTCGACCGGGCCCCACTCGGTGCCGAAGAGCAGCTCGGCGCCGAACCCGGGGATCACGCACGCCGGGATCAGAATCATCCCGAGGTACGCCCCGTACCGGTAGAAGCAGGCGCCGAGCAGCCAGCCGGAGCAGAACGTGGCCAGGTAGATCAGGAACGCGCGCACCAGCACGGCGACCGCGGTGCCGGCGGAGTACACCGGGTACGGCTCGGTCAGCCCGTCCATCAGCCCGGTGGCGCCCAGCACGAGCCGCTCCACGCCGAACCCGGCCAGCGCGAGCGCGGCGAAGCAGGCCGCGGTGCCGATGCCGAACAGCAGGCCGCCGCGCACGAACTCGCGCCGGGTCACGCCGTTCGCCACGTAGTGCCGCAGGTAGACCGGGGTGAGCATGAGCCCGATCGAGCCGATCAGCCACTTCGCGGTGGAGGCGACGCCGGCGTTCCACGGGCTCGCGGTGATCGTGCCGTAGACCGCGATCAGCGTGCCGACGAGCGCGACCAGGCCGGCGAGCAGCGCGGCGAACAGCGCGTACGCCCACCAGAGCCGGTGGAACAGCGAGGATGCCACGGTCGTCATCGCGGCACCCCGGACGCGGTCAGGTGGATGAAGAGGTCCTGCAACCCGACCGGCGCGAGGTCCAGCCCGGCCGCGGCCGCCTCCCGGCGCTGCGCCTCGGTGAGCGCGCCGTACGTCGTGGTGGCCTTGGTGCCGCCGAGCCGCTTCTCGCCCAGCGCCTCCAGGTCGTTGCCGGCGACGAACGCGTCGACCGCGGTGGCCTCGCCGGTGACGGTGGCGCCGCGCCGGCGCAGCGTGTCCGTCTCCTCGTGGACCAGCAGCCGCCCCCGGTCGAGGATCAGCACCTCCTCGAAGAGGTTCGCCACCTCCTCGATCAGGTGGGTGGAGAGGATGATCGTGCGCGGGTGCTCCGCGTAGTCGGCGATCAGCTCCTGGTAGAACGCGTACCGCGAGGGCGCGTCCAGCCCCAGGTAGGACTCGTCGAAGATGGTCAGCGGCGCGCGGGAGGCCAGCCCGAGCGTGACGCCGAGCGCGGAGCGGCCGCCCCGGGACAGCCCGGAGACGCGCTTGCGCAGCGGCAGGTCGAACTGCTTGGCCAGGCGGGAGGCGTAGTCGGCGTCCCAGTTCGGCCGGAGGCGGGACGCGAGGTCGAGCACGGAGCCGACCCGGTCCGCGTCCTCCGCGTCGACGTTGTCGCGGATCAGGCAGACCCGGCGGGTGACCCGCGCGTTCTCGAACGGGTCCTCGCCGTCGACCAGCACGGTGCCGCCGGTGGCGCGGCGGAACGCGGCCAGGACGGAGAGCAGGCTGGTCTTGCCGGAGCCGTTGCGGCCGAGCAGCCCGTAGATCTTGCCGCCGGCCAGCTCGAACGAGAGATTGTCCAGCGCGACCGTGTCGCCGTAGTGCAGCCGCAGGTCGCGCACGGAGACCGGGATGCTCATCGGCCGGCCTCCCCGCTGGGCACCTCGGCGGCCGCGATGCGCGCGACGACCTCGTCGAGCGGAATGCCGATCATGCGGGCCTCGGCGATCATCGCGTCCACCACCTCGGTGAAGAACCGCTCGCGGCGCTGGCCGCGCAGCTGCTCACGGGCCTGCGGGCTGACGAACATGCCGATGCCCCGCTTCTTGTAGAGCACGCCCTCGTCCACCAGCTGCTGAAACCCCTTGGCGGCGGTGGCGGGGTTGATCCGATAGAAGGATGCGTATTGGTTCGTGGACATGACCTGCTCGTCCTCCTTGAGCGCACCGCTGAGGATCTCGTCTTTGATCTTGTCGGCGATCTGCTGATAGATCGGGCTCCGGTCGTCGAACACCGCCTCGCCCCCTTCGCCGCTACTGAGCACTCGAACTTGGTTGGTTCATTACTTGTGTAATGAACCCTAGCACCGACGAACCTCCGGAGGGAAGCACGAAAACGGCCCCCGCCCGGATGGGTGGGGGCCGCGTGCCGCGACGGAGCTACGTGAAGGGGTGTGTCAGCGGGGAACGCCGGGGCTCAGCGCACGAGAATGACGACGCGCCCGCCGGCGTGGCCGCTCTCGCTCAGGTCGTGTGCGGCCCCGGCCTCGGCCATCGGGAACGTCGCCGTGACCGGCAGCTCCAGCCGCCCGGCGGCGACCAGCGCGGCGACCTCGCCGAGCGCGTGCCAGGACCGGCCCTGGCCACCGTCCGTGACCCGGGCGCCGTGCGCGGAGAAGTCCGCGATCGAGACCACGTGGGCGGCGTCGCCGGTCAGCTCGATCAGCGCCGGGACCACACCGTGCCCGGCCGCGTCCAGCGCCCGGTCCACGCCGTCCGGTGCGAGCGCGCGCACGCGCGCCACCAGGCCGTCGCCGTACGCCGTGGGCGTGATGCCGAGCCGCCGCAACAGGTCGTGCCGCGCCGGGCTCGCGGTGCCGATCACGCGGGCGCCGCGCTCGCCGGCGAGCTGGGCCGCGACCAGCCCGACGCCGCCGGCCGCGCCGCCGACCACCAGCACCTGTCCCGCGGCCACGCCGAGCAGGCCGAGCGCGCGCACCGCGGTCTCGGCCGGCGTGGGCAGCCCGGCCGCCACCGCGAAGGACAGCGCCTCCGGCTTGGCCGCCCAGTGCGTGAGCACCGCGTGCTCCGCGGTGGCGCCGCCGTCCGTGACGCCGAGGACGGCATCGCCGACCGCGACGCCGGTGACGCCGTCGCCGACCTCGTCCACCACGCCGGCCGCGTCGCCGCCGGGGATGCGGGGCCGGGTCACCGCGATGCCGGCCGCACCGGAGCGGACCTTCCAGTCCCACGCGTTCACGCCCGCGGCCTCGACCGCGATCCGGATCCGCCCGGGGCCGGCGTGCGGCTCCGGCACGTCGTCGTCCACGCGCAGCACGGAGGACGGGCCGGTCGCCCGGTAACGCACGGCCCTCACGGCTGGTATCGCAGGAACTCGTCGAGGCCGCTGATCGCCAGCACGCGCGCGACGTGGCCGCGGTGGTTGGTCACCCGCAGCCAGCCACCCAGCGCGGCGCACCGGTTGTCGCCGCGGACCAGGCAGGCCAGCCCGGTGGAGTCGCAGAACGCCAGCTCGCCGAGGTCGATGACGAGACGGTTGCGGCCGGTGCCGACCAACTCGCCGATCGCGGTGTCCAACTCGGGCACGGTGCTCATGTCCAGCTCACCGGCGAGGCGCACGGTGGCGGTCCGGTCGTCGCCGGTCTCCGGTGTGACGGTGAACGTCAAGAGACCCCCTCCGCTCCGCCCGCGCTTCTCTTCCCGCATCCCGATCCTGGTCCAGATGTTTGCCGCCGAACAAGGGTAATGCGTCAACCGATCGACATCGGGTACGACGACTCCGATTGTTCGCTTTCTGTAGTGATGTAAATGCGCACAGTCGTCCCGCCGTTGCCGCTGACGATCTCGATCCCATCCGTCAACTGCTCCGCCAGGAACAGCCCGAGCCCGCCCGGAGACGTCGGCTCCGGCGGGCGCTCGCCCGGTTTCCGGTCCCCCGCCACGAACCCGGCGCCGTCGTCCGCGACCTGGCAGATCAGCCGGTCGGACGCGCGCAGCAGCCGCAGCCGCCCGGTGCCGCCGCCGTGCCGGACCGCGTTCGTCAGCAGCTCGTAGGCGGCCAGCGCGAAGTCGTCCAGCCGGTCCCCGCCCAGCCCGGCGCCGCGCGCCAGCTCAGCGATGCGGTGGCGCAGCGCTGTGACCTCCGTCGCGGTGAAGTCCAGATCGAGGAGGAGGCCCGCTCCGGCGCCGTCGCCAGCCATCCACGCTCCTCCCGTCCACGCGCTCACCGCGTGGTCCCTCGCGATCCGATCGCGGTCGTCCGGCCCCGAGCCTAGTTGACCTCGGCCCATCGATCACCATGTGCGCGCACGCTCACTCACGAGGACACCCGCTCGCCCACCCGGTGCGGGGACGGCACCGGGCCGTTCAGCGTGGTGGCGAGCGGCAGCGTGAACGAGATGCGCGTACCGCCGCCGGGGTTGTCCTCGACCGCGACCGCGCCGCCGTGCCGCTCCACGATCCGGCGGCAGATGGCCAGGCCCAGGCCGGTTCCGGCGTACCCGGTGCCCTCGTGCGCGCGGTGGAAACTGTCGAACACGTGCGGCTTGTGCGCGTCCGGGATGCCGATGCCCCGGTCCGCCACCTGGATGTGCGCCCACCCGACCGGGTCCGCGGTGGCGGTCACGTCCACGTGCGCGGCCGTGCCCGGGCGCACGTACTTCACCGAGTTGCCGATCAGGTTGTCCAGCACCCGGCGCAGCATGCCGGCGTCCGCGATCACCTCGGGCAGGTCGCCGACGAAGATGCGCGGCGCGGGCCGGTCGCCGACCGCCGCCCGGCTGGTCCGGTCCGCCACCACCTCGGCCACCAGCGCGCCCAGGTCCACGGCGCGCAGCCGCAGCGGCGCGTCCCGGGCCGTGGTGTACGCCAGCAGGTCGTCGATCAGCGCCCCCATCCGCTGCACGCCGCCCACCGCCTGGCCGATCGCGTCGCGCGCCTCGTCCACCGCGGGCCGCCACGCGCCCTTGTCCGCGCCGCCGGGCGGCTCCGCCAGCACGTCCGCGAGGATCTCGTCGGCCGCCTCGCAGTGCCCGGAGACGATGGCCAGCGGGGACTTCAGGTCGTGCGCGACCACCCCGGCGAACGCGGCGAGGTCGGCCTCGTACCGGCGCAGCGCCGTGATGTCCCGGAAGACCGCGACCGCGCCGCGCTGGCCGGCCGCCGGGTCCAGCGGGCGGCCGTCCACGCTGATCAGCACGCCGTCCGGCCGGGCCGCGTTGCGGATGACCATCTCCACGCCGTCCGACGGCTCGCCGGCCAGCGCGCGGGCCAGCGGGAGCTGCTCGGCCGGGAACGGGCTGCCGTCCGGCCGGAAGATGCCGTAGTGCGCCTGCCAGCCGGCCAGCCCGGCGATGTCGTGCTCCACCCCGAGCAGCGCCCGGGCCGCGCGGTTGTGCAGCAGGAACTCGCCGTGCTCGTTCACCACGCCGACGCCGTCGCCGATGCTGTTCATCACGGCCGCCAGCAGGCCGGACTGCCGGCGCGCCTCGCGCTCGGCCTGGCGCAGCTCCGCGGTCGCGGCCACCACGCGGGCCTCGGCGCGCGCCCGGCCGGTGGAGAGCACGTAGATCAGGCCGGCCAGCAGCAGCACGATCGCGCTCCCGGTCAGGCCGGTGGTGAGCGGCAGCGCGCTGTGGCCACCGGGCAGCTGCGTCGAGTCGGCCATGGTGGTCAGCGTCCAGCGGCGGTCGGCGACCTCGACCGTGCTCTCCCGGTGCAGGTCCGGCTCGCCGGGCGCGGGCAGCGTGGCGACCGTGGTCGGCATGCCGGAGCCGTCGGTGGCGGACAGGCTGCCGCCGAGCAGTTCCTGACCGGCCGCGGCCAGCACCTCGCCGAGGAAGTCCTGACCGCGCATGCCCATCACCAGCCAGCCGAGGAACGCGCCGCCCCGATGGATCGGCGTGGCGAACACGAACGACCGCTGCCGCTGTTCGGCCGGAAGGCCCTGATCGCGCAGCAGCACGTACGCGTCGGAGACCGTGGCCAGCCCGGTACGCCGGGACGCGGCCAGCGCCGCGGTCGGCTCCGCGGCCCGGGTGAGGTCCACACCGAGCTCGGGTGCGACCCCGCCGTCCAGTGTGCGGGAGAAGATCGTGAACAGGTGCTCGCTGCTGCCCGGCACCGGCGTGAGCGTGATCCCGCCCGCGCCGAGCCGCCGCCAGCGCGCCTGCGCCGCCGCCACGTCGCCGGCCGGCACCGGCGCGACGAGGACCACCGAGGTGGCGCCGGGCAGCGCGGTCCCGGCCAGCGGTGCGGTGCCGTCCTGGAACGTGCGCGCGTCCAGCTCGGACGCCTCGCCCAGGCCGGCCGCGGCGGTGCGCAGCAGGTCGACGTACCGCCGGGTCTCCACGGTCACCGCGGACTGCGCGAGCGAGGTGCGCTGATCCATGATCCGTTCGGCCGCCGCGGCGTCCCGCCGGTGCAGCGCCCAGGCGGTGCCGGCCATCACGATCAGCCCGGCGGCCAGCACGATCCCGGCCACCACCAGCGCGCCCCGGCGCCCGTGCGACCGCTCGCGCCATCCACCCACGACATCAGTGTCCCATTCACCCCGTTTGCCGGGGTGGGAAACCGCTAACCGTCCAGAGCCGTCTTCACGTCTTCCAGCAGGTCGTCCGGGTCCTCCACGCCGCAGGAGAGACGCACGAAGCCGGGCGTGGTGTCGTCGCCCCACTGCGCCCGCCGGTCCGCGGACGTGTGCAGCCCGCCGAACGACGTGGCCGCGAAGACCAGCCTGGACCGGCTCAGGAACGCGGCCACCCGCTCCTCACTGCCCAGATCGAAGCCGATCAGGCCGGGAACGCGGCGCAGCTGGGCGCGCGCGATCGCGTACGCCGGGTCGCCGGGCAGCCCGGGCCAGCGCACGCCGGTCACCGCCGGGTGCGCGGCCAGCATCGGCGCGAGCGCGGCCGCGTTCGCGGTCTGCCGGGCCAGGCGCAGGTCCAGCGTGCCCAGCGAGCGGTGCGCCAGCCAGCAGTCGAACGCGCCGGGCACGCCACCGGTCTGCGCGCGCCAGGTGGTCAGCCGCGCCAGCAGCGCCTCGTCGCGCGCGGCCACGTAGCCGAGCAGCAGGTCGGAGTGGCCGGTCAGCGCCTTGGTGCCGGACGCCACCACCAGGTCCGCGCCCAGGTCGAGCGGTCGCTGGCCGAGCGGGGTGGCGGCCGTGTTGTCCACCGCGACCAGCGCGCCGGCCGCGTGCGCGGCCTCCGCGAGCGCGCGCACGTCGCACACGTCCAGGCTCGGGTTCGCCGGCGTCTCCAGCAGCACCAGCCTGACGCCGTCGAACGACGGGTACGGCCCCGCGGTCGGCGCGGTCCGCACGTCCACGCCCAACTCCGCGAGCGTGCCGGCGGCGAACGCGCGCACCGCGTAGTAGCCGTCCGACGGCAGCAGCACCGCGTCGCCCGGCCGCAGCACGGTCAGCAGCGCCGCCGTGATCGCGGCCTGGCCGGACGCGAAGACCCGGCAGTCACCGCCCTCCAGCGTGCCGATCGCGTCCTCCAGCGCCCGCCGAGTGCGGTTGTCCGGGCGGCCGTAGCCGTCCGCCGCCGCGGCCGGGCCGGCCACCGGATCCAGGTGGTACGGCGCCGCGAACACCGGCCCCGGCAGGAACGGCTCCCCCGGCACCGGCGCGGGCAGCCCCGCATGCACCACACGGGTGCCGTCTCCACCGTGCACTGCCGGACCCCCCTCGACGCCGCCGTTCCGGCGCTGAGCCGATGATTCGCTCACACCCTCGCTCACCGGACTCCCCTCAACACTGCCGTGGCCGGCGCTGAGCCGATGGTTCGCTCGCAAGCTCGCTCACCGGACTCCCCTCAACACTGCGATTCCGGCGTGGCCGGCGCTGAGCCGATGGTTCGCTCGCAAGCTCGCTCACCGGACCTCATGCTGTAGCTCGCGGTTCATCAGCGCGTGCATCGCCACCGTCGGCGAGACGCCCTCGTGGCAGATCCGCTCGACCTGCTCGGTGATCGGCATGTCCACGCCGTGCTCGCGGGCCAGGTCGCGGATGCCCAGGCAGCTCTTCACGCCCTCGGCGGTCTGCCGGGTGGAGGCCTGCGCCTCCTCCAGCGTCTCACCGCGGCCCAGGTGCTCGCCGAACGTACGGTTCCGGGAGAACGGCGACGAGCAGGTGGCGACCAGGTCGCCGAGCCCGGCCAGGCCCGCGAAGGTCAGCGGGTCGGCGCCGAGCGCCACGCCCAGCCGCAGCGTCTCGGCCAGGCCGCGGGTGATCAGCGTGGCCCGGGTGTTGTCGCCCAGGCCCATCGCGATGGCCACGCCGTAGGCGAGCGCGATCACGTTCTTCACCGCGCCGCCCAGTTCGCAGCCGATCACGTCGGTGTTCGTGTACGGCCGCAGGTACGGCGCGGTGACCGCCTTCTGCACCAGCTTCGCCCGGTCCAGGTCGGTGCAGGCCACCACGGTCGCGGCCGGCTGCTCCAGCATGATCTCCGGCGCCAGGTTCGGCCCGGTGACCACCACCACGCGGTCCGCGGCCACGCCGGAGGCCTCCACGATGACCTCGCTCATCCGCTTCGTGGTGCTCAGCTCGATGCCCTTCATCAGCGACACCAGCGACGCGTCCGGCGCGAGGTGGCTCGCCCACTCCGCGAGGTTGCCGCGCAGCGTCTGCGACGGCACCGCGAGCACGACCAGGTCCGCGCCCTCGATCGCCTCGCCCGCGTGCGCGGTGGCGGTGATCCGCTCCGGCAGCCGCGTGCCGGAGAAGTAGTCCGGGTTGACCCGCGCGTCGCGGATCGAGTCGGCCACCTCCTTCCGGCGCGCCCACATCGTCACGTCGGTGCCCGCGTCCGCCAGCACCTTCGCGAACGCGGTTCCCCACGAACCCGCGCCCAGCACGGCTGCCCGCATCAGGCCTGTCCCTCCCGCTCGCCCGCGCTCGGCGCGGGCTCGCTCGCCGCCCCGGCCCGCCCGCCACGCGGCGCGGCCGAGTACTGCCACAGCGGCGGCGGGGTGCCACCGCGGATCTCCGCCAGCAGGTCCCGGATCGCCAGCATCATCGTGTCGGTGATCTCGTCCAGCACGGCGCGGGTCGGTTCCACGCCCGCCCACCGGCTCAGGTTGAGCGGCGGGCCGGCCACCACGGTCACCGGCATGCGGAGGCCGAACCGGAACTTCCCGTCCCGCGGGTCGAACACCCGGTGTGCCCCCCACTGCGCGACCGGGATCACCGGCGCGCCGGTGATCAGCGCGATCCGGGCCGCGCCGGTCTTGCCGCGCATCGGCCACAGGTCCGGCTGCCGAGTGGTGGTGCCCTCCGGGTAGACGACCACGGCGCCGCCCTCGCGGACGGCCGCCACCAGGACCTCCACCGAACGGGCCGCGTCCAGGGTGCCACGCTCGACCGGGACCTGCTTGATCTCCTTCAGCCAGGCGCCGACCACCGGGATGCGGAAGATGCTCGCCTTGCCGAGGAAGCGCGGCCAGACGCCGTTGCAGTAGACGAAGTCGGCGACCGGCAGCGGGTCGAAGTGCGAGGAGTGGTTGACCACCAGGATGAACCCGCGATCCTTGGGCAGGTGCTCGGCGCCGCGCCAGGTGGGCCGCGTCCAGACGTGCATGGTGGGTATCACGATCCACGCGGCCAGCGTCTGCCAGAACCCGAGTCTGCGCGGTGCCACGGCGGAGTCCCCCCTCGTCCCTTCCCGGATACGGCGGCAAGGTACCGCGCCCCCGCGGGCCGGAGAGCGTGCCGGGGATCCCTACCCGGCACCACCGGCCTGATGCGAAATCATGCCTGCCTCGACCCCGTCAGACCAGGGCGGGGCGGATGCGCCACACCGGTGGTCTTCCGCCGGCCCGGCCGCCGGTCGATGATCGCGGTACCGGGCTGGCACGATGAATCGGTGCAGACGTGGTCGGTCGTCATCCCGGTCAAGCCGGTGTCGGTGGGCAAGAGCCGGCTGCGCGGCGCGGTCCCGGAGGACGCGCACGAGCGCCTGGCGCTGGCGCTCGCCCGGGACACCGTGGCCGCGGTGCTGGCCTGCCCGGAGGTGGGCGAGGTGCTGGTGGTCACGGACGATCCGGTGGTGGCCGGCGTGGTGACCGCGCTCGGCGCCCGGGTCGCGCCGGACGCGCCGGCCGCCGGCCTCAACCCCGCCATCCGGTACGGCGAGAGTGGCCTGCCCGCCCGGTCGTGGCGCGCCGCGCTCACCGCCGACCTGCCCGCGCTGCGCCCGGAGGAGCTGGGCGCGGCGCTGCGCGCGGCGTCGGTGGCGCCGGAGCGGCGCCGGTTCGCCTCGGACGCGCCCGGCGTCGGCACCGTGCTGCTGACCGCGCCGCCCGGCGTGCCGCTGGACCCGCGCTTCGGCGGGCCGTCCGCGGCCGCGCACGCCGCGTCCGGCGCGGTGCCGCTCACCGGCGACTGGCCGAGCCTGCGGCGGGACGTGGACACCGGCGCGGACCTGTCCGCCGCGCACCGCCTGGGTGTCGGCGCGCACACGAGTGCCCTGGTCGCGGCGCCGTGCGGACCGGGGTCCATACCCTGCTGACCGGCTCAACCCGGCCCCTCGTACCGCTGCGGGGGTTTAGTGTTTGGTCTCATGCAGGGGACCGTTGCGCGCTTCGACGAAGAGACCCACCACGGGACGGTGCTGCTGGACGACGGGAGCGAGGTGGCCTTCGGGGCGGACGCGTTCGCCGCGTCGGGGCTGCGGCTGCTGCGGCTCGGCCAGCGGATGACGATCGCCCGTGACGAGCGGGGAGAGGTAATCTCGATCACCTTTCCCGGCCTGACCTGACATTCCGAAGCCGAATTCACGTTTCGGCACCTTCTCTCGGGTGATGATGTTTCGGTGAACACCGCGCCAGCCACCGTCCGACGCCGAGGGCCGGATGGGAGATTCATTCGCGCCGATGTTCCTGCTGCTAGAGTCGAGGCACCGCCCAGCGAGGATCATGTCCCGCTGCGCGCGGGCAACGACTCCTCCGCCGACGAAGCCGGATCGCCCGAGACGACCGACGTTGCAGAGGTGGCCGCCATGACCCAGGACCAGCTGTCCGACACCACGACCGACGTGCCGCCGGTCGAGGAGATGCCGATAGAGGACCTGCTCGGCACCGAACCGGTCATGGACGACTCGCTGCCGGAGGACCGCTTCCTCAACCGTGAGCTCTCCTGGCTGGACTTCAACGCCCGGGTGCTGACGCTGGCCGAGGACCCGGACACCCGTCTGCTGGAGCGCGCCAAGTTCCTGGCCATCTTCGCCAGCAACCTGGACGAGTTCTACATGGTGCGGATCGCCGGGCTGATGCGGCGCATACAGGCCGGCATCCCGGTCCGCGGCGGCGATCAGGTGCCGCTGCGCACCCAGTTGCGGATGATCCTGGAGAAGACGGCCGGCCTGGTGGCCCGGCACGCGGCGTGCTTCAGCGACGAGGTCCAGCCGAAGCTCGCGGCCGAGGGCATCCACCTGGTGCACTGGGCGGACCTGGACGACACCGAGCGCGAGGAACTGCGCACGTACTTCCGGGAGCACATCTTCCCGGTGCTCACGCCGCTGGCCGTGGACCACGCGCACCCGTTCCCGTACATCTCCTCACGCTCGCTGAACCTGGCGGTCTCGGTGAAGTCGCCGGACAACGGGCAGGAGCTGTTCGCCCGGGTCAAGGTGCCGAACAACGTGCCGCGGTTCGTGGTGGTGAACTCCGCCGGCGGCAACGCGCGCTTCCTGCCGGTCGAGGACCTGATCTCGGTGCACCTGGACCAGCTGTTCTCCGGCATGCAGGTGGTCGAGTGCCACCTGTTCCGGGTGACCCGCAACGCGGAGCTGGAGGTCGACGAGGACCGGGACGAGGACCTGCTCAAGGCGCTGGAGCGGGAGCTGGCGCAGCGCCGGTTCGGCCCACCGGTGCGGCTGGAGGTGGCCGCGTCCATCTCCGACCACATGCTGGAGGTGCTGGTCCGCGAGCTGGACGTGGACAGCCACGACGTGCTGCGCGTGCCGGGCCTGCTGGACATGTCCGCGCTCTGGCAGATCTACGGCGCGGTGGACCGGCCCGATCTGAAGGACCGGCCGTTCGTGCCGGCCACCCACCCGCGGCTGATCGACGGCGAGGTGCCGCGCAGCATCTTCGCCTCGCTGCGGGACGGCGACGTGCTGGTGCACCACCCGTACCACGCGTTCTCCACCAGCGTGCAGCGATTCATCGAGCAGGCCGCGGCCGACCCGAACGTGCTGGCGATCAAGCAGACGCTGTACCGCACCAGCGGCGACTCCCCCATCGTGGACGCGCTGGTGGAGGCCGCCGGCGCGGGCAAGCAGGTGGTGGTGCTGGTCGAGCTGAAGGCGCGCTTCGACGAGCAGGCGAACATCGGCTGGGCGCGGAAGCTGGAGCGGGCCGGCTGCCACGTGGTCTACGGCCTGGTCGGTCTCAAGACCCACTGCAAGACCGCGCTGGTGGTACGGCAGGAGGGCGCGCAGATCCGCCGCTACTGCCACATCGGCACCGGCAACTACCACCCGAAGACCGCGCGGCTGTACGAGGACTTCGGCCTGCTGACCGCGGACCCGGAGGTGGGCGCGGACGTCACCGACCTGTTCAACGTGCTGACCGGGTACAGCCGGCAGACGTCGTACCGGCGGCTGCTGGTGGCACCGCACGGCGTGCGCGCCGGCCTGATCGAGCGCATCGACCGGCAGATCGCGCGCGCCCAGCGCGGCCTCCCCACGCTCATCCAGATCAAGGTGAACTCGCTGGTCGACGAGGAGTTCATCGACGCGCTCTACCGCGCGTCGCGGGCCGGCGTCCGGATCGAGGTGGTGGTGCGCGGCATGTGCGCGCTCCGCCCCGGCGTGCCCGGCCTGTCGGAGAACATCCGGGTCCGGTCGATCGTGGGCCGGTTCCTGGAGCACTCGCGGATCTTCCGGTTCGGTCCCGGCCCGTCGTCCGCGGACGTGGAGGCCGGCCGGTACGAGGAGCCCGCCGAGTTCTGGATCGGCTCCGCGGACATGATGCACCGGAACCTGGACCGCCGCGTCGAGGCGCTGGTGCAGGTGACCGACCCGGTCGCCGCCCGCGAGTTGGAGACTGTGCTGCGAATCTCGATGAGCGACGAGTGCGAGGGCTTCGACCTGCGGCCGGACGGCACCTGGGTGCGACGGATCTCCACACTGGACAAGCCGCTTACCCACCTGCAGTCCGTGCTGCTCAGGCGCACGATCCGGTCCAACGGCTGAACTCGTTCTGAAGAAACAGTTAACTTTCGGCGGTTATGGTGACGACCATGCTGGAGGAAGAACGTAAGTACGAGGTGTCTCCGGACTTCGACCTGCCCGACCTGACCGGTGCGCTGCCCTCCGGCGGGCGGGTCGTGGCGAAGGAGCCGAAGGTCCTGACCGCCACCTACTTCGACACCGAGGATCTGCGACTGGCCCGGGCCGGCGTGTCGCTGCGCTTCCGCAAGGGCGACGACCAGCCCTGGACCGTGAAGCTGCCGGCCGACGTGCCGGGCACGCGGCACGAGATCTCCCGCGGGGGCAAGAAGGCGAAGACGCCGCCGGAGGAGATGTCCGCGCTGGTCACGCCGTACGCGCGGGGAGGCGAGCTGGCACCGGCCGTGGTCGTCCGCAGCGCGCGCCGGGCGTACCTGCTCCAGGCCGGCGACGGCACCACGCTGGCCGAGCTGGACGACGACACCGTGGAGGTGCTGGACGGCGAGAAGGTCCGGTCCACGTTCCGCGAGGTCGAGGTGGAGCGCGCGGGCGGCGACCCGGCGCTGCTCGACGAGCTGGAATCGCTGCTGGTCAAGGCCGGCGCCACGGCCGGCACGTTCACGCCCAAGCACGCACGGGCGATGGGCGCGGCGGCGAGCGCGGCGCCGGACCTGGTGCCGCCGGGCACGCTGCCGGAGGCGCCGACCGCCGGCGACGTGGTGACCGCCGCGATCCGGGACGGCATCGGGCGCATCCTGGCGCACGACCCGCTGGTCCGGCTCGGGCAGCCGCTGCCGGACGGCGACACGGCCGTGCACCAGATGCGGGTCGGCTGCCGCCGGCTCCGCAGCGACCTGCGCACGTTCGGCGCGCTGGTGAAGACGTCCTGGGCCCGTACGCTCCGGGACGAGCTGGGCTGGATCGCCGGCGTGCTCGGCGCCGCCCGCGACGCCGAGGTGCTGCGCGACCGGCTGCGCCGCACGGCCGCGCTCGACGCGCTGGCGCCGCTGGACGCCAAGGCCGTGGACCGGCTCGACGCACGGCTGGAGAAGCGGCAGCGCAAGGCGCTGGACGCGCTGGACGCGGCGCTGCGCACGCCGCGCTACCGCAAGCTCGTCGACCTGCTGGTCGAGGCCGCCCGCGAGCCGCAGCTGTCCGCCGACGCGGGCGCGCCCGCGACCGAGGTGCTGCCCCGGCTGGTGTCCCGCCCGTGGGACGTGCTGGTCAACGGCGGCAAGGGCGTGGCCGGCGCGGCCGAGCTGCACGCCGGCGACTCGGACGAGCGCTGGCACGGCGTCCGGATCAGCGGCAAGCGGGCCCGGTACGCGGTCGAGGCGGTCGCGCCGGTGCTCGGCGGGCAGGCCGCCGCGCTCGGCAAGGCGCTCTCCAAGGTGCAGAATCTGCTCGGTGAGCACCAGGACGCCGCGATGGCCGCGCAGACCTGGCTGGACCTGGCGGCCGAGAAGCCGGATGATCATGACATGGCAGTGACCGCGGGCCGCTTGGCCGAACGGGAGCGCGCGATTATCCACGCCGTTCGCGGGGCATTCCCCGCGGCGTGGGAGAACGCGGCACAACCCAAGAAGACCGCTTGGCTCCGCTGAGAACCGTGCGCGCGGCCGGGGGCGTACTGTGGCGCCCGGCCGCGGGCGGACCCGAGATCTGCCTGATCCACCGCCCGAAGTACGACGACTGGTCGCTGCCCAAGGGCAAACTCGACCCGGGCGAGCACCCGCTCACCGCGGCCGTGCGCGAGGTGGGCGAGGAGACGGCCGTGCCGGCGGTCCCCCAGGTCCGCCTGCCCGCCATCCGCTACGAGACCCGGGACGCCGCCAAGCTGGTCGAGTACTGGTCGATGCGCCCCCGCCCGGACCTGCCACCCGGCCGCTTCGTCCCGAACGCGGAGGTCGACGATCTGCGCTGGCTTCCGATCCCGGAGGTGCGACGGCTGCTCAGCTACCCGCACGACGGCACGGTGGTGGACGCGTTCGCCGCGCTGCCGCGAATCACCACCGTCCTCGCCGTGGTCCGCCACGGCCACGCCGGCCGCCGCGAGTCCTGGCCCGGCGCCGACTCCGCCCGCCCGCTGGACGAGGTCGGCACGCAGGAGTCCCGCGAACTGGCCGAGCTCGCCGCGCACCTCGGCCCGCAGCGCCTGATCTCCGCGTCCCCCCGCCGCTGCCAGCAGACGCTCGCCCCGCTGGCCGCCGCCGTGGACCTCCCGGTCGAGGTGGACGCGTCCTTCGACGAGCCGCGCTCCGGCGAGGACCCGGCCGCCCGGCACGCGATCGCCGCCGAACGCCTGCTCACGCTGGCCGCCGCCGGCGAGCCCGCGGTGGTGTGCAGCCAGGGCAAAATCATCCCGGACGCGCTCCACCGGGTGGCCGGCTACGGCACACCGCGCGACTTCCACAGCCCGAAGGGCACCGGCTGGCTCCTCGCCTTCGCCGGCGACCGCCTGGCCGGCGCCGACCGCCTCCTCCCCTCCGACTCGCGCGTGGTCCAGGCCTCCCGCTCCTGACCTCGTCCCCGGCGGAACGCCCCCCACGCCGTAGGCCGCCCGGGCGTGGCATCCGGTCCCTGAGAGGGAGGCGGTGGGACGGGCTCGGGGCGGATACTGCGTGGCGTGTGGGAGTGGACGAAGGCGCTGGCGGCGCGGTATCCGGCGGCGCTCGATGCGCTGATCGCGATCGTCGCGTTCCTCGGCACGATCGCGGGGCACGGGGCGGTCGGTGATCCGCGGCCGATGGTGGTGGTGTTCGCGGCCGTGTCCGCGCTGCCGCTGGTGTGGCGGCGGCGGGCGCCGTTCGCGGTGGCCCTCGTGTGCGGCGCCGGCTCGATCGGGCTGATCGCGATGCACGGCGCGGTGGACTGGCCGTACGGACAGCTCGTCGCCACCTACACGGTCGCGGCGGCCAGTCCGTTCGCGGCCCGGGCGGTGCTGGTCGCGGGCACGGTGGCAGGGGTGGCGTTCACCCAGCAGACGCTGGACAAGCCGGCCGGCTCGGTGCTCACGTCCGGCGGCATCTTCCTGGTCGCGTTCGCGCTCGGCACGGTCTCCCGCGCGCGCGGTGACCGGATCGCGCTGCTGGAGGAGCGGACCCGGCGGCACGCGGAGGAGCGCGAGGCCGCGGCCGCCCGCGAGCGGGAGCGGATCGCGCGCGACATGCACGACATCCTGGCCCACTCGATCAGCATGATCGCGGTGCAGGCCGAGGCCGGTCCGCTGCTGGTGCACCGCGATCCGGAGCGGGCCGCCCGGGCGTTCGACGCGATCTCGAGCACCGCCCACGACGCGCTCGGCCAGTTGCGCCGCACGCTCGGCGTGCTGCGCGGCGGCCCGGACGACCGCGCGCCGCAGCCGGGGCTGGAGTCGCTGCCGGCGCTGGCCGACCGCGCCCGCGAGGCCGGGCTGGCGGTCACGGTCACCGAGCGCGGCCCGTCCGTGCCGGTCCCGCCGGAGGTGTCGGTCGCGGCGTACCGGGTGGTGCAGGAGTCGCTGACCAACGTGGTCCGGCACGCGCGGGCCGGCTCCGCGCGGGTCGGCCTGGACTGGTCCGCGTCCGCACTGCGGGTGGAGATCACGGACGACGGCCGCGGCGCGTCCGGCGGGACGGGTGGCCACGGCCTGATCGGCATGCGCGAGCGGGTGGCCGCCTGCGGCGGTGAGTTCAGCGCGGGTACGGCCGGCGGCGGCGGGTTCACGGTGACCGCGACGCTGCCGCTGGAGCGCGCTGAGGCCGCCCGTGGCTGACGAATCCGCTCCCGGCGTGCACGCGGTGGCCCCCGGCGGCCCGGACGGCACAGCGGCGACGCTACGGGTGCTCGTCGCGGACGACCAGGCGCTGGTCCGGGACGGCTTCTGCGTGATCCTGGACGCGCAGCCGGACATCGCGGTGGTCGGCGAGGCCGGCGACGGCGAGGAGGCGGTCCGCGCCGCGCTGGCGCTGCGCCCGGACGTGGTGCTGATGGACGTGCGCATGCCCCGGCGCAACGGCATCGAGGCGACCGCGCACATCTGCGCGGCCACCGACGCCAAGGTGCTCATGCTGACCACGTTCGACCTGGACGAGTACGTGTACGACGCGCTGCGCGCCGGCGCCAGCGGCTTCCTGCTCAAGGACATGCGGCGGGCCGAGTTGGTCAGCGCGGTGCGCACCATCGCGGGCGGCGACTCGCTGCTGGCGCCGAGCGTGACCCGCCGGCTGATCGCGGACATGGTCGGCCGCGGCACGGCCACCGGCCCGGTCGCCCGCCGGACCGCCGCGCTGGCGTCGCTGACCGCGCGCGAGACGGACTCGCTGCGGCTGGTCGCGCAGGGTCTGTCCAACGCGGAGATCGCGGCGCGGCTGCACGTCACCGAGCACACCGTGAAGACGCACATGAGCAACCTGCTGACCAAGCTGGGCCTGCGCGACCGGGTACAGGCGGTGGTGCTGGCCTACGAGTCCGGGCTGGTCGTGCCGGGCCGTCCGTCGCGGGAGTGAGCGCCGGGACCGCTCTCGCGGGCGATCCGGGACGAGGACCGCGCGCGGCACCGTGCTCCCATGCTTCGACTCCTGTCCGGCGCCGCGGTGCGCCGCCCCGTCCTGACCATCCTGCTCTGGGCCGCCGTGCTCGTCGCCGGGTTCACGGCCGGCGCCAACCTGTTCAGCCGCCTCACCTCGGAGGTGGGCGTGGTGCCCGGCAGCCAGTCCGCGGTCGTGCAGGACCGCCTGGACGCCGAGAACCCGGTGCCGCAGTCCGTCACCGCGGTCGTCGACGGCGCGCCCGCCGCCGCGGTCGCGGACGCGGTGACCCGGGTCCGCGCGCTCGACGGCGTCGTCTCCGTCACGGACCCGGCGCCGTCGGACCGTACCCCCTCGGTGGTCGTGGTCTCGGTGGTTCTCGACGGCGCCGGCGAGGCGGCCGAGCCCGCGGCCGAGATCCTGCGGGCGGTGCCGGCCGGTTCGGTGGTGGTCTCCGGCGGGCCGCTGAGCATGGCCGACTACAACGACCAGGCCCAGGAGGACGTGCAGCGCGCGGAGCTGATCAGCCTGCCGGTGGTGCTGGTGCTGCTGCTGGTGGTGTTCGGCAGCCTGCTCGCGGCCGGGCTGCCGCTGCTGGTCGCGATCGTCGGCATCGGCGCGAACTTCGGCGTGCTCTACCTGTTCAGCCTGGTCACCGACGTCTCCGTCTACGCGGTGCAGGTGACCACGATGCTCAGCATGGGCCTGGCCGTGGACTACGCGCTGCTGCTGGTGAGCCGGTTCCGGGAGGAGCGCGCGGTGGATCCGGGCGTGCGGGACGCGGTGCTGCGCGCGTCCGCCACCGCGGGCCGGACCGTGCTGTTCACCGGCCTGACCGTGGCGGTGGCGCTGGCCGGGCTGATGGTGTTCCCGGACCCGTTCCTGCGCTCGCTCGGCCTGGCCGCGGCCGGTGTGGTGCTGGTGAACATGCTGGCCGCGGTGACGCTGCTCCCCGCGATGCTGACCCTGTGGGGGCACCGGATCAAGCCGGCCGCGGCCGCCGGTGGCACCGCGTTCGCCCGGCTCGCGGCGCGCGTGCAGCGCCGGCCGCTGCTCACGCTGCTCGGCACCGCGACCGCGCTGGTGGTGCTGGCGCTACCGGTGGCCGGGCTGACCATCGGCAACGGCGACTCGCGCTCGCTGCCGTCCGCGTCGGACACCCGGCGGCTGGACGAGGCGCTGGCCCGCGACTTCCCGGCGCTGACCGGGCCGGACCCGCTGCTGATCCCGGGCGGCCCGGCGGACGAGGCGCGGATCGCCGCGGTGCCGGGGATCGCGCGGGTGTCGTCGTCGGACGGCGTCGTCCGCGCCCATCCGGCCGCGCTTCCCGCGGAGGAGAGCACCCAGGACGCGGTACGGCAGCTGCGCGCGCAGGGCTTCGAGGTGGCCGGCACGGCGGCGCGGCTGGCCGACTACCGCGCGATGCTGGGTGAGCGCGCGCCGATCGCGGCCGTGCTGGTCGCGCTGGGCACGCTGGCGCTGCTGTTCGCGTTCACCGGCTCGGTGCTGCTGCCGATCAAGGCGGTGCTCACCAACCTGCTCAGCATCGCGGCGTCGCTGGGCGTGGTGGTGTGGGTGTTCCAGGAGGGCCACTTCGCCTGGTTGCTCGGCAGTGAGCGGCTGGACACCACGAACCTGACCGTGCCGGTGCTGGTGGCCGCGATCGCGTTCGGGCTGTCCGTCGACTACGAGATGTTCCTGCTGTCCCGCATCCGCGAGCGGCACCTGGCCGGCGACGCTGCGGACCGTGCGGTGGCGGCGGGGCTGCAGCAGACCGGGCGCATCATCACCTCCGCCGGGCTGCTGCTGGTGGTGGTGTTCGCGGGCTTCCTGACCGGCGGGTTCGCGCCCATCAAGCAGATCGGGCTGGGGCTGGTGCTGGCCGTCGCGCTGGACGCCACGGTGGTGCGGCTGCTGCTCGTACCGGCCACGATGACGCTGCTGGGCCGCTGGAACTGGTGGGCGCCGCGTCCGCTGCGGCGGCTGCACGGGCGGATCGGCGGCGCGTTCGCGGAGGCACCGGCGCCGGCCTGACGACCGCGGCCCACGCACGCCGAGGGCGCCTCACCCACGGGGGGTGAGGCGCCCTCGGCATTTCCCTGGTGCGCTTGCCGGGCAGGGATCAGCGCTTCTTGGCGACCGTCTTCTTCGCCGCCGGCGCCTTCTTGGCCGTCGACTTGGTGGCGGTCGTGCTCTTGGTAGCGGTGGTCTTCTTGGCCGGGGTGGTGGCGGCCGCCTTGGTGGCGGTGGACTTCGCCGCGGTCTTCTTCGCCGGCGTCGTCGTGGTGGTGGCCTTGGCCGCGGTGGCCGTCTTGGCCGTGGTCGCCTTGGTGGCGGTCGACTTCGCCGCGGTCTTCTTCGCCGCCGGCGTGGTCGTCTTGGCCGCGGTGGCCGTCTTGGTCGCGGTCGCCTTGGCCGGCGCGGTCTTCGCCGCGGTCGCCTTGGTGGCGGTCGACTTCGTCGCCGCGGCGGTGGTCTTCTTGGCGGCGGTCGCCTTCGGCACCTTGCCGCTCGCGACCAGCTCCTTGAATCCGGCGCCGGGCCGGAAGGCCGGGACGGACGTCTTCTTCACCTTCACCGCTTCGCCGGTACGCGGATTGCGGGCTGTTCGAGCACCGCGCACGCGCTTTTCGAAGACTCCGAAGCCGGTGATGGCGACGCGGTCGCCCTTGGTGACCGCGTTCTGGACCTCCGCGAGAACCGCGTCCAGCGCCGCCGTCGCCGTCTTCTTGTCTCCCAGGCGAGCGGCGAGCGCCTCGATGAGCTCGGCCTTGTTCACGAGATTTCCCTCCCGATGAAGCGAATGGACTGTTACACAATGATTCTGCGCGCACGGTATGCCCTGGGAGCAGCAGATACAAACATCCGTGGGAAAAAAGTCCTTGTGTCGCAACGGAATCACCCCCGCGAGACCTCGTCGGCCGGGCTGAAGCGCCCTGGCGGCAACGATTCGGCGGTCTCGCGGGGGTGAAAGTCCCGCTGTTATCGGGGTTCTCGCCGGCTGGTTCCGGCACGTACCTGAGGTGCCCGTCAGGCCAGGGAAGGCTTGAAGGAAGGGCGTTTCGCCTCGTACGCCGCGATGGCGTCCTGATGCCGCAACGTCAGGCCGATGTCGTCCAGGCCCTCCATCAGGCGCCAGCGGCTGAAGTCGTCCATCGGGAACGACCAGACGTGGCCGTCCGCCCGTACCTGCCGCTCGGCGAGGTCGACCTCGATCCGCGCGGCCGGGTCGCGCTCCGCCAGATCCCACAGCGTCTCGACCGCGGACTGGTCCAACTCGACCGGCAGCAGGCCCTCCTTGAGCGAGTTGCCGCGGAAGATGTCGCCGAAGCGCGGCGAGATCACGGCGCGGAATCCCCAGTTGTGCAAGGCCCACACCGCGTGTTCGCGCGATGACCCGGTGCCGAAATCCGGTCCCGCAACGAGAATCGATGCGGACGAATAGGCGGGATTGTTCATCACGAATGCCGGGTCCTCGCGCCAGGCGCTGAAGAGACCGTCCTCGAAGCCCGTCCGTGTCACCCTCTTCAGGTACACGGCGGGAATGATCTGATCCGTATCCACATTGGAGCGCCGCAGCGGTACCGCGGAGCCGGTGTGCACGGTGAACTTCTCCATGTCCGGAAACCCTTTCGGCTACAGGTCCGCGGGGGCCGCGAGGTGGCCCAGGACGGCGGTGGCGGCGGCGACCGGCGGCGACACCAGGTGGGTGCGGCCACCCTTGCCCTGGCGTCCCTCGAAGTTGCGGTTCGAGGTCGACGCCGAGCGCTGGCCGGGCTTCAGCGTGTCCGGATTCATGCCCAGGCACATGGAGCAGCCCGCGAAGCGCCACTCCGCACCGGCCTCGGTGAAGACCCTGTCCAGCCCCTCCGCCTCGGCCGCCTCGCGCACCTTGGCGGAGCCGGGG
Organism: Catenuloplanes atrovinosus; assembly: GCF_031458235.1. NCBI lineage: Bacteria > Bacillati > Actinomycetota > Actinomycetes > Micromonosporales > Micromonosporaceae > Catenuloplanes > Catenuloplanes atrovinosus. The sequence continues at coordinate 44,693 of NZ_JAVDYB010000001.1, read as the reverse complement.
ACCACCATCATGCGTACGCCGTCGCGCACCCGGTGACCCCGCAGCACGTCGGCCGCGGCGCGCAGGTCCTCCAGGCGCCCGTTCGTGCACGAGCCCACGAACACAACGTCCACCGGGATCTCGCGTAACGGGGTGCCGGGGGTGAGGTCCATGTACTCCAGCGCCCGCTCGGCGGCGGCACGCTCGGTCTCGCCGTCGAAGTCGGCCGGACTCGGCACCACGCCGTCCAGCGCCACGCCCTGGCCCGGGTTGGTACCCCAGGTCACGAACGGGCTGATCGCGTCCGCGTCCAGGATCACCTCGGTGTCGAAGACCGCGCCCTCGTCGGTGGCGAGACTGCGCCAGTAGTCCACGGCCTCGACCCACGCGGTGCCGGTCGGCGCGTACTGCCGGCCCTTCAGGTATTCGAACGTGGTCTCGTCCGGCGCGATCATGCCGGCCTTGGCGCCCCACTCGATGGACATGTTGCAGATGGTCATCCGGCCCTCCATGGAGAGCTTGCGGATGGCCTCGCCCCGGTACTCCACGATGTGGCCGCGGCCACCGCCGGTGCCGACCTGCGTGATCAGCGCCAGCACCAGGTCCTTCGCGGTGACGCCGGGCTTGAGCTCGCCGACCACGGTCACCGCCATGGTCTTCGGCCGGGCCTGCGGCAGCGTCTGCGTGGCGAGCACGTGCTCGACCTCGCTGGTGCCGATGCCGAACGCCAGCGCGCCGAACGCGCCGTGCGTGGCGGTGTGCGAGTCGCCGCAGACCATGGTCAGACCGGGCTGGGTCAGGCCGAGCTGCGGGCCGATCACGTGCACGATGCCCTGCTGCTCGTGGCCGAGCGGATGCAGGCGCACCCCGAACTCCGCGCAGTTCTTGCGGAGCGTCTCGATCTGCGTGCGCGACGTCGGGTCGAGGATCGTCATCAGCTCGCCGCGGCGGGCGTTGAACGACGGGTCGTCGTACCCCGTCGGGGTGTTGTGATCCTCGGTCGCCAGCGTGAGGTCCGGCCGCCGCACCACGCGCCCCGCGAGGCGCAGTCCGTCGAACGCCTGCGGGCTGGTCACCTCGTGCAGGAGATGGAGATCGATGAATAGCAGATCCGGCTCACCCTCGGCCGATCGGACCACGTGGGCGTCCCAGACCTTCTCGGCCAGGGTCCGCGGCGAAGCGGGCTGTGGATTGGCTCCCACCATCTGGACATCCTAAATTCTGGGAGGTATGTTTCGGCTTGTGGGACACAGTATGAGCGGTGTCGGCGTTCTCGACAAGGCGGTGGTCATCCTGGCCGCCTGTGTCGACGGCGCCAGCCTGGCCGAACTCGTCGAGCGCACCAAGCTGCCGCGCGCAACGGCACACCGGCTCGCGCAGGCCCTGGAGATCCACCGGATGCTGGTCCGCGACACCCAGGGCCGCTGGCGCCCCGGCCCCCGCCTGGGCGAGCTGGCCAACGCCGCGCCGGACGTGCTGCTCACCGCCGCCGAGCCGCTGATGGCGGCGCTCCGCGACGCGACCGGCGAAAGCGCCCAGCTCTACCTGCGCCGGGCCGACGAACGACTCTGCGTCGCGGCGGCGGAGCGCGCCAGCGGGCTACGGGACACGGTTCCGGTCGGATCGGTGCTGCCGATGACCGCGGGCTCGGCCGCGCAGATCCTGCTGGCGTGGGAGCCGCCGGAGGCGGTCATGCCGCTGCTGCCACGCTGCAAGTTCACCGGCCGCACGCTGGCGGAGGTCCGGCGCCGCGGGTGGGCCCAGAGCGTGGCGGAACGGGAGCCGGGCGTGGCGAGCGTGTCGGCCCCGATCCGGGACCGGACGGGCCGCGTCATCGCGGCGGTGAGCATCTCCGGACCGATCGAGCGACTGGGACGGCGCCCGGGCGACCGTCATGCGATGGCGGTGGTCCGGGCCGGGCAACGGCTCTCGGGGTTGTAGAGGCGCGGCGGTCTTGCGGGGTTGCGGTGGGCCGGTTGTGACTCGCCGCGTGGAGTTTCGGGGAGTTTCGGGGATCTGCCTCGCGGTTTCCGGCTCTCGGGACTGTTGGCCGGTACGCCGCCTGCGGCGTGGCTCGATTGCCGCTGGGATTCCTGCCGCGTCTGCGTTCCCGGCGTGTGCCTTGACGTTCCGGGGCCTTGGTTGCCGCTTCCCGCGCGCCTCCTTGCGTCTCCGGCGTGTGCCTTGGCATCGTGCCGCTTCCGGCACGGCCGCCTGCCTGGCGGCTCACCCGGGACGGAGGTCGTGGCACGGCGGGTGGTCACGTCCGGCGTGGCCGCCATGCCGCGTGCGGCGCGTTTCCCCGCCGCCCTACCGGTGCCGGCGTGCGTTCCTTCACCTTGCCGCTTCCGGCGTGGTTCCTTTCGCCTTGCCGCTCCCGGCGTGGTTCCTTTCGCCTTGCCGCTCCCGGCGTGGCCACGTGCCGCCTTAGCGGTACGGATCGGTGGCTTCCTGTCCTGCTACTGCCGGCATGGTTGCTTGCCGGCCCGCCGCTCCAGGCAGCGCTTCCTGTCGCCTAGGCGTTTCGGTGTGGTCGCTTGCCGCGTTGTCCCGGGCTTGCCGCCAGCGGCACGCCACCGCTGGACCCGCATGACGCCACGCATGACGTCGTCATCGGTCGTGCAGGCGGGCGCGACGCCGCGACCGTGCGGAGTACAGACCCGGTCGCCGGATGCGAATCCTTCGCCGTGATCGAGGCGTGCGGTCCGGCCTCTCCCGCGAGACGCGGCATGGTTGCTTGCCGGCCTGCCACTCCAGGCAGCGCTTCCTGTCGCCTAGGCGTTTTCGGTGTGGTCGCTTGCCGGGGTTGTCCCGGGCGTGCCGCCAGCGGCACGCCACCGCTGGACCCGCATGACGTCGTCATCGGTCGTGCAGGCCGGCGCGACGCCGCGACCGTGCGGAGTACAGACCCGGTCGCGGGATGCGAATCCTTCGCCGTGATCGAGGCGTGCGGTCCGGCCTCTCCCGCGAGACGCGGCGTCGAGAAAGGCGGCGGGCGGTCCGGGCCTTGTCCGGGGGTCCACGTGGCGGGACAACGCGTAGAACCACGGTGGCTTCGGCGGGCCGCAGCCGGATCGCCGTGAAAATGCAAGACCACGCGGCTTTCTGCAAGCGGTCCACCCGCGAACGCGCCGCGGACCGCAACCGGGTGACCGCACTCACGTCCCGCACGCCGCCGACGACAGCTGTTGACTGCGTGGCCGATTAGACAGCCAGCTGGCCGGCCGGGCCGGTATCCGTGCGGAGCGGGCTGCCCCTCGTTTACCGCGCAAAGCCGGCCACGCCGGAGGCCGTCCAGAACCGGCAGCCCTGGCTGCCGCGCACAACCGCCGCGCCGGAAGCCGGACACCCCAACAACCGCGCGAATCCGCCGCGCCGGAAACCGTCGGCAACCGGCCGGAAGTCAGCCGCCCCGGCAACCCCGCAAGACCCGCCGCGCCGGAAACGTCGACAACCGGCCACGACGGCAACCGCACAAACCGGCGACCCCTACAACCGCACAAAACCGGCCGCGCCGGAAGCCGTGCGGGACCGGCGCCTCAGGCGTTCGAAGCCGGCGCATCCGGCCGGGTGAGGGGTTCGGCCGGCGACTCGCAGCAATGGCGGGTCTTTCTTTCCGAAAGATGCCACTCGACCGTGCATGATCGGGAAAGATGGGAGAAAGGGAAAGGCCCGCCTCACTGTCGTGAGACGGGCCTCGATGTAGTCCCGAAGGGATTCGAACCCTCGCTACCGCCTTGAGAGGGCGGCGTCCTAGGCCGCTAGACGACGGGACCTCGGACTTTCTTGATCTTGCTCTTACTACCTTACCAGGCTCTCCAAGCTGGTTTGCTTGGCCCTGCCTGCCCTGCTCTCTTGCCGAGCCGCCTTGGCTGGCGGCCGCTGGAACCTTACCAGATCCAGCTTCGTGACCCTTTCGGGTTACGTTGCTGGGGTACCAGGACTCGAACCTAGACTAACTGAACCAGAATCAGTCGGGCTGCCAATTACCCCATACCCCATCGGCGCTTGCGGCGCCGGAAAGAACTTTACCTGACCCCATGGTGCCCGCCAAATCGGGCCGCCGCCCGGCGTTCGGGCATATTCCCCGCGCGCCCGCCGGGCGGCATCCCGATGCAGGTCAGCGCGCCGCGACCGGGTTGTTCAGCTCGCCGATGCCCTCGATCTGGACCGAGACGATGTCACCGTCCGTGATGGTGGAGACGCCGGCGGGCGTACCGGTGAGGATGATGTCGCCGGGCAGCAGCGACATCACGTGCGAGACGTACGACACCAGGGACGGCACATCGAAGACCATGTCTTTGGTGCGGCCGAGCTGGCGCACCTCGCGGACCTCGTTGGCGCGCCCGACCTCGCAGCGCACCTCCAGGTCGGAGACGTCGAGCCGGGTCTCGATCCACGGGCCGACCGGGCAGAACGAGTCGAAGCCCTTGGCGCGGGTGAACTGCACGTCGTTCTTCTGGAGGTCACGGGCGGTGACGTCGTTCGCGCAGGTGTAGCCGAAGATGACCTTGTCGGCGTCACGGCGGTCGATCCGGCTGACCGGGCCGGTGCCGCCGATCACCACGGCCAGCTCGGCCTCGTGCTCGACCTGCTGGGACTGCACGGGCAGGCGGATCGTGTCGTTCGGTCCGATCACGGACGACGACGGCTTGAGGAACATCAGCGGCTCCTTGGGAACCGCGTTCCCCAGCTCGGCGGCGTGATCGGCGTAGTTGCGGCCGATGCCGATCACCTTGCTGGAGAAGATCGGGGCGAGCAGGTGGACGTCGGCGACGGCCCACCGCTTTCCGGTGAACGTGACCGGCTCGAAGGGGGTCCGGTCGATCTCGGCGACGGTCAGTCCGGCGAGGCCGGCGCCGGCCTCGCCCTCGACCACTCCGAACGACACCCCACCGGCGTGAACGAAACGAGCAAAGCGCATGCCGTCGAGCCTAAATCTCCAGCTTGAAACCGACGTGGCTGGGCGTGAAGCCGAGCCGTTCGTAGAAGCGGTGCGCCGCCGTGCGCCGGCCGTGCGAGGTGAGCTGCACCAGCGAGCACCCGCGCCGCTTCGCCTCGTCGACGGTCCAGCGCATCAGCTCGGCGCCCAGCCCCTGGCCACGCCGGTCCGACGCGATCCGCACCGCCTCGACCAGCCCGCGGGTGCGGCCGCGGTGCGCCAAGCCGGGGATGACCGTCAGGTGCAGCGTGCCCACGATCACACCGTCGAGTTCCGCCACCACCAGCAGTTGCGCCGGATCGGCGTCCAGGAGCTCGAAGGCCCGGCGGTACGGAGTGAGGTCTGCCACCGTCTCCCGCTTCCGCCCCTGCTCGTCGTCGGCCAGCAACTCCACGATCGCCGGGAGGTCGGCCGCCACGGCCCGTCTCATCATCATGCAACCCATCGTCCTACGCTTGATGGATGCCCCTTCTCGACGAGCGGACCTGGCGCGCCCGGGAGGCCGCGCACGAGGCGCGCGTCGACGCGTGGATCGTGCCGCACCTCGAGCGGCGCCGCCGTGGCGTCAAGCACCCGGTGCTGGACTTCCTGTTCTCGTACTACTCGCTGCGGCCGGCGCAGCTGCGGCGCTGGCATCCCGGCTACGGCGTGACGCTGGAGAGCGGGCCGGCCTTCGACCACGACGCGTTCCTGGCCAAGCGCGGCGAGTCGGTGGCGTGGATCCGGGCGCTGCTGGCCGCGACCGCGGCACGGCCGGCGCAGTTCGGCTGCTTCGGCATGCACGAGTGGGCCATGGTCTACCGGCAGACGCAGGAGGAGGTGCGGCACAACGCGTGGCCGCTGCGCCTGTCGCCGGACGACACCGCGGCCCTGGTGGAGGAGCGCGGCGTGCGGTGCAGCCACTTCGACGCGTTCCGGTTCTTCACCGCACCGGCCCGTCCGCTGAACGTGCTGCAGCCGACCCGCGAGCGGCAGACCGAGCTGGAGCAGCCCGGCTGCCTGCACGCGAACATGGACGTCTACAAGTGGGCCTACAAACTCGGCCCGCTGGTGGAGTCGGAGCTGGTGGCGGACGCGTTCGAGCTGGCCTGCGACGTGCGGAGCCTGGACATGCGGGCCAGCCCGTACGACCTGGCGGCGCTCGGCTACCCGCCGGTGCGGATCGAGACGCCGGAGGGCCGTGCCGAGTACGCCGCCGCGCAGCGGAGCTTCGCCGCGCGGGCCCGGCCGCTGCGCGAACGCCTGATCGCCGCGATCGACGCGCTGCCGGCTCACCACCCGGCGTCGGCCGCGTAGTCCGCGAAGCGCTTCGGTGGGCGGCCGGTGACGCGCTCCACCGTGTCCAGCGGAACGGAGTCGCCCTGGGCGGCCAGCGCGGCGAACGCGGCCACGTCTCGCGCGATCTGATCGGCGGGAACGCCGAAGGAGGACATCGCGGCACGGTACGCCCCCTCCGTACCGTCGAAGCGCACCTCGCGGCCGGAGGCCGTGGCGACGATCGCACAGGCCTCGCCGAACGAGAGCGCCTCCGGGCCGGTCACCTCGTAGGTCGCGCCCGCGTGGCCGTCACCGGTGAGCGCGGCGACCGCGACGGCGGCGATGTCACCGGCGTCCACGAACGTCTGGCGCACGCCGCCGACCGGGATCGCCACCGTGCCCGCCGCCACGGCCGGGCGGAGGAAGCCCTCGTCGAAATTCTGGTCGAACCAGTCGGCGCGCACGACGGTCCACTCGGTGCCGCCGTCGCGGACGGCGCGCTCGGCCGCGAGCAGCCGGTCGTCGCCCATCACGTCGATCGAGCGGCTGGAGAGCAGCACGACGCGCCGCACGCCGGACCGGGCGGCCAGCGCGACCAGCTCCGGATCGACGGGCACGCCGTCCGGTGCCATCAGGAACATCGCGCTCGCGCCGGTGACCGCGGGCTCCCACGTCGCCGGCGCGGACCAGTCGAAACGGGACGGCGCGGACCGGGACGCCGGCCGCACCTCGGAACCGGTGGCGCGCAGCCGCGCCACCACACGTCGCCCGACCGTGCCGCCGGGCCCCAGTACGAGAATCATGTCCGCAGTCAAACACCGGGGTACGACAGTTTTCGCATCGATTGACACGGATCGACGACCCGGCTTAGATTCGGGTTCCGTCTCAGGGTCTGCCACCTGAGCCTCCGCTCGCACGGAAGGCAGACCCATGTCCAGAACACGTCTCCGGCCGGTCGTCGCGCTCGTCACGGCCGCGTTCCTCGTCGCCACGACCGGTGGCGCCCACGCCGGGCCCGTACCCATGGCGGAGTCCTCGCCCATCGGGTTCGCGTCCGTGAACGCGCTCGGGCAGAACGGCACCACCGGCGGCGCCGGCGGCCCGACGGTCACGGTCGGCACCGCGGACACGCTGATCGACTACCTGTCGCGCACCGGGCCGTACACGATCCAGGTCCAGGGTGCGATCACGCTGCCCACCGGCAGCTCGGACGGCATGCACCAGGTGACCTCGGACAAGACGCTGATCGGGCTGGGCGCCACGGCCGAGATCCGCGGCGGCGGGCTGAACATCGGGCTGCCGGTGGACGACGACGTGACCTCCCCGCCGGCCGACGCGGTGCACAACGTGATCATCCGGAACCTGCGGTTCAGCGGTGCCACCGACGACGCGATCAACGTGCAGATGTTCACGCACCACGTGTGGATCGACCACAACGACCTGTGCTGTGGGGACGACGGCCTGGTCGACATCAAGCGCGGCTCCGACTTCATCACGGTGAGCTGGAACCGCACGCACGACCACGACAAGACCATGCTGCTCGGGCACGACGACGAGAACGCGGCGCAGGACGTCGGGCGGCTGCGGGTCACGTACCACCACAACTTCTTCGACGGCTCCGACCAGCGCAATCCGCGGGTGCGGTTCGGCGAGCCGGTGCACGTGTTCAACAACTACTGCCGCAACGCCAGCTACTGCATCGTCTCCGCGATGAACGCCGGCCTGGTGGTGGAGAACAACTACTTCGAGAGCGTGAACAACCCGGGCCGCGTCGACTTCAGCGGCGATCTGGGCCGGCTGGTGGCGCGCGGCAACATCCTGGTCGACGTCAACCACGAGATCGAGACGCGCGGCACGGTCGTCGAGCCGTCCACGTACTACTCGTACCGCCTCGACCCGGCGGCCGACGTCCCCGCGATCGTCTCCGCCGGCGCGGGCGTGGGCAAGATCTAGACGGATTCCACGCATCGGCTTTTCATCGATTGACATCTATCAGTCGCGCCCCGTAACGTCCCGCGGAAGACACCGAGGGGTCTGCCACCCGCGGATCGGCCCGGCGCACCGCCGTGCCGTCACCCGACCGAGAGGCAGACCATGCGACGCCGCACCCTTCTGACCGCCGCCGCGGCCACCCCGATCGCCGCCGCGCTACCGGGCCTCGCGCTCCCGGGCGCCGCGCACGCGGCCGAGTCAGCGCCCACCGGCTTCGCCTCGCTGGGCACCGGCACCACCGGCGGCGCGGGCGGCACCGTCGTCACCGCGACGCACGCGGACCAGTTCCTGGAGTACATCGACACCGTGGGCCCGCTGGTCATCCAGGTGAACGGGCTCATCGAGATCAGCAGCAAGCAGGGCGTCCGGCCGAACAAGACCATCATCGGCATCGGTACGAACGGCCGGATCAACGGCGGCGGCCTGGACCTCTACCGGTCGTACAACGTGATCGTCCGGAACCTGCTGTTCACCAACGCGGAGGACGACGCGATCAACGTCGGCCAGGAGTCGCACCACGTCTGGATCGACCACAACACGTTCCGTGACGCCGTGGACGGGTCGATCGACGTCGTGCGCGGCGCCGACTTCGTCACCGTCTCGTGGAACCACTTCGACCACTCGGACAAGAGCATGCTGATCAGCCACTCGGACGGGGCGGCCGGCACGGACGTGGGGCACCTGAGGGTGAGCATCCACCACAACTGGTTCGACAACAGCCGGCAGCGGCACCCGCGCGTGCGCTTCGGCGAGCCGGTGCACGTCTACAACAACTACTTCCTGAACAACGAGCTCTACGGCGCCGCGTCCACCGAGAACGCCGGCCTGGTGGTGGAGGGCAACTACTTCGAGAACGTGCCGTACCCGCTCTTCTCCGCCAGCGGCTATGCCGACTCCGGCCCCGGCCGGGCCGTCGCGCGCAACAACACGCTGGTCAACTCCGGCCCGCTGGAGACGTCCGGCAGCGTGGTCGAGCCGTCCACGTACTACGCGTACACGCTCGACGCGCCCTCGTCCGTGCCCGCACTGGTCCGGGCGGGCGCCGGATACGGCCGCGTCTAGAGACCAGGATCACCCGGGGGTACGCCCTGCGCGTACCCCCGGCGGTTGACCCTCTCCACGGACGATCGGCGGGGATACTGGGAAGCCTGCCCCGACTGTGAGAGGGAGGCTGCGTGCCGTCAGCGAACGCGCCCGGTGGAACCGGCACCGGATATCCGTGGCCCATCGAGACCACCCGGCTGGGCAACGGCCTGCGGGTGGTGGTCAGTGAGGACCGCTCCGCACCCGTGGTCGCCGTGAACCTCTGGTACGACGTCGGTTCACGCCACGAGCCGGAGGGCCAGACCGGTTTCGCGCACCTCTTCGAGCACCTGATGTTCGAGGGGTCGGCGCACGTGGCGAAGACCGAGCACATGAAGCTGATCCAGGGTTCCGGCGGCTCGCTCAACGCCACCACGAACCCGGACCGGACCAACTACTTCGAGACCGTGCCGGCCGAGCACCTGGAGCTGGCGCTCTGGCTGGAGGCCGACCGGATGGGCGGCCTGGTGCCGGCGCTCACCCAGGAGACCCTGGACAACCAGCGCGAGGTGGTGAAGAACGAGCGCCGCCAGCGGTACGAGAACGTGCCCTACGGCGACGCGTGGCTGCGCCTGCTGCCGCTGCTCTACCCGGCGGGCCACCCGTACCACCACTCCACGATCGGATCGATGGAGGACCTGAACGCGGCGGACCTGGCCACGTTCCAGGCGTTCCACACCACCTACTACCGGCCGAACAACGCGGTGCTGACCGTCACCGGCGACGCCGGCGCCGCCGAGGTGTTCGCGCTGGCGGAGAAGTACTTCGGCGCGATCGAGGCGGGCGAGGTCCCGCCGCCGCCGGACTCCGCGCTGCCCGGCGGCCTGCCCGAGCCGGCCCGCGAGGTGGTCCGCTCGGACGTGCCCGCGCCGCGGTTCTACCTGTCGCACCGCACCGCGCCGTTCGGCACCCGGGAGTACGACGTGATCACCGTGCTGGCCGGCGTGCTCGGCAACGGCCGCGGCAGCCGCCTCTACCGGCGGCTCGTCGACGAGGCGCGGCTCGCCCAGCCGGACAACGTCGGCGCGTACGGCGTGGACCTGGCCCACGCGCCCGCGCCGCTGATCGTCTCGGCCACCGCGAAGGACGGCGTGGACGCGGACGCGCTGGAGGCCGGCCTGACCGGCGTGCTCGACGAGCTGGCCGCCGGCGACATCACGGACGAGGAGATCGAGCGCGCCAAGGCGCTGCTCACCACGCAGTGGTGGCGCCAGGTCTCCACCGCGGGCGGCCGCTCCGACCTCCTCGGCCGGTACGCCACGCAGCTCGGCGACCCGGCGGCCATCCGCGACCAGCTGCCGTCCTGGCTCTCCGTCACGCGCGACGAGCTCGCCGCCGCGGCGGCCACGCTGACCGCGGGCAGCCGGGTCACGCTGGTCTACCTGCCTTCCGAGCCCGCAGAGGAGAACGACAAGTGACGCTGGTTTCCGAGCGCCCGGGGACCGGCGCGCCCCGGCCGTACGTGTTCCCCCGCATCGTCCGGCGCGAGGTCGCCGGCGGCCGGGTGATCGCCGCGCACCTGCCCGGGCAGGCGCTGTCCGTGGCGACGCTGCTGCTCGACGGCGGCGCCGGGCACGAGCCGGCCGGCCGCGAGGGCCTCGCGTCGGTGGTCGCCAAGGCGCTGGAGGAGGGCACCGCCACGCGGGACGCCACCGCGTACGCGCTGGCGCTGGAGGGGCTCGGCGCGGAGCTGTCCACCTCGGCCGACTGGGACACGTTCCTGGTCGGCACGTCCGCGCCCGCACACCTGCTGCCGCGCGCGCTGGAGCTGGTCGCGGAGGCGGCCCGCACGCCCGCGCTGCGCCCGGAGGACGTGGAGCGGGTCCGCGACGACGAGGTCACCGGCCTGAAGATGGACTGGGCCTCGCCCGGCCCGCGCGCGGACGCGGCGCTGCGCGCGGACCTGTTCGGCGCGGGCCACCGCTACGGCCGGCCGCTGCACGGCGACCCGGAGTCGGTCGCGGCCGTGACCGTGGACGACGTGCTGGCGTTCCACCGCACCTGGCTGACCCGGCCCGGCGTGCTGATCGTGGTCGGCGACCTGGACGTGCTCGACCTGGACGCACTGGCCGCGACCGCGTTCGCCGGCACCACGCCGGCGCCGTTCTCCTCGGACGGGCCGCTGGACGTTCCGGTCGCGGACTCGCGGCGCATCCTGCTGGTGGACCGGCCCGGCTCGGTGCAGTCCACGCTGCGGCTCGGGCACCGGGCGCCGCACCGCGCGCACCCGGACTACGTGCCGATGACGCTCACCGGCACGGTGCTCGGCGGCGCGTTCACGTCCCGGCTGAACCACCTGATCCGGGAGGTGCGCGGGTACACGTACGGCATCCGCGGCGACTTCGGGCTGGCCCGGCGCTTCGGGCGGCTGCTGATCAGCGCGGGCGTGCAGACGAAGTTCACCGCCCCGGCGCTGGTCGACACGATCGGCGAGATGTCCCGTACCCGGTCCGGCGGCGTCACCGAGGACGAACTGGCGGTGGCGCGCTCCTGGCGGGCCGGGCAGCTCTCGGTGGAGATGCAGACGCCGGGCGCGATCGCCGGCGCGCTGACCACGCTGGTCGTGCACGGGCTGCCGGACGACTACTACCCGCGGCTGCGCGAGTCGCTGCTCTCCGCCACCGTGGACGAGGTCTCCGCGGCCGCGGCCACGCACCTGCACCCGGAGGGCCTGACCATGGTGGTGGAGGGCGACGCGGCGCTGATCCGCGACGACCTGGTCGCCACCGGTCTGGGTGAGGTCGTCGACGCCTGATTCACCCGTGCGGGGTGGGAACCGGCCCGGTTCCCACCCCTCACAGCCGTCTCTCAGCATGGCTTCATCACCACCGCAGCCTCGTTTGACAGGGTCCCTCGCATGGGCTCCACAGCAGACGCACGGGCCGGCGCGTCCGGCCGGGTCCTGGTGGCCGACGACGACGCGAACGTCCGGCGGCTGCTCTCGATGACGCTGCGCGCCGCCGGTTTCGAGGTGCTCACCGCGCCGGACCGGGTACGCGCGGTCGCCGCGGCCGCCTCCGCCCGCCCGGACGTGGTGGTGCTCGGCCTGACCGTGCCGGGCGTCGCGGACGAGATGCGCGCGTCGGAGGCGCCGCCCGCGGTGCTGTTCCTCACCGCGCGGCAGAGCCCGGAGCAGCGTCCCGGCGAGGCGGCGTACCTCAGCAAGCCGTTCGCGCTGGCCGACCTGGTCGCGCGGGTGCGCGCGCTGGCCGGCTGACGTTCCGCGCGCGGCGATCGTTGCGTCGCATTACGCACACCGGCGTTTCGTGGCGGACCTGTGCCCCGCGCCGATACCGTCCCGGACATGAGTGTGGATCTTTCCCGGAAGACCTCGCTGCTGACCACGCTCTGCTGGGTCGCGGCGGTACCGTGCGCGGTGTGGGCGCTGGTGCGCGCGCTCGGCCTCGACTACGGGCCGATCATCCAGCTGATCGCGTTCACGCCGTACGTCACCGGCGGCACCCTGGTCGTCGCCGCGCTCACGCTGGCGCTGCGCCGTTGGTGGGCGGCCGGCCTCGCGGTGCTGGCCGCGGTGGCGCTCACCGCGATGGTGCTGCCCCGCGCGCTGCCCGACCCGGACCGCGGCGCGGGCGGCGGCCCCGCGCTGCGCGTGATGGCCACGAACGTGCTCGGCGGCGGCGCCGACCTGGACGCGCTGATGGAGCTGATCCGCGGGCACCAGGTGGACGTGCTGGCGATCCAGGAGTTCACTCCGGAGGTGGAGGCGGGCCTGGAGTCGCGCGGGCTGGCGGCGATCCTGCCGTACCGGCAACTCAACCCGATCTTCTCGGCGGCCGGGTCCGCGCTCTACTCCCGGTATCCGATGACCGACGCCGGGGTACGCGAGCACCCGTCAGAATTCACCCAGGCGTACGGCACGCTGACCGTGCCCGGCGCCGTACCGGTGGTGGCCGAGTCCGTGCACCCGATGGCACCCTGGGGCGCGCCGGTGCTGGACGACTGGCGCGTGGACCTGCACAACGAGCCCCGCGCCACGCCGGACGGCCCGCCACGGATCCTGCTCGGCGACTTCAACTCCACGCTGGACCACTCCCCACTGCGCGACCTGATCGCCTCCGGCTACCGCGACGCGGCCGACGCCACCGGCAAGGGCCTGACCGGCACCTGGCCGTACGACGGCTCCCCGATCCCCCCGGTCCAACTGGACCATGTGCTGGTCGACGAACGCATCCGGGTGGAGTCCATGGAAATTTTGGACCTGCCGGGCTCCGACCACCGCCCGGTCTTCGCGGAACTGTCCCTGCCGCGCGCGGGGTAGCGGCGCCGGGGGCGGTGCCAAGACCGGCCCCGCTTCCGGCCCGGCCCCGGCCGCGGCCCCGCTTCCGGCCCGGCCCCGGCCCGGCTTCGGGCCCCGGCCCGGCTTCCGGCCCGGCCCCGGTTCCGGCCCGGTCCCGGCCCGGCCCCGGGCCCGGTCTTGGCACCGCCGGGCCCTGATCTCCGCTAGTCCCAATCCCCCGGGCTAAGTGCCGGTCCGCGATTGGCCCTGCTTCGGGCGCTCCGCGCCCGAAATTTCGGCATATCGAGGGCAGCAGATGATCGTCCACTGTGGCTTTGTGAGGCTCAGGCACGTAATTCGCGCCGAATAACGTGCCTGAGCCTCACAAAGTGAGCGGACCGCGTGGGCGCCGGCCCGCGCGACCCTGCCTTCCCGGCGGGGAACGCGGAACCGGTACTCGCCGGCCGCGATATGTGCGGGCTCCGTTCCGCGGAACGGAGCCCGCACAGAGGCGGCGGGCGGTTCGCGTGGCGGCGTTCCGCTAGCGGAGCGGCCGCCACGCGTGACGTGGCCCGGCCCACGGCGTCGGCCCGTGGGTTTTCCCGGCCACGCCGGAACCGGCTCCGTCGCCGCGAGCGGAGCGGAGCGCCAGCGGAGTCGGAGCCCGCGGCGAGGTTTGCCCGCGGGAGCATGCGGACCGCGACCACGCCGGAAGCGGGAAAACCGGGGCCGGGGTCGTTGTCCCAGGAGCCGGCACGGCGCCCACGGGAACGTGCGGAACTCAGCCACGCCGGAAGCGGAGAATCGGGGTCCGGGTCGTTCGTCCCGGAGCCTGCACAGCGCCACCGGGAGACGCGGAATCCAGCCACGCCGGAAGCGGAAAGCGGGTGCGGGACCGCTTCCGGAGCGGCGCGGTGTCTGCGGGACGTGCGGAACCGGGCCGCGCCGGAAGCGGTGGAGCGATCGTCAGCGGGTGAGTGACGCGGTGGCGTGGTTGACGCCGTAGGTGAGGGCGTCGACGAGGGCGTGCCAGGAGGCCTCGACGACGTTCTCGTGGACGCCGACCGTGGTCCAGCCGCCGTCGGCGGCGGCCTTGGTGCCGACCAGGACGCGGGTGACGGCGGAGGTGCCGTGGGAGCCCTCCAGGATGCGGACCTTGTAGTCGGCGAGCTCGAACGTGGCCAGCGCGGGGTAGTGGGCGGACAGGGCCTGGCGCAGTGCCTCGTCGAGCGCGTTGACCGGGCCGTTGCCCTCGGCGGTGGCGATCACCCGGCGGTCGCCGACGCGGAGTTTCACGGTGGCCTCGGAGATGACCGCGCCGTCCTCGCGGTGTTCGACGATCACCCGGTACGACTCGAGGGAGAACGGGCGGGCCGGCTCGGCGCCGGGGAGTTCGGAGCGGACCAGCAGCTCGAACGAGGCGTCGGCGGCCTCGAAACTCCAGCCGTCCGCCTCCAGTTCCTTGACCCGCTTGGTGACCCGGGACAGCGCCTCCGGCTGGCCGGCCAGGTCGACACCGAGCTCGCGTGACTTGAGCTCGATGCTGGCCCGGCCGGCCATCTCGGTGACCAGGATGCGCATGTCGTTGCCGACCACGGCCGGGTCGACGTGGTTGTAGAGCACCGGGTCCACTTTGATCGCGCTCGCGTGCAGCCCCGCCTTGTGGGCGAAGGCGGCGGCCCCGACGTAGGCCTGGTGGGTGTCGGGGGCGATGTTGGCGATCTCGGCGATGCCGTGCGCGACGCGCACCGCCTTCTCCAGGCAGCCGTCCGGTAGGACCGGCAGCCCGAGCTTGAGTTGCAGGTTGCTGACCACGGCGAACAGGTCGGCGTTGCCGGGGCGCTCGCCGTAGCCGTTGGCGGTGCACTGGAAGTGCTTCACGCCGGCCTCGACCGCGGCGATCGTGTTCGCGACCGCGCAGGAGGTGTCGTTCTGGCAGTGGATGCCGAGCCGGGCGGCGCCGATGCCGAGCCGGGCGGTGAGGTCCGAGATCGCGGCGGTGACCCGGGACGGGAGCATGCCGCCGTTCGTGTCGCACATGACCACGACCTCGGCGCCGGCGTCCAGCGCGGCGCGCACCACGGACGCGGTGTAGTCCGGGTCGAACCGGTAGCCGTCGAAGAAGTGCTCGCAGTCGAGGAAGACGCGGCGGCCGTTGGCGACGAAGTGGGCGACGCTGTCCCGTACCATCGCGAGGTTCTCGTCCCCGGTGGTGCGCAGCGCGCGCTCGACGTGCCGGATGTCCGACTTGGCGACCAGGCAGACGACCGGCGCCTCCGAGTCGAGCAGCGCCCGGATCTGCGGGTCGTCCGCGACGTCGACGCCGGCCTTGCGGGTGGAGCCGAACGCGACCAGCTTCGCGTGCGTGAGGTCCAGTTCGTCCCGGGCTCTGCGGAAGAACTCGGTGTCCTTGGGCATCGCGCCCGGCCAGCCGCCCTCGATGAAGCCGACGCCGAACTCGTCGAGCAGCCGGGCGACCGCGAGCTTGTCGGCGACCGAGAAGCTGATCCCCTCGCGCTGCGCGCCGTCGCGGAGCGTCGTGTCGAACACCTGGAATTCCATGGCCATACCTTCTTTTTGTTCGGACCAACAAAAAGACCCCCCGCGGTCGCGGGAGGTCTGCGCACTCGGCGAGGGGATGCCGGTGCGCTAGGTGCCAATAATCAGGGCGGAGTACGTCACGGTGGCAAGCTTGCCACCGCTGTCCACTCCTCGGTGGCAGAAACCCACAATCCGGGACGGGCGATCAGGGTGAACCTTTCTGAGCTGCGTGAGACGCTTCCGCCGTACGCGGATGATCTGCGGGTGAATCTCGGCCGCGTGCTGCTGGACACGCCGCTGACCGAGGCGCGGGTCTGGGGTGCGGCACTGGCCTGCGCGATCGCGGCCCGGAACGCGACCGTGATCCGGGTGTTCGCGGCGGAGGCGGCCGCGCGGCTGGCGCCGCCCGCGGTGGAGCAGGCGAAGGCCGCCGCGTCGATCATGGCGATGAACAACGTGCACTACCGCGCCACGCACCTGCTCGGCGGCGCGCGCCGGCCGGCCCGGCTGCGCATGCGCGCGATCACGACGCCCGCGCTCGCCGCCGCCGGCGTCACCAAGGCCGACTTCGAGCTGTGGTGCCTCGCCGTCTCCGCCATCGCCGGCTGCGAGGTCTGTCTGCACAACCATGACCAGGGGGTACGCCGCGCGGGGCTGACCGCGCAGGACGTGCACGAGGCGCTGCGGATCGCCGCCGTCGTGCACGCGGCCGCGGTCACCCGCGACGCCGTGGAGGCGCTTGGTTAGAGCCCGGCGCAGCGGGGTATGTCGATCCGTGACAGGGCAACACAGGGTCGATGACGAGGAGGAAAGCCATCATGACTGGCCCTACGCCTCAGACGCCGCAGCACGCGTACGACCCCGCCACCAGTCCGGAGACGGGTACGTATCGCACCCCGGACCCGGGTGGGCTGGCACAGTCGCGCGCCGAGGGCTGGAGCCCGTGGGACTACCGCGAGGACTCCGGCGTGACCGGCGCGGCGCTGTCCGGTTACAAGGTCGAGGCGACCGACGGCCACATCGGCAAGGTCGACTCGGCCAGCACCGAGGTCGGTGCCGGTTACCTGGTGGTCGACACCGGGCCGTGGATCTTCGGCAAGAAGGTCCTGCTGCCGGCCGGCGTGGTCAACAACGTGGACCACGACGACCACAAGGTCTACGTGGACCGCACCAAGGATCAGATCAAGGCCGCTCCCGAGTACGACGACGAGCGGCACGGCGACCCCGCGTACCGGGACAAGCTCGGTAGCTACTACGGCGACTCGTACGGGACGCCGGGCGGGATCGCGCCGCCGCGCATCTGAGAGCGGCGCGTGTGACCAACGGCCGGTGGAGCTGCAGCTCCACCGGCCGTTATCCTCCGCGGGTGGAGACGACCCGCAGCTATCCGTTCTCGGCCACCTTCAACTTCCGTGACGTCGGCGGCTACGCCGGGCTGGACGGCCGCACGGTCCGCTGGCGCCGCCTGTTCCGCTCCGACTCGCTGCACCGGCTGGACGCCGCGGACGAGGCCGCGTTCCGCGAGCTGGGCATCAAGTCCGTGATCGACCTGCGCCGGCCGTACGAGGTGACCCGCGACGGGCGTGTGCCGGAGCACTTCGGCCTGGAGTACCACCACATCCACCCGGAGCACGCGGAGTGGGACGAGACGCCGTTCGAGGGCAGTGGCCTGACCAACGCGCGCTGGATGGCCGACCGCTACCGCGACATGGTCACCACCGGGGCCCAGGGCTGGGGGCAGGCGCTCAACCTGATCGCCGAGGAGTCGTCCGCGCCCGTGGTGGTGCACTGCGTGGCCGGCAAGGACCGCACCGGCATCGTGATCGCGCTGACGCTCGGCCTGCTCGGCGTCTCCGACGACGACATCATCGCCGACTACAGCCTGAGCACGGAGGCGTCCGAGCGGTTCTCCGCGTACGTGCGGAGCACCTGGGCCGGCACGGACGCGTACCCGACGCCGTTCTTCGGCTCCCACCCGGACACGATCGCCGCGTTCCTCACCGAGCTGCGCGACCGCCACGGCTCGATCGAGGCCTACGCCCAGCACGCCGGCGTCTCTCCCGGCGCCGTCGCCGCGATGCGGGCCCACCTGCTCACGGACGATTCCACGGACAGGTCGTCCCTGGATACGTAGGCCCTTAATCCGGGGCGTGACTCCAGGTCATGCTGGTGTCATGACCGATCGCGCCCAACTGGCCGACTTCCTCCGCACCCGCCGGGAGGCGCTGCAACCCGAGGACGTGGGGTTGCAGCGTGGACCGCGCCGGCGTACCGGCGGGCTGCGCCGCGAGGAGATCGCGGCACTGTGCGGGATGTCGGCCGACTACTACGCGCGGATCGAACAGCAGCGCGGGCCGGTGCCGTCCGAGCAGATGCTGGCGGCGGTCGCGCGCGGGCTGCGGCTCACGCTGGACGAGCGCGACCACCTGTTCCGGCTGGCCGGGCACGCGACGCCGCGCCGTACCGTGCACACCGACCACGTCACGCCCGGGCTGATGCGAATCCTGGACCGGCTCGCCGACACACCGGCGATGGTGTTCAACGGGCTCGGCGAGACGCTGCTGCAGAACCGGCCCGCGATCGCGCTGCTCGGCGACGACTCCCGGTGGACCGGGCGGGCCCGCGCCACGGTCTACCGCTGGTTCACGGAGCCGGAGGCGCGGCGCTACTACCCGGCCGAGGACCACGCGCTGCACGGGCGGGTCTTCACCGCCCAGCTGCGCGCCGCGTTCACCCGCGACGGCCGCGCCTCCCGCGCGGCCGAGTTCGTCGACGCGCTGCTCGCGGTCAGCGACGAATTCCGTGAGATCTGGGCGGTGCACGACGTCACCGCCACGCACCTCGACGCGAAGCGGATCGCCCATCCCGAGCTCGGGATCATCGAGGTGCACTGCCAGACGCTGGTCGACCCCGGCCAGTCCCAGACGCTACTGGTGTTCACGGCCGTGCCGGGCAGCCCGAGCTACGAGAAGCTCGCGCTCCTGTCGGCCGTCGGCCTGTAGCTCCCGTTATCACCGTTCGAGGGGACCACCATGTCCAAAATCGCCCTGATCACCGGCGGCAACCGCGGTCTCGGCCGTGCGTACGCGCTGGCGCTGGCCGACGCCGGCGTCGACCTCATCCTGACCTACCGCACGCCCGCGAAGTCCGCCGTGGACGAGGTCGTGGCGGAGGTCGCGCGGCGCGGCCGTACCGCGGTCGCGATCCCGCTGGACACGCGGGAGATCGGCGCGTTCGACGACTTCGCGGCCGCGGTGCGCGACGCGCTGCGCGCCACCTGGGACCGCGACAGCTTCGACCACCTGCTGAACAACGCGGGCACCGGCCCCGGCGCGACCATCGCGGACACCACGGTCGACCTGGTGGACGAGGTGTTCGCGGTGCACTTCCGCGGCGTGTTCTTCCTGACCCAGAAGCTGCTGCCGCTGCTCGCGGACGGCGGCCGCATCCTCAACTTCTCCACCGGCCTGGCCCGCTTCGTCGACCAGGGCTACTACTCCGCGTACGGTGCGATGAAGGGCGCGGTCGAGGTCTTCACCCGCTACCTCGCCGCGGAGGTCGCGCCGCGCGGCATCTCCGCCAACGTCGTCGCACCGGGCGCCATCGCCACGGAATTCGGCGGCGGCCTGCTGCTGGACGAGCACGTGGGGGCGGCGATCGGCGCCCACACCCGCATGGGCCGCATCGGGCGGCCGGAAGACGTGGCGGGAGTGGTGGTGGCACTGCTCACCGGCGCCACGGGGTGGATGACGGGGCAGCGCATCGAGGCCTCGGGCGGCCAGCACATCTGACCGGCGGGGGCCTGGCGGGGCCGGCGGGCCGGCAAGGGTCGGCAAGGGCGAGCGGGCCGGCAAGGACCAGCGGACCGGCAAGGGTCGGCAAGGGCCAGCGGACCGGCAAGGACCAGCGGACCGGCAGGCCGGCAGACCGGCAAGGGCCAGCGGACCGGCAAGGGTCGGCAAGGGCCAGCGGACCGGCAAGGGCCAGCGGACCGGCAAGGGCCAGCGGACCGGCAAGGGCCAGCGGACCGGCAAGGGCCAGCGGACCGGCAAGGGTCAGCGGACCGGCAAGGCGCGGCGGAGGTCTGTCGGCGGGGTCCGGCGCAGCGCTCGTGGCGGCTGGCTTTGCAAGACACTGCGGCTCAGCAGTCCGTCGAATACCGGGCTTCGCCGGCGCTTCGCGCCGGATATTTCATGATGTAGCGGTATGCGCTGACTCCGGCGTTGGGCGGACGTGAACCTCGTCCAGCGTCATCGCTCACTTTGTGAGGCTCAGGCACCTTATTCGGCGAGAATTACGTGCCTGAGCCTCACAAAGTCGCAATGGATAACCTGTCCAGCCCGCAATATGGCGAAATTTCGGGCGCGGAGCGCCCGACGCCTCGGGAGAGACCGCGCTGTTCAGAACCGCCCGCTCAAGCAGCCGATCCGCAGCGGTTCTGGGACACGCCGCCGGAGGTCTAGCCGCCAGATACGGCCCGCAGGGCGCGCATAGACGAGATCGCGGACGGTGACCCCGGCGGGGCGCCCGCCGCCTCGGCATACGCGAGGCGTTAAGCCGATGCCCGCGCGACAGGAAGAGAAGATCGCGCCGCTGAGGGCGGCGGACACGTTGCATGCCACCGGCGCGGCGGCGGTCACAACCGCAGGCCGCCGCCTGCAGGCGCGGAGACAAAGCCGCAGGCCACGGCGGGGGCGGCGGACACAGCCGCACACCGCCGACGGGACGCGAGAGATACAACCGCACACCACTGCGGGGCGGCGGACACAGCCGGAAGACGCCGCCAAAGGCGGCAGACACAGCCGGCGGGCACCGCCAGACGCGCCAGACACAGCCGACGGACACCGCTACAGGCGCCAGACACAGCCCACGGACACCGCCAGACGCGCCAGACACAGCCGACGGACACCGCTACAGGCGCCAGACACAGCCCACGGACACCGCCACAGGCGCCAGACACAGCCCACGGACACCGCCACAGGCGCCAGACACAGCCCACGGACACCGCCACAGGCGCCAGACACAGCCCACGGACACCGCCACAGGCGCCAGACACAGCCCACGGACACCGCCACAGGCGCCAGACACAGCCCACGGACACCGCCACCGCGCCAGACATAGCCGGCGGGCACCGCCGGGGGGCGGCAGAAACAGCCGACGGGGGCCGCCGGGGGCGGTGGAGATGGCCGGAGGGCGCTGCCGAGGTGGGAGCGCCCTCCGGGGGGCTCGAAGGGGTCAGAGGATCTTGTGGATCCAGCCGTGGGTGTCGGGGATGGAGCCGCGCTGGATGTCGACGAGCTGGCGGCGGAGGGACATGGTGATGTCGCCGGAGTCGCCGCCGCCGATGGTGAACTCGCCGGCGGGGAAGCGGGCGGTGCCGATCGGGGTGATGACGGCGGCGGTGCCGCAGGCGAAGGCCTCGCGGATGCGGCCGGACTCGGCGCCGGAGCGCCACTCGTCGAAGCTGATCGGGCGCTCGACGACCTCGTGGCCGGCCTCGCGGGCGAGCGTGATCACCGACTCGCGGGTGATGCCGGGCAGGATGGTGCCGGTCAGCGGCGGCGTGACCAGTGTGCCGTCGTCGAGGACGAAGAAGATGTTCATGCCGCCGAGTTCGTCCACGTACTTCTGCTCGACCGCGTCCAGGAAGACGACCTGGTCGCAGCCGGCCTCGATGGCCTCGGCCTGGGCGGCGAGCGAGGCGGCGTAGTTGCCGCCGCACTTGGCGGCGCCGGTGCCGCCGGGGGCGGCGCGCGTGTAGTCGGGCGAGACCCAGACCGTGACCGGTTTGATGCCGCCGGAGAAGTACGCGCCGACCGGGGACGCGATCACCAGGTACAGGTACTCGCGGGCGGGGCGGACGCCGAGGAAGACCTCGCTGGCGTACATGAACGGGCGCAGGTAGAGGCTGCCGTCCGCGTCCGTCGGGATCCAGTCGCGGTCGATGGTGACCAGTTCGCGCAGCGAGTCGAGGAACGCGGCCTCGGGCAGCGCGGGCATGGACATCCGGTCGGCGGACAGGTTGAAGCGGCGCGCGTTCGCGTCCGGGCGGAACATCGAGACGCCGCCGTCGGCCGTGGTGTACGCCTTCAAGCCCTCGAAGATCTCCTGGGCGTAGTGCAGCACGGCCGAGGCCGGGTCCATCGGGATCGGCGCGCGGGCCTCGACGCGGGCGTCGTACCAGCCCTTGCCCTCGGCGTACCGCACGGTGACCATGTGGTCGGTGAAGATGCGCCCGAAGCCCGGATTCGCCAGCAGTGCGGCGCGATCGGCGGCGGCTACCGGGGCGGGATTCGGACGAATCTCGAAGTCGAGCTTGTCACCACCGCTCATAGCGCTGGAACCTCCATATCCACGGTTTGCTGAAACTTACCCCGAACGGTCGTTCACGGGGATACGCAGGGCCGTGGACTGCTCCGGAACGACCCCACGAAGGGTACGACCGGATGGAACGTGCGCTGTCAGGAGGCAGCGGCGGCGGCCAGCCGGTCACCGATGTCGGCGGTGCGCAGCGGGGCCCCCGGTGTGCGGGCGGCCAGCTCGGCGGCGACCGCCCCGGTTACTCGGGCGGCCGCGTCGGCGTGCCCGAGGTGGTCGAGCAGCAGCGACGCGGAGAGCACGGCGGCGACCGGGTCGGCGACGCCCTTGCCCGCGATGTCCGGCGCCGAGCCGTGCACCGGCTCGAACATGGACGGGAAGCGGCGCTCCGGGTTGATGCAGCCGCTGGCCGCGAGCCCGATGCCGCCGGTGACGGCCGCCGCGATGTCGGTGAGGATGTCACCGAAGAGGTTGTCGGTCACCACCACGTCGTACCGCGCGGGCGCGGTGACCATGAACATGGCGGCCGCGTCGACGTGCTGGTATTCCGTGGTGACGTCCGGGAAGTCGGCCTTGACGGCCTCGAACGTGCGGGCCCAGAGGCCGCCGGCGTGGGTGAGCACATTGGTCTTGTGCACCAGCGTGACCTTGCGGCGCTCGCGGCGCTGCGCGCGGGCGAACGCGTCGCGGATGACGCGCTCGACGCCGTGCCGGGTGTTGAGGCTCTCCTCCGTGGCGACCTCGGCGGGCGTGCCCCGGTGCAGGACTCCGCCGGCGCCGGCGTAGAGCCCCTCGGTGCCCTCGCGGACGACCACGAAGTCGATCTCGCCGGGCTTGACCGCGCCGAGCGGGCCGGTGGTGCCGGGCCAGAGCTTGGAGGGGCGGAGGTTCACGTACTGATCGAAGTCGAAGCGCATCTTGAGCAGCAGGCCGCGCTCCAGCACGCCCGGCGGCACGCTCGGGTCGCCGACGGCGCCGAGCAGGATCGCGTCGAACCCGGCCAGTTCGTCGCGGACGGAGTCGGGCAGCACCTCGCCGGTGCGGTGGTAGCGCGTGGCGCCGAGGTCGTAGTCGACGGTCTCGACGTCCGGCAGGACCGCCCGAATGACCTTGATCGCCTGAGCGGTCACCTCCGGGCCGATGCCGTCGCCGCCGACCACCGCGATCCGTGCCACGCCTGCACTCCTCACCACACCGTCGTGAACTGTGCCGACCTTACGCCCACGTCCCGTTTATCGGTACGGCAGTCCCAGCATCCGGTTCGGTAACGCACAGCAAACTAATAGGCTGCGGCCATCTGGGGTTCAGGCGCCGAGCCTACGGTGATCATTGGACACAGTCGTTCACCGACGGGGGACCACGTCATGACCACGACCACCACAGTCGTCAGCGGGATGCGGGGGGCGCTCGGCCTGGGCCGGGCCCGCACCGAGGGGATCGTGGTCCGCCACCAGGTCCAGGTCGGGGCGAACCAGTTCGGCTTCTGCTTCACGGCGCCGCCGGCGATGGACCGGCGCGGCGCGGGCGAGGCGCTCGCCGACGCGGTCGCGGAGTTGCGCGCGCTGGACACCACGTTCGGCCCGCTGCGCGAGCGCAGCCTGGTCTCCCGGTTCCGCCGCGGCGAGATCTCCGCGGAGCTGTACGCGCCGCTCGCCGACCTGGTCGACCGGTGCATCCTGATGCGCGCGGCCACGGACGGCTGGTTCGACGCGTGGGCGGTGCCGGGCGGCTTCGACCCGAGCGGCCTGGTCAAGGGCTGGTCGGTGGAGCGGGCCGCGGCCCGGCTGCGCGCGTCCGGGATCGAGAACTACGCGATCCACGCGGGCGCGGACGTGACGGTGCGCGGCCACTCGCCGGCCGGGCGGCCGTGGAAGATCGCGGTGCGCGACCCGTACGACGGCCGCCGCGTGATCGAGACGCTGGAGCTGACCTCCGGCGCGGTCGCCACCACGGGCGCGGCCGGCCGCCGGGACCACGTCGTCGACCCGCACACCGGGCGGCAGGCCGAGGGCTTCGCGCTGACCACGGTCGTCGGCCCGGAGCTGTCCGCCGCCAACGGTTACGCCATCGCGCTCTACGCGGCCGGCCCGACCGCGCTGAGCTGGTTCCCCACGGCGGACGGGTACCGCGCACTGGACCGCACCGGCCGCCTGTGAGGTGGCGGGCGGAGCCGGGGGTTTGGGCAGGCCCTCGCGGGACTCGGCAACGAACTGCGAGGGCCGACCGGTGTCGGGTGGTGGTCCGTGCAGAGGTCGCGGAGAACGCACCCGGGGCGGTCACACCGGGGACACCGTCACCCGAAGACGGGTCCCCATGGGCGGCCGCCCCGGCCAGGCGATCGCCCTGTGTGACCAATCAAATACGCTATAGCGATATCGGTGGGCGTGACAAGGCCCGCCGGCGGGTGGAAGCAGCGCGGCTCAGCGTGTCGGTCGGGGCCGAGATGACCGATGGTGGAACGGATGGCATTCTTCCCCGGTGAGTTTCGACCTGGTGGTCTGGGCGCTTGACCGGACCGGTGAGCCTGCCGACGTGACGGCCGGTCATAAGAGGTGTGTCGCGGGCATCCACGCCGCGGGCGCACCCGACCGGCGCATCAATGCCTTCTACGCCGACCTGACGGCCCGATATCCGGACCGTGGCGCGGCCAGCAACGCCTCGCCGTTCGTCACGAAGCCGCTGCACGTGGCGCGTGACCACGTGGAGATGAAGCTGGTGGAGACGTGCCCGGACGAGGTGCTGCTGCTGATCGAGCAGCTGGCCGGCGCGCACAATCTCATGCTCCTGGACGTCCAGGGCGGATCGGTCTATCCGCCGCAGGCCACGGCGTACCCCCCTCACTGAGCCCGCTCAGGCGTCGTCGCGCAGGTCCGCCGCGCTCGCGGCGGCGGCGCCGATCGCGTCCGCGGCCGCGGTGAGCAGCTCCACGCCGACGGCCGAGTCGACCATCAGCGTCATCAGCGCCTCGCCACCGGCCGCGCGCCGCGCCACCTGCATGCCGGCGATGTTCACGCCGGCGCGGCCGAGGATGGAGCCGACCGTGCCGACCACGCCGGGCCGGTCCACGTACGTGAAGAACAGCAGGATGCCGTCCGCGGTCAGCTCGGTCCGGTAACCGTCCACCTCGGTGATCTTCCGGATCTCGCGCGCGCCGCCGGTCACGGTGCCGGAGACGCTCAGCGCGCGGCCGTCCGGGAGCACGCCGCGCACCGTCACCTCGTACGGCCCGTCCGTGTGCTCGTCGTTCTTCGAGGACTCGCCGAGGGTGACGTAGACGCCGCGCGCGGCGGCCAGCATCGGCGCGTTGACGTAGGTGACCCGCTCCGGCGTCACGGCGGCGAACAGGCCCTTGGTCACGGCCAGCCGCAGCACCTCGCGCGTGCTCACCGCGCCGCGCACGTCCACGGTCACGCTCGCCGCCACCGTCCCGGCCACCGCGGTGAAGACGGTGCCGAGCTTCTCCGCCAGCGGCAGCAGCGGCCGCACGTCCTCGTCGACCACGCCGCCGGCCTGCACGTTCACCGCGTCCGGCACGAACTCGCCGTGCAGCGCCAGCCGCACGCTGCGCGCCACCGCCAGCCCGGCCTTGTCCTGGGCCTCCACGGTGGACGCGCCGAGGTGCGGGGTGGCGACCACGCTCTCGTGCGCGAACAGCGGCGACGACGTGCACGGCTCCTTCGCGTAGACGTCCACGCCGGCGCCGGCCACCCGGCCCTCGGCCAGCGCGTCGGCCAGCGCCTGCTCGTCGATCAGGCCGCCGCGCGCCGCGTTGATGATCCGCACGCCGGGCTTGACCAGCGCCAGCTCGCGCGCGCCGATCAGGCCCACGGTCTCCGGCGTGCGCGGCAGGTGCACGGAGATGAAGTCGGACTCGGCGAGCAGGTCGTCCAGCGAGACCAGGCGCACGCCGAGCGCGGCCGCGCGGGCGGGCTGCACGTACGGGTCGTAGGCGATCAGCCGGGTGCCGAACGCGGCCATCCGCTGCGCGAACAGCACGCCGATCCGCCCGAGCCCGACCACGCCGACCGTCTTGCCGGACACCTCGACGCCGGTGTACCGCGAGCGCCGCCACTCCCCCGCCTTCAGCGCCGCGCTCGCGCTCGCGGTGTGCCGGGCCACGGCCAGCAGCAGCGCCACGGCCTGCTCGGCGGCGGAGACGATGTTCGACGTGGGTGCGTTCACCACCATCACGCCGTGTGCGGTGGCGGCCGGGACGTCCACGTTGTCCAGTCCCACGCCGGCCCGGGCGACCACGCGCAGCCCGGGCGCCGCCTCGATCGCCTCCTCGTCGATCCGGGTGGCGCTGCGGATGACGACCGCCTGCGCGTCCCGGAGCGCGGCGAGCAGCTCGCGACGGTCGGTGCCGTCCACGTGCCGCACGTCGAAGTCCTGGTCCAACTGGGTCAGGGCCGCGGGGGCGAGCTCCTCCGCGACGACCACGACGGGCCTCATGACACCTCGCATGATCGATAGACACCGATCTTGTGAGGTTACGCCCGCGTTACACCGTTCCGGCGGGTGAAAAATCTTTAGTAGAGAAGCCTGTCAATCCGGACACGAAAAAGCGCGCCGGGGTCGCCCCCGGCGCGCTTCCACGACCGCCGGAATCAGGCGGTCTCGGTGATCGGGCGGTCGACCCAGCTCATCATGTCGCGCAGCTTGCGGCCGGTCTCCTCGATCGGGTGGGCCGCGGCCTGCTCGCGGTACTTGTTGAAGGCCGGGCGGCCGGCGTCGTCGTCCTCGATCAGCTCGCGGGTGAACTGCCCGGACTGGATCTCGGAGAGGATCTTCTTCATCTCCTCCTTGGTGGACGAGTTGATCACGCGCGGACCGCGGGTGTAGTCACCGAACTCGGCCGTGTCCGAGATGCTGTACCGCATCCGCGCGATGCCGCCCTCGTACATCAGGTCGACGATCAGCTTCAGCTCGTGCAGGCACTCGAAGTAGGCGATCTCCGGCGCGTACCCCGCCTCGGTCAGCACCTCGAAACCGGTCTGCACCAGCGCGGTGGCGCCGCCGCAGAGCACCGCCTGCTCGCCGAACAGGTCGGTCTCGGTCTCCTCCTTGAACGTGGTCCTGATGACGCCGGCGCGGGTGCCGCCGATCGCCTTCGCGTAGGAGAGCGCCAGCGCGAGCGCGCCGCCGGTCGCGTCCTGCTCCACCGCGACCAGCGCCGGAACGCCCTTGCCGTCCACGTACTGGCGGCGGACCAGGTGACCCGGGCCCTTCGGCGCGACCATCGCGACGTCCACGTCGGCCGGCGGCTTGATCAGCTCGAACCGGATGTTCAAGCCGTGGCCGAAGAACAGCGCCTTGCCCGCGGTCAGGTTCGGCGCGATCGACTCGGCGTAGAGCTTGCGCTGCACGGTGTCCGGCGCGAGCACCATGATCACGTCGGCCCAGGCGGAGGCCTCGGCCGGGGTGAGCACCTTCAGGCCCTGCTCCTCGACCTTGGGACGGCTCTTGGAGCCCTCCGGCAGGCCGATGACGACCTCGACGCCCGAGTCCCGGAGGGACAGGGAGTGGGCGTGGCCCTGGCTGCCGTACCCGAGGACGGCGACCTTCTTGCCCTGGATGATCGACAGGTCGGCGTCGTCGTCGTAGAAGACCTCTGCGGACATCAACTTCCCTTTCGTACGGCCGGAGCCGGTTGTGGATTGAAAAGCACTCAGGCGGCGCGTAACGCCGGACCGGTGGTGATGGACCGGGATCCGCGGCCGATCGCGACCAGCCCGGACTGGACCATCTCCTTGATGCCGAACGGCTCGAGGTCGCGCAGCAGCGCGTCCAGCTTGTCCGCCGTGCCGGTCGCCTCGATCGTGAGGGTGTCCGGTGCGACGTCCACCACGCGCGCGCGGAACAGCGTCGCCGTCTCGAGGATCTGTGATCGGACGGTACGGTCGGCGCGCACCTTCACCAGGAGCAGCTCGCGCTGGACCGCGGTGGCCGGATCCAGCTCCACGATCTTCAGCACGTTCACCAGCTTGTTGAGCTGCTTGGTGACCTGCTCCAGCGGCGACTCGTCCGCGTTGACCACGATGGTGATCCGGGAGACCTCGGGGTGCTCGGTCTCGCCGACGGCCAGCGAGTCGATGTTGAAGCCGCGACGGGAGAAGAGACCGGCCACCCGCGCCAGGACGCCGGGCTTGTTCTCCACGAGCACGGAGAGCGTGTGCTTGGTCATGACTGGAGGTGCCTCTCAGACCGCGTCGTCGGGGAAGTCCGGGCGCATGTCCCGGGCGAACAGGATCTCGTCGTTGCTGGTGCCGGCCGGGACCATCGGCCAGACCATGGCGTCCTTGCCGACCACGAAGTCGATGACCACCGGGCGGTCGTTGATCGCCATGGCCTCCTGGATCACCCGGTCCACGTCGGCCGC
This sequence comes from Catenuloplanes atrovinosus, assembly GCF_031458235.1. NCBI lineage: Bacteria > Bacillati > Actinomycetota > Actinomycetes > Micromonosporales > Micromonosporaceae > Catenuloplanes > Catenuloplanes atrovinosus. Next base: position 15,965 of record NZ_JAVDYB010000001.1, on the reverse strand, counting down.
GGACTCGCAGCGCAGGCCCACGCAGCCGAGCGCGTCGGCCAGCTTCACGAAGTCCGGGATGCGGTGCTTGTGCGTACCCAGCTCGGTGTTGGAGTAGCGCTGCTCGTAGAAGAGCGTCTGCCACTGCCGGACCATGCCCAGGTTGCCGTTGTTGATCACGGCGACCTTGATCGGGATGCCCTCCAGCGCGCAGGTGGCCAGCTCCTGGTTCGTCATCTGGAAGCAGCCGTCACCGTCGATCGCCCACACCACGGTGTCCGGCTTGCCGGTCTTCGCGCCCATCGCGGCGGGCACCGCGTACCCCATGGTCCCGGCGCCGCCGGAGTTGAGCCAGGTGTACGGCTTCTCGTAGGAGATGAACTGCGACGCCCACATCTGGTGCTGGCCCACGCCGGCCGCGTAGATCGCGTCCGGGCCGGCGATCTCGCCGATCCGCTTGATCACGTACTGCGGGGAGAGCGTGCCGTCCTCCGGCTCCTCGTAGCCCAGCGGGTAGCGCTCGCGCACCCCGTCCAGCGTGGCCCGCCAGGCGGAGTAGTCGCCGGTCCGGCCGGCCGCGTGCTCCGCGGCGATCGCGGTGATCAGCTCGTCGATGACGTGCCGCGCGTCGCCGACGATCGGCACGTCCGCGGCCCGGTTCTTGCCGATCTCGGCCGGGTCGATGTCCGCGTGCACCACGGCCGCGTCCGGCGCGAACGAGGCCAGGTCGCCGGTCACCCGGTCGTCGAACCGGGCGCCCAGCGCGACCAGCAGGTCCGACTTCTGCAGCGCGTAGACCGCGGAGACCGTGCCGTGCATGCCCGGCATGCCCATGTGCTGCGGGTGCGAGTCCGGGAACGCGCCGCGCGCCATCAGCGTGGTGACGACCGGGATGCCGGTCTGCTCCGCCAGCTTGAGCAGGCTCTCCGTGGCGTGCGCCTTGAGCACGCCGCCGCCGACGTAGAGCACCGGGCGGCGCGCGCCGGTCATCAGCCGCGCGGCCTCGCGGATCTGCTTGCCGTGCGGGTGCAGCGTGGGCCGGTAGCCGGGCAGCTCCAGCGTGGGCGGCCAGCTGAACGTGGTCTGCGCCTGGAGGATGTCCTTCGGGATGTCCACCAGCACCGGGCCGGGGCGGCCGGTGATCGCCAGGTGGAACGCCTCGGCCAGAATCCGCGGGATCTCCTCCGCGCGCTGGATCAGGTAGTTGTGCTTCGTGATCGGCAGCGTGATGCCCTGGATGTCCGCCTCCTGGAAGGCGTCCGTCCCGATGTACGGCCGGCCGACCTGCCCGGTGATCGCGACGATCGGCACCGAGTCCATGTACGCGTCGGCGATCGGCGTCACCAGGTTCGTCGCGCCGGGGCCGGAGGTGGCGATGCAGACGCCGACCTTGCCGGTGGCCTGCGCGTAACCGGTGGCGGCGTGGCCGGCGCCCTGCTCGTGCCGGACCAGGATGTGCCGGACCTTCGAGTCGTAGAGCGGGTCGTACGCCGGCAGGATCGCACCGCCGGGGATGCCGAACGCGACGTCCACGCCGAGCGCCTCGAGCGACTTGACGAGCGAGCCGGCGCCGGTGACCTGGATCGGGGCGACGGCCGGCGCGGCCGGGGTGGCGGACGTGGCCGCCGAGGACGACGCGGCGAACGCGCTGTGGGCTCGGTGGGCGAGAGTCTCGGGCGTGGGTCTGGTCATGGCTGCTCGGACCTTTCGGACCTTCGGTGCTGCTGAATTCTCGAATGTGGTGAAACCGCCCGAAGGCGCCTGGTCGCTTGGCAGGCTCAAGTCCTGGCCAATAAAAACGGCCCTCGTGCGAACTTCACACGGGGCCAGCGCACTCCCAAATCGAGGGGAGTGCGCTCAGGTAAGTACTCGAGAGGACCGAAGGTCGCGGGTGATCGCGAACGAGGCGGTCTGGCGCAGGGACATGGGGACAGCTTCGCTCATCTCACGCGCTGAGTCAACCTATCCCACATATTGGTTCACGGAGTCGGCCGTTTCACCCGGACGAGGCGTCGTCGTCCACCGCGGGAGCGATCTGACCTGCGGTTATGGCCATCCGCCCGTGCCCGGCGCCGGCCGGGACCAGCCGCCCGGGCGAGACGGCTTTGAGCTGGGCCTCCAGGTGCTCGGCCGGGACGCCGCCGCCGAACAGGAAGCCCTGGCCGAAGCGGCACCCGGACGCCTCCACCACGGCCAGGTGACCGGGCGTGCTGATCCCCTCGGCCAGCACCTCCAGGCCGAGCCGGTGCCCCAGCCGGACCACCACGTCGACCAGCGGCTCGGACGCCACCACCAGCTTGCGATCGATCTTGAGGATGTCCACCGGCAGGTCCCGGAGCTGGCCCAGCGACGAGTAGCCGGCGCCGAAGTCGTCCAGCGCGATCCGGACACCGGTGTCCCGCAGCGCACGCAGCCGGCGGCACAGCTCGTCCAGGTCGGTCGCGACCGCGTGCTCGGTCACCTCCAGCACCAGCCGCTGCGGCGGCACCCGGTGCGTGTGCAGCGCCTCGGCCACCCGCGCCACGTACTCCGGCGCGTGCAGTTCGCGCGGTGACACGTTGACCGAGACCCACACGTCGTGGCCGTCGGCCAGCCACTCGGCGAGCCGGCGGCAGGCCTGGTCCAGCACCCACCGGCCGAGCTGCGCGATCAGCTCGGACTCCTCCGCGGCCGGGATGAACTCGTCCGGCCCGACCGCGCCCAGCCGCGGATGCGTCCAGCGCAGCAGCGTCTCCGCGCCGACCGGGCGGGCCGAGGGCAGCGACACCACCGGCTGGAACACCACCCGCAACTCGTCGCGGTCGATCGCGCCGCGCAGCTCGTGCTCCAGCGTGGTGCGGCGGCGCAGCAGGTGGTCGTAGGCCGGCTCGTACCGCTCGACCCGGCTCTTGCCCTTCATCTTCGCGTAGCGGAGCGCCAGGTCCGCGTTGCGCATCAGCGTCTCCACGTCGCCGGCCGACGCCGCGGACGCGAGCCCGATGCTGGCGGACAGGAACACCACGCCGCCGCCCTGCTCGTACGGCGCGCCGAGCGCCTCCAGCAGCCGCAGCGCGCCCGCCTCCGCCTCGTCCTCGGTGGCCCACATCAGCACCGCGAACTCGTCGCCGCCGAGCCGCGCCACCGCGTCGCCGGGCCGCAGGTGCATGCGCAGCCGGCCGCCCACCTCCAGCAGCACCTCGTCGCCGACGTCGTGCCCGCGGAGATCGTTGACGCTCTTGAAGCCGTCCATGTCGATGCCGAGCAGCACGCACGGGCCGGCGTCGCCGGAGAACACCTCCTGGTGCAGCACGCGCAGCATGCCGCGCCGATTCGCCAGGCCGGTGAGCGGGTCGGTGTGCGCCAGGCCGCGGAAGTGCGCCTCCCGCTCGCGCAGCCGCTGCGCGCCGCGCCGCACGTCGCGCAGCGCGAGGTACTGCCGGCCGACCAGCCCGACCAGCACCAGGCCGCCGGCCAGCACGCCGACCGTACCGATGGAGCCGGTCATCAGGGCCTGATAGGCCGCGGCGCCGGTGAGCAGCACCATCGGCAGGAACACGAACCCGGCACCGCGCCGCGTGGTGTCCACCTCGACCGGCTCCGGCTCCCGGTCGGTGGCGCGCGCGGCCAGCGCGATCACGGTCAGCCCGGCCGGCAGCACCAGCGCACACGCCAGCACCAGGCCGGCCCACCCCTGGCACACGCCGACCGACACGCCGGCCCCGGCCAGCCCGGCCGCGGTGATGCCGGCACCCACGCCCACCGAACCGCCCCGCGGCCGCGGCATGCGCACGGACACCATCGTGGTCAGGCCCAGCGCCAGCACGCCGACCGCCAGGGGCAACATCGAGGACCAGCACGGGTACGGCGTGCTGCCGCCCAGGATCCGGGTCGGCTCGGTCACCAGCACCCAGCCCAGGAACCAGATCGAGCCGGCGATCGCCAGCCCGTCCAGCAGGTGTTGCAGCGCCGTGGTCCCGGTGTCCGCGGCGCCGGGCAGCATCAGCATCCCGGCCAGCAGCGTCACCGCCCCGGCCACCATGCCGAACGCGATCAGGCGTGCCGCGTCCGGGCCGTACGCGGTCAGCGCCACGCCCAGCCCGGCCACCGCGGCCAGCGCGATCAGCGCGCTGCCGGCGGCCAGCAGATGGTGCGCGTGCCGGCGGCGGCCGTCGCGACGGCGGGCGGACGAGACGAGCATGACCGAGGCCGGTACGGCCGACAGCGCGGCGGCGAGAGCGGCGATCCAGACACCAGGGGGTAGGTGCACGCATTCACTGTGCCGGATAAATGCTTCACGTGGGGGACACCGTGTGCGAAGCGTGTTTTTCCGGTCACTCGTTTGCGGGTTGCCGGGTGTGCCGCGCCACGTCGTCCCGCGTGGTGGACGTAAGGGGCGCCTAACGCTGCCATGGCGTTTACACCGGTGCAACACTGGGGGTCATGCCCCAGCTGCGGTCAAGGACCTCTACGCACGGCCGAACCATGGCCGGCGCCCGCGCTCTCTGGCGGGCCACCGGAATGACCGACGACGACTTCGGCAAGCCGATCGTCGCCATCGCGAACAGCTTCACGCAGTTCGTACCGGGTCACGTCCACCTCAAGGACCTCGGCGGCCTCGTCGCCGACGCGGTGGCCGAGGCCGGCGGCGTGGGGCGCGAGTTCAACACCATCGCGGTCGACGACGGCATCGCCATGGGCCACGCCGGCATGCTCTACTCGCTGCCCAGCCGCGAGCTGATCGCCGACGCGGTCGAGTACATGGTCAACGCGCACTGCGCGGACGCGCTCGTCTGCATCTCGAACTGCGACAAGATCACGCCAGGCATGCTGCTGGCCGCGCTGCGCCTCAACATCCCGACCGTGTTCGTCTCCGGCGGCCCGATGGAGGCCGGCAAGACCGTCGCGGTCGAGGGCGTCGTCCACTCCAAGCTCGACCTGATCGACGCCATGGTGGCGTCCGTCAACGACGCCGTCACCGACGAGCAGCTGGACACGATCGAGCGCTCCGCGTGCCCGACCTGCGGCTCCTGCTCCGGCATGTTCACGGCGAACTCGATGAACTGCCTGACCGAGGCGATCGGCCTGGCGCTGCCCGGCAACGGCTCCACGCTCGCCACGCACGCCGCCCGCAAGGACCTGTTCGTCGAGGCCGGCCGCCTGATCGTGGACATCGCCAAGCGCTACTACGACGGCGAGGACACGTCGCTGCTGCCCCGCGCCATCGCCAGCCGCGAGGCCTTCGAGAACGCGGTCGCGCTGGACGTCGCCATGGGCGGCTCCACCAACACGATCCTGCACCTGCTGGCCGCCGCGCGCGAGGCCGAGCTCGACTTCGGCGTCGCCGACATCGACGAGGTCTCCCGCCGCGTCCCCTGCCTGGCCAAGGTCGCGCCGAACAGCCAGAAATACCACATGGAGGACGTCCACCGGGCCGGCGGCATCCCCGCCATCCTGGGCGAACTCAACCGCGCCGGCCTGCTGCACACCTCCGTGCACTCGGTGCACTCCCCCTCCCTGCAGTCCTGGCTCGACGACTGGGACGTGCGCGGCGGCTCCCCCCGCCCGGAGGCGGTCGAGCTGTTCCACGCGGCGCCCGGCGGGGTCCGTACCACCCAGCCGTTCTCCACCGAGAACCGCTGGTCGACGCTGGACACGGACGCGGCCGAGGGCTGCATCCGGGACCTCAACCACGCGTACACGGCCGATGGCGGCCTGGCCATCCTGTTCGGCAACATCGCCCCCGACGGCTGCGTGGTCAAGACCGCCGGCGTGCCGGAGGAGGTGTGGAAGTTCTCCGGACCGGCCCGCGTCTTCGAGTCCCAGGACGACGCGGTGACCGGCATCCTCGGCAAGCAGGTCGTGGCCGGCGACGTCGTGGTGATCCGCTACGAGGGCCCGCGCGGCGGCCCGGGGATGCAGGAGATGCTGTACCCGACGTCGTTCCTGAAGGGGCGCGGCCTCGGACGGGCGTGCGCACTCATCACGGACGGCCGTTTCTCCGGTGGTACGTCGGGCCTGTCCATCGGGCACGTGTCGCCGGAGGCGGCATCGGGCGGTTTGATCGCCCTGGTCGAGGACGGGGACGAGATCGTCATCGACATCCCGGGCCGGTCAATCCGGCTCAATGTTGCCGATGACGTCCTGGAGGCGAGGCGGATCGCCCAGGAGAAGCGGGATCGGCCGTACACGCCGGTGAACCGCGACCGCCCGGTGTCGGCGGCGCTGCGCGCGTACGCGTCGATGGCGACGTCCGCCTCGGACGGGGCCTACCGACGGGTTCCCTGACCCGAAGTCTTTCACCGGCTTCGCGCCCCGGTTCCGCCGCATGATTCCTTGCGGCGGAACCGGGGCGTTCTCGTGCCGCCTTCCTGCCGGGCCGCGGCCTCCGACTCCGGTGGTGCCGGTTGTCCCTGACGCGCGTTGGGCTGGGTCACCGGGCGGTGTAGACCGCGGGACGCGGCTCGGCGCGGCAGGCACCGGTGCCCGTGGGCGCGGGTGGCGGTGGCACGGCGGCAGGCACCGGTACCGGCGGGTCGGCACGGCAGGTCGCCGATACAGCGACGCGGCGCAGCAGGCGCCGGTGGCGGCAGGCACCGGTACCGGCAGGCGCCGGTACCGGCGTGCCTGGGACGGCAGGCGCCGGTGGCGGTGGACGCGGCGGCAGGCACCGGTACCGGCGGGTCGGCGCCGCAGCCGCCGGTGCGGCGGGTCGGCGCGGCAGGCACCGGTACCGGCAGGCGCGGCGCAGCAGCCGCCGGTGCGGCAGGCGCCGGCAGCCGCGGGTGCGGCAGGCGCCGGCAAGCGCGAGCGCGGCAGGCGCCGGCAAGCGCGGGCGCGGCAGGCGCCGGTGTCGGCAGGCACCATGCGGCGAGAACCCGAAATATCATATTAAGGCGCCCGGGCGAGACGCGCGGATCTTGACTAAAGATGCGTAGAGCACGTTATGAGGTCCTCATAACGTGCTCTACGCATCTTTAATGCTCGACGCAAGATCGATAACCGGTCACGTCCGATCCGGCATCTGGCGCGCGGAGCGCGCATACCGCAACCGCCTGGATGCCCCGTCTGCCGTCGACCCGCCCTTGGGGTGCAGATCATCGGCAGGGCCGCCACCACCCACCAACCGCAGCCCAGGTCACCAAGCTGGCGGCCCTGCCGATGATCTGCTCGGCTTGTCCCGGGACGACGGCAGACGGGGCATCCAGGCCCACGACACGCAACCCCGCCACCCGCGAAAGCCAGCGGGGCCGACGAATCCTTCCCCGGCCGAAACGCACGCCCATTCCCCGGAGCCCGAGACCCGCCGGAGGCAGCCACTTGATCCCCGGCACCTGCAGGCGAGGCCACCTGCTAAACACCGAAATTTCGGGCGCGGAGCGCCCGATCGGCCGATCGGCCGGGCTGGGTAATGGAAAGCAGGACGCCTCGTCCCGTCGTGAGGCCGAAGTCCGGAGGCAGCTACCGACGCAACAGAGACAGCCGGCGCCGACCGGCGGGATCGCCACGATCGCGCGCCCGCGGAGAACGCTCGCCCCGGGCGACGGGATCGGTGGGAGGGTTAGCTGCCCTCGGCGCGGCCGAGGCGCCAGTAGCCCATGAAGGCGACCGCCCGCCGGTCCACCGCGCATCCCGCGACGAGGTGGCGGCGGAGCGTCTTGATGACGCCCGCTTCCCCGGCCAGCCATGCGTACAGACGGCTGGCGTCGGTCAAGGGGGCGCCGGTCGCGTCGACCGGGACTTCCCAGAGCATCTCGTGGTCGACGTCCACGTCTTCCAGGTCCGCCGGGGGTGCCGGGGAGTCGCCGAGGATGCGGGCGGTGGCGGCCTCGACGGCGGGGATGAGGTGGGTGCCGTGGGCGGCGCCGTCGCGGGGGAGCCAGGTGAGGGTCACGCCGGCGGGGGTGGTGACCGGGAAGTGGTCGCCGGTGAGGGGGACCTCGATGAAGGCTTCGCCGCGGGTGTCGGGCGGGAGTTGTTCCAGGATGGCGGCGATGGCGGGGGCGGCTGTCTCGTCGCCGCCGAGGAGGAGGAAGTCGGCGTGGGCCGGGGGGCGGAAGTCGAAGCCGCCGTGCGGGCCGGGGTGGTCGGCGTTGGGGCCGAGGAGGGCGATCGGGGAGCCCGGGCGGGCGTTGAGGGCCCAGCGGGAGGCGGGGCCGTGGTCGCCGTGCAGGACCATGTCGACGTCGACTTCGCGGAGGGCGGGGCGGACGGCGCGGATGGTGTAGGTGCGGATCGGGTTGCGCCGGGCTTCGGGGAGGGCGCGCCACTCGCCGTACCAGTCCTCGCCGGTGGGTAGCGTGTCGAAGCCGGTCCCGGGGAGCGGCGGGAGGAGCTTGAATCGCTGGTCGTAGCCGGTGGAGGCGAAGCGGTCGAGGTCGTCGCCGGTGAGCGTGACGCGCAGGAAGCTGGGGCTGAGCCGTTCGACGCGGCACACCTCGGCGATGAAGAAGCGCCAGGGGCGGACCGTCGTCACGGGGTCGGCGGTCTGGGTCACGGTTCCTCCCGATGTCTGCACGTAAGGCATGGCTAACCTAACTCAGCCACCGGGAGGAGCGGAAGCCCGCTACAGGTGTGACATGACCAGCGCCGCGGCGCCGAGCAGCCCGGCGTCGCCGCCGAGCGTGCTGCGGTGGACGCGTACCCGCTTGATGTAGGCGAGCCCGGCCAGCGCGGAGATCGCGGCGTCGACCGGCTCGAAGAGCAGGTCGCCGACGTTCGCCACGCCGCCGCCGATCACCACGTCGTCCAGGTCGAACAGGCCGGCCGTGGCCACGATGCCGGCGCCGACCGCGCGGCCGGACCGCTGGAACGCCTCGAGCGCGACCGGGTGGCCGGCGCGCGCGTCCGCGGCCAGCAGGCGCGCGTCCGGGGTGGGCTGCGTGGGCTGCCAGCCGTTGGCCAGCGCCCACCGGACGATCGAGGTGCCGCTGCCGAGCACCTCGACGCAGCCGCGGCCGCCGCACGGGCAGTCGGGGCCGTCCAGCGAGACCGGGATGTGGCCGATGTGCCCGGCGTTGCCGGTCGGGCCCTGGTAGACGCGGCCGTCCAGGACCAGGCCGCCGCCGACGCCGGTGGAGACCACGATGCCGAGGAACGCGGCCGAGGTGTAGCCGCCCCAGCGGTACTCGCCGAGCGCCATGCACTGGCCGTCGCCGCCCAGGTAGGCGGGACGGCCAGGGAGCACGTCGCGCAGCGCGTCCAGGATCCGGTAGCCGCGCCAGGCGCCGATGTTGACCGGGCTGACCGTGCCCGCGTACGGGTCGAGCGGGCCGGCCGAGCCGACGCCGATGCCGCGCAGCGCGGGGGCCGGGCCGGCGGCGGCGACCTGGTGCGCGAGCGTGACCAGCGCGCCGCCGACCTTGTCCGGATCGTCCGACGCCGGGGTGGGCACCACCGCCCGGTCGCGGAGCGTGCCGTCGGGGTCGACCACGGCGGCGGCGAGCTTGGTGCCGCCGACGTCGATCGCGAGTACCGGTCCCGGGACGGATGTGGTCATGGTGCGGGTGCCTTTCCGGGCCGGACGTCGTTCACGCAGCGCAGCACCGGCCTCGCGGTCAGCGCGTCGGCGTCGCGCGTGGCGTCGGTCCGTACCCGGAACGTGGTGGTCTCACCGGGTAGGAGCGTAACCAGCGCCCGGTCCGCCACGGCGCCGGGATCGAGGCGGTCGGCGAGCAGCGTCAGGTCCCGCAGCAGGGTACGCGCGGTGACCGTCACGTCGTAGCCGCCGTCGAACGCGGTGACCTCGGCGTCGTACCGCGGGACCGGGAAGTTGATCTCTTTGTCCTCGGCGGGGAACCAGAGGGACCGGGTGTCGCCGGCCGACGCCACGACGATTTCCGCGGACGGGTCGCCGGGGGTGGCGAGGTCCGGCGGGAGCGGGACGGTGGTCGCGGCGTGCGCGGGCAGGTCCAGCGGGAAGACCGCCTCGGCCAGGATCGTGCCGTCCAGGGCGCGGCGGGTCACCTCGATCTCGCCGGTCCACGGCGTGCGGCCGTCGTTGACCGCGACCACGGCCGGTCCGTGCTCGCGCGGCTGCACCGTGAGCAGCCGGTCCGCGTAGGCGCGGCGCAGCGCGTACCAGAGCGGTTTGCGGCGCCCGTCGCCGTCGATCGCGGACCACGAGGTGACCGGCCAGCAGTCGTTGAGCTGCCAGACCACCGATCCCATGCAGTACGGACGCAGCGAGCGGAAGTGCTCGACGCCCAGCGTGATCGCCCGCGCCTGGTTGACCTGGGTGAGGAAGTGCCAGTCGTCGAAGTCGCGGGGCGCCGGGAGGTGGTCGTCGAGGCCGCGCCGGAGCTTGACGTTCCCGTCGGCCGCCTTCTGGTGGTGCGCGAGCCCGGGCGACTCCGGCGTCAGCGGGTCGTCACTGATCGCGCGGCGCAGCGTGGCGTACGCGGGCGGCGCCTGGAACCCGAACTCGGCCACGAACCTCGGCCGGTGGTCGCGGTAGTGCGAGTAGTCGACGCGGTTCCACACGTCCCAGATGTGCATGGTGCCGCGGGACGGCTCGTTCGGGTGCGTGTCGTGGTCGCCGGACCAGGGGCTGCCCGGCCAGTACGGCCGGGTCGGGTCCAGCTCCGCGACGATGCCCGGGAGCAGGTCGAAGTAGTAGCCGGCGCCCCAGGTGCGGTCGCCGAGCGCGGGCTGCCAGTCCCAGTCGTGCCAGCCCCAGATGTTCTCGTTGTTGCCGGTCCAGGCCACCAGGCTGGGGTGCGGGGCGAGCCGGACCACGTTCTCCCGGGCCTCGGCGGCCACCTCGCTCGCGTGCGGCTCCTCCTCCGGGTACGCCGCGCAGGCGAACGGGAAGTCCTGGAGCACCAGCAGGCCGAGCTCGTTGCAGAGTTCGTAGAACTCGTCCGACTCGTAGAGGCCGCCGCCCCAGACCCGGATCGTGTCGACGTTCGCCTCGACGGCCTGGCCCAGCCGCTCCGCCAGCCGGGTGCGGGTGATCCGGGTGACCAGCGCGTCGTCCGGGATCCAGTTCACCCCCCGGGCGAAGACCGGCACGTCGTTGACGACCAGCGTGAACGCGCCGTCCGTGGTGTCCAGGCACGCGTCGCGGAAGCCGACCCGGCGGTGCCACTCGTCCAGCGAGGTGCCGCCGGTGGTGGTGAGCGCCACGTCCACCGGGTGCAGCGGCTGGTCACCGAGGCTGTGCGGCCACCACCGCGCGGGCGCGGGCACGTCGAGGACCAGCACGGCCGTACCCTCGCCGGGTTGCAGGGTGTGCTCGACCCGGACGCCGGCCACGGCGGCGGTCAGGACCAGCGGGTCCGCGCTCGCCCGCTCCACGTCCACGTGCAACTCGATCCGGCCGTCGCCGTCCTCGGTGAGCGTGACCAGCGGCCGGACCCGGGCGAGCCGGCCGCCGGCCCAGGTGTGCAGGCCGATCGGCCGCCAGATGCCGGCCGTGATCAGCGTGGGCCCCCAGTCCCAGCCGAAGCTGCAGGCCATCTTGCGGATGAAGTTGAACGGCTCCGGGTACGCGTTCGGCCGGTCGCCGAGCCGGTCGCGCTCCGCCTCCGCGTGGTTCCTGGCGGAGGTGAACGCGACGCGCAGCGTGTTCTCCCCCGGCACGAGACGGTCGGCGACGTCGAACCGGTAGCCGCGGTGCATGTTCGCGGTCCGGCCGATCTCGGTGCCGTTGAGCGTCAGCACCGCGATCGTGTCCAGGCCGTCGCAGACCAGGTCGGCGCGGGGCACCAGCGGATCGGGCCGCCAGTCGAACGTGGTCTCGTAGACCCAGTCGGTGCGGCCGATCCACTCCTGGCGGAGCTCGTTGTCGTCCAGGTACGGATCGTCGATCACGCCGGCGGCGAGCAGGTCGGTGTGCACACAGCCGGGGACGCTCGCGTCCACGGAGTGCCCGGCCCCGGTCAGCGTCCAGCCGTCGTGCAGCGCGCGGTACGAACCCATGTGCCTCATCCCTTGATGCCGGAGAGTGCGATGCCCCGGGTGAAGTGCTTCTGGAAGGCCAGGAAGAAGATCACCGTCGGCAGCGACGTCAACAGCGATGCTGCCATGATCACGGCCATGTTGTGGGGATTGAAGGCGTTCGAGGCGTTCAGCCGGGAGAGCGCGACCGGCACGTTGGCCATCGTGTCGTCCTGCACGATGATCAGTGGCCAGAGGAAGTTGTTCCACTCGGCCAGGACCACGAAGATCGCCATGGCGGCCAGCGCCGGGCGCATCAGCGGCATCACCACGCGCCACCAGATGCGGAACTCGCCCGCGCCGTCCACCCGCGCCGCGTGCACCAGGTCGTCCGGGATCGAGCGCATGTACTGCACCAGGAAGAACACCACGAACGCCTTGGCCAGCGCCGGGACGATGTAGCCCTGGTAGGTGTTGAGCCACTCCAGGTTGCGCACGATCAGGTAGTTCGGCACCAGCGTGACCTGCCAGGGGATCATCATGGACGCCACCACGACCACGAAGATCACCCGGCGGCCGGGCAGGTCCATCTTGGTCAGCGCGTACGCGGCCAGCGCCGCGATCAGCAGCGACAGCACCGTGATCGCGGCCGCGACGAACAGGCTGTTCCCCATGAACCGCAGGAAGCCGCCGGGTACGTCCTGGTAGCGTTGGAACAGCCCGGCGACGAGCTGGTCCGCGCGCACGCCCGGGTCCCAGGCCGGCTCGTAGAACGCGTCCAGCGTCGGGTCGCCCGGCACGAAGCTCGGCGGGTTCCTGGTCAGCTCCGGCACCGGCTTGAACGCGGCCGACGCCATCCAGTAGAACGGCACCAGCATGGTGAGGCCGGCCAGGTAGAGCGGCAGGCGCAGCAGCTCGCCCCGAAGTCGGGTCATCACAGCTCCCTCAGCGCGCGGGTGACCCGCAACTGGATCATGCTGATCACGAAGATGATCAGGAAGAGCGTCCACGCGATCGCGGACGCGTAGCCGAGCTGGAACTTCGTGAACCCCATGTCGTAGAGGTACGGCACCAGCATCAGGCCGCCGTCCTGCACGCCGCCGACGCTGCTCACCGCGCGGAACACGATGTAGACGGCCTCGAACACCTGGAACGCGCCGATCAGGCCGGTGATCACCACGTAGGTGGTGACCGGGCGCAGCTGCGGGAGCGTGACGTAGCGGAACTGCTGCCACCCGCCCGCGCCGTCCAGCCGCGCGGCCTCGTAGAGCTCCTCCGGGATCGCGTTCAGCCCGGAGACGAAGATGACCATGCCGTACCCGCAGCCGCCCCAGACCGCCATCAGCACCAGCAGCGGGATGGTCCAGCGCGGCGTGGACAGCCACGACACCGGCTCCGCGCCGAACCAGGACAGCACCGTGTTGGCCAGCCCGAACCGCTCGCCGGAGAAGATCCAGCGCCAGATCAGCATGACCGCGATGGTGGACGTGACGGACGGCAGGAAGAAGATCGTGCGCATCACCCGGTCGCGCCACGACGTGCCGCGGAACGCCAGCGCGAGCGTGAGCGCCGCGGCCGTGGTCAGCGTGACCGCGAGCGCCACGTAGATCAGCGAATTGACCAGCGCCTTCCGGAAGCGCGGATCGTCCAGCCAGAGCCGGCGGAAGTTCTCCGTGCCGACCCAGGAGGGCGGGCGCACGCCGTTGAAGTCGGTGAACGCGAAGTACAGCGCGTTGAGCAGTGGCCAGATCAGGAAGCCGAGGAACAGCCCGGCGAACGGCAGGAGCATGAGATATCCGGGTACGGCCCGGCGCAGCCGCGCCCGGCGGCGGCTCGCCGTCCGGCCGTTGGTCAGCGGCGGCTCGGTCAGCACGGCCGTCATGGGTACGGTCCCTCCCTCGCGACGCGGGGCCGCCGGCCGGTGCCGGCCGGCGGCCCGAACCGGAACCTCAGCCGAGGTTGTCCCGCATGATCTGGGCGGCCTCGGTCAGCGCGGCCCGCGGGTCCGCGCCGTCGTTGACCACCGCCTGCAGCCGCTTGCTGACCTCGGCGCCGCTGGTCTCCCAGCCCTTGCAGTTGGGCGGGCCGGTCACCGTGCCGAGCGTGGCCTGGAGCGTCTGCTTGAGGTTGTCGCTCGCGTTGGCCTTGGCCAGCAGCTCCGGGCGCGGGGAGATGTAGAGTTCGCCGCCGCGGGTGAACACCTCGCGCTGGAGGATCTCCACCGCCTCGTCCGTGTAGAGCCACTTCACGAAGTCGGCCGCGGCCTGCGGGTACTTCGTGTACGACATGGCACCGACGATCTTGCCGCCGACGAACGAGCCGGCGCCGGCCGGTCCGGTGGGCAGCGGCGCGGTCTGCCACTTGCCCTTCAGCTCCGGGTGCCCGGAGTCGAAGCCGCCGGCCAGGTACGACGCGCCGATCGCCATCGCGTACTCCCCCTTGGCCAGCCCGGCGCCGACGTCGACGGTGGCCTTCGGCACGCCGTACCTGCGGTACTGGTCGGCCCAGGCGGTGGTTGCGGTCACGGCCGCGTCCGAGGCGATCGTGACCTCCGTGCAGTCCGGCGAGTAGAGCGAGCCGCCGGCCTGCTTCAGGTAGTTGAACCAGGGCAGCCACTCGAACGTGCCCCACTCCTCGACCAGCGGCGTCGGCACGCCGGACGCCTTGAGCCGGTCCACGGCGGTGAACAACTCGGCCCAGGTCGTGGGCGGGCCGCCGAGGCCGGCCCGCTGGAGCAGGTCGGGGCGGTAGTAGAAGACGTACAGCGTCATGTCCATCGGGATGCCGTAGACCGCGCCGCCGGGCGAGGTGATCGAGCTCCACAGCTCGGGGCGGGTCTGCTGCCGGGCGGCGGTCACGTCGTACCGGTTCAGGTCGATCATGCCGCCGAGCTCGCCGAGCTCGATGCCCCAGGAGAGGCCGCCGGAGACGATGTCCGGCCCGCTGCGCGAGGTGGCGGCGGTCAGCACCTTCGCCCGGCCGTCGTCCCAGGCGATCGCCTGCACCTTGATCGTGACGTCCGGGTGCAGCTCCTTGTAGCGATCCGCGGCGACCTGCATCGCGGCCGCCTGCTCGTCACTGCCGGTGTTCCAGAACAGCAGCTCGGCCGGGCCGGCCGCGTCCTGCTGCGGGGTGGTGGCGGTGCCGGTGGTGGTGCAGCCGGCGGCGAGGAGCATCGCCGCCGCGGCCGCCGCAACCAGTGACCGTCTGTGCACGGGTGCCTCCGATCGAGCGGGCGAATATCGATGGGGGTTACTGAAGCGCGTAAGCGACGCCACCGTATTGAACGCAGCGAAGGTCGCCAATACCACCAGTAGGACGCATTGACGGGCGTGCACTTAACCGGGCAAGCTCAACAGCCGTGAAGCGACCCACCATCGCGGACATCGCACGCCGGGCCGGCGTGTCCAAGGGCGCGGTCTCGTACGCGCTGAACGGGCAGCCCGGCGTCTCCGACGCCACCCGGCGGCGAATCCTGGACATCGCTGACGAGATCGGCTTCAGCCCGAGCAGCGCGGCCCGCGCGCTCTCCGGCGCCAGCGCCGGCGCGGTCGGGCTGGCGCTCTGCCGGCCGGCCCGCACGCTCGGCATCGAGCCGTTCTTCATGGAGCTGATCAGCGGCGTGGAGGCCGAGCTGTCCGCCCGGTCGTACGCGCTCACCCTGCAGGTCGTCGCGCACCCGGACGCGGAGATCGCGGTCTACCGGCGCTGGTGGGGTGAGCGGCGGGTGGACGGCGTGCTCCTCTGCGACCTGCGGGTGGACGACCGGCGCGTGCCCGAGCTGGAGCGGCTGCAACTGCCCGCGGTGGTGATCGGCGGGCCGGACGGCACCGGCGCGCTGCCCGGCGTCTGGTCCGACGAGACCGCCGCGCTGGCCGAGACCGTGGAGTACCTGGTCGCGCTCGGCCACCGGCGCATCGCCCGGGTCGGCGGCCTGCCGGAGCTGGAGCACACGCGGGCGCGCACGGAGGCGTTCCTCGCGGTCGGCGCGCGCCTCGGCCTGTCCGGGGAGATCGTCACGGTGCCGTCCGACTACACCGGCGAGGAGGGCGCCCGGGCCACCCGGCGGCTGCTCAGCTCCGCGCGGCGGCCGACCGCGGTGATCTACGACAACGACGTGATGGCGATCG